>NZ_JBLWTA010000021.1:0-44860 GCF_048270365.1 Celeribacter sp.
AAGTGCTTGAATCTCATCAACTTCGGTCATCCGACATCGATTTCTCGTGGTTTTCTGACATGCCGCTGAGCATATACTCGCATGTCCGATAATGCAAACTTATTGGACATAAAAGCGAGCAGCAGGGTAGGGCGGTTTGTTTGCTATTTTGTGGTAGAAAGCGCCGTGCTGGTGTAGGCTTCAGGCATGACTTTTGCCCGACCGGATAACATCAGCGACCTTGACACGTTACCCCGGATGCCTGCCTGGGTCACCTCCAGGCGTGCTGAAACCACTGAAGATGTTGCGTTTTTGTCGGGTGCGGTGCTGAACCACCTGCATGTTGTATTGGGGCACGAGGAAGTGCCCCACGCCTTGTTGCGGGATCGCCTCGCGCTGCGTACGGCGGAGGCTTGTGTTGCGTTTTCCGGGCGTTCGGAGTGGACAGGGGAGTTGCGAGATGCGGTGCACCTGATGCGCCCGGGCGATTTGCCGGGTCCGGCGGGCGAGGTTCTGCTCGCCTGGCGGCACGCGGTGGAACGGCCGGTGTCGGTCAAGGCTTTGGGTCGCGCCTTACCCAGTGTCGCGCCGGGGCGGCTTGCGGCGTGGTTGGATGCGGGGCCCCGAGGCGGATGGCGGGCTCCGGTGACCCGTGCCGCGATGGTGCTGGAAGCGGTGCTGGCGGACGAACGTCGCGCAGAGGCTGCGGCGCTGATCCTGGCGGATGCGGCGCTCGCCCAAGCGCTCGGTTGGACGCATCTCGTACCGCTTCTGGCCGCAGGCCTGAAACGCGCCGATCTGCGCAAGCGCGGTGACGACTTGCGGTTCGTCTGTCATCGCGCACTGGTCTTGTCAGTGGGCGAAGCCGTGCGCCTCGCCGCAGATCTCGCGCGGCGGGCTGCGCATCTGAAAGCCGTCGCAACGAAGCTGCGGGCCAAGGGCGCAGGCGAGGCAGTCGAGATGTTTTTGACCCGCGATGCTGTTGCTCCCTCGGCGCTGCCTTTGCCGGATCGCGCCGCGCGGCGGCTCTGCGACCGGCTGGTCGACCTCGGCGCAGTGCGCGAGCTGACCGGGCGCGACACTTTCCGGCTCTACGGGGTGTAGGTGTGAGCATGGACAGCGAAAGTGGGAACCGGTTTCGCGGTTCGGACATGCGACCACCAAAGTCGACGAAGGATCGCTCTGACCCTGAACTGGATCGCGAGCTGCCCGACCTGCCGCCAGAGTTGCGCTGGCAGGAATGGATGCGCCGGATCGAAGGAGTCCTCTTTGCCTCTGCATCGCCGGTGCCGCGCGAAGACCTGACGCGGGTCGTGGGGCAGGGGGCCTCGGTTGACCTGCTCGTCGAGGACCTCGCCGCCGATCTGGAGGGGCGGGCCTTCGAGATCGCCCAGGTCGCCGGCGGCTGGATGTTCCGGACCCGATCCGTCTATGCCCCCGTGATCCGCGCAGCGGCGGATGTCGGCAACCAATTACTGGACTTGAGTGAATTCGATGTCGCGGTGCTGGCCGCTATCGCCTACCACCAGCCGATCACCCGGGACGGGCTCAAGGACATCTTCGGCAAGGAAATCAGCCGCGACCTGATCGGCCGGCTGCATGCGCGCGACCTGATCGGGACCGGGCCACGATCGCCGCGCCGCGGTGCGCCCTATACCTTTGTGACAACCGAGCAGTTCCTTGTCGCCTTCGGGTTGGAGAGCCTTCGCGATCTTCCCGATCGGGAACAGTTGGAGGATGCGGGAGTTGTCGACCAAGCACCAGAGGTCGATTTCGGGTGACGCATTGCCGATGCTGATAGTGAAGTCCGCCGCTCTGCTTATCGTTTCATTTGCCGTGCAACGATTCTTCTGCGTTCTCCAAAAAGCCGCATGATTGCAATGTGAAAATCGTTTCATTATTTCTGAACGAAGCCTCGTGCAATTCTCGCGACAAGGCATTCCCTCCTCGTCGTTGTGAGCGGAAAGCGGTCTTATGGCAGTGCGGCGCGGCGTCCGCAGCGACACCACGAAAGCAGTCACTTAGGTAACGCGTGGCGACGTGGGCGCTTGCTACTCATAAACGAGCGGAAAGCAGTCTATTGTGATATGCAAAGCTGATCGTCTCAACTGAGTCCGCCGCACTCCTTAGAATTTTCCTCTTCCCCTCTGCAACGGCTATTTCTTTTCCGTGCCGCTTTTCGATGTCGGCTTTAGTATTTCAGGTGTCCAATCTCTGGCGTCGGTGAGTGAGATCGACTAAAATATGTGGGAAGCTTCCATCTAGAAAAACTCTGTTACAATACCTGACGGTCCCGATATTAGCTTTGCAAGCATGCCTGTCCGGATAGCCGTTTGTAGAGTGACGCAAACGTCGGACACTAAAATGACATTTGTGAACTACATTTCTCTCCCTGCTCGAGAGCTTGCTATTCTGGTGAACGCTTTGAAGCGGCCAGGGTCTGGTAATCCCTCTTCGAGAGGGCGAGCTCTAATTGAGGCTATTTCCCAACAGGGGTGGGCTAAACTGCATCAGCTTGAAGATCTGATCTCAATGCAGGATAGCCGGGTCGACTGGACGGCTTTAAGGGACGTTGAGGGAATCGCGAGGCAGCTGAATATCAACCTGCCATTCGTGGGTTTCAAGCCGCAAACGAAGGACCACGACTTTAGTGGGGGGGTGGGGCTCAGCACGGCGGGGGCGGCCTGTCTCCTGATATGGCTGGAACGTTTGGGGTTCCAGGTGAACGCGACTGCTGTGTGCGCCGAGGTGGCCCGGCAAACCGAAGAGCATAGCTGCGTGTCCGATGAAGAGGTGACCGCGCTCTGGTACATTGACCAGCGGCATACGATGGGGCCGGTTACTGTAGGTACAGAACCTTGCGTGATACCCATTGGTGAGGTCGACACTTTCAAGACCTCTTCCGGTTACAGGGTCGAGGTCACCAACGGAGCCGACGGCGCCCCCGCCATTATGAGTGTCACCGCGCCTCACTGCGTCGAAGGCCCCGCTCGTGAAGCTGTCACCTGCCCTGTCTGCGGCATGCTTTATTTGAGCGGCTACAAGCCCGATGAGCATGAACACCGGATTTTCCATCGAAAGACGGTCACAACGCTGCGCCCCGTGCCGTCCAGGGCGATTAAGACAGCCCTGAAAGTGGATCCAGAAGCAGTCTGGGTTAACGAGCGGTCACCTAGCTGGCTACGGATCGCCGTTCACCGGAGGGCCAAAGCCTTCAAGCGCGAGATGGGCTTCGATTTCACACAATGGGACCCGACCTCTGATGAGGAAGCGATCGGGTTTCTTTTTGTCGACGACGACCATCGTATCGTTGGTACCTGCTGTTTCAGACCAACGGATGCAGAGGCCGGGGGTCAGATGAAGTTGGACTGGATCTGGATCGCTCCAGACGAGCGCAGAAAAGGCTGGCTGACCAAGAACTGGCAGCGATTTGTCGGCCGATTTGGTGAGTTTGATGTTGAGCGCCCGATATCTGACGAGATGCAGCGGTTCCTCGTGAAGAACGGATTGGATCACCTGCTTTGAGCAGGCAGGATTCGAATGGATGCTTTAGCGCGGTGTTCATTCCTCCGTACTGTAACTGCGCCACTCATCGAAAGGCGGCTTTGGGGAATTCGGCAATGTAGCATCCGGGGTACTCGAGTGGCGCCTACGGGTTGTTCACGTTGATCGACAAAAAGGGCGGATTGCAGACTTTCGCTGCAGGTTCAAAGGCTTCAATTTGTGATTAGCAAAGCTGCTATTCAAAGCCTTTGGAGTTAACTATCTTTAACTGCGCAATGACATCTGAAATCGTTCCTTGAAGTGGCTTGCAATGTTTTTGCTATTTATGAATAGCCCTATCTCAGATAGTGGCTTGTCCGTTGGTGGGTCAGCAGAGAGCCAGTTTTGACTGGAAATAACTAAGTTATCATTGTCCCAAGCTAAGACTTTAGCATGGAGGCGAGGGTCAAAGATTGGCTGTACATTGACACCCGTTCCCATATCATCTCTTACGAGCGCAGCCGCGTCTTCCGACGATAAGCCTCCCGAAGTTCTACCGTAGAATATTTTCACAAGGCGATCTTGCTTGGAAGCTGCCGCTACCATCGCAGATAAGACTAAAGGGCCAGATGCAGGGCTCATTCGGTGACTGCATATAAATGCTTCTGTCTGAACTTCATCTCTCGCACGGAGTATCAAATCTTTGTGCATCGGCCCGTAGACTAGAGCTATTCGTGAGCTCCCTGACTGTTCAAAACGATTTTTTGCAACGGTCGCTGCCAGTTTCATATACTCTTCTGAAAGGCGAGAGAAATGACCGTTCGGCGAACGGCACATCTCAGCAAGTTTCGAAAATACGTCAGCAACTAAGTTGCTGTTCTTGATTGTTGCCGAAACTTCGAAACTTTGAAAATCGCTTGATAGCCAATTGCACGAGCCGATGTAGCAAACAAACTCATTTGCTCGACCTTGATCTGAAATCAGGATTTTTGAATGAGAGTGTGTTGAGGATGTATGTATTCTGAGCCGGTCGATATTACTTCCGGTCATTTGTTTCCGAATATTGAGCGCTGCTTGACGGGAAGGATTTTTTCCACTGCTATCCGTTTCTTGCCCCCACAGAATGTCAATCATCGCACCGCGATCTAGAGCGATCCGGAGGTTAGAAAGAACATCTTTGAATCGCTCTTCGGAAATGAATGTCGAATGAATGATGATCCTGTGACGTGCCTTCTTGATTGCGTCAATCAAGACGCTCTTATGCTCTGTACCGCCGATGACAAGTTCGGAGTTCATAAATCTACATGGGACCTCATCCAAGCGCGGTGGCTTAACTTGAAACCTCGCTGTAACGGTTTGCGGTACTTGGCCATGTGACTTCGGTTTATACGAACGCGCAGCTTCTAATATGGTCGTTGTGAGCTCTTCAGATGCGTGAGATGGTAGACCGTCGACTATTCCGTCTCGAACGACGACGAGCGCCCACCTTTCCATGAGGCGCTCACCCCCGCCGTCAAACGCGACAAATTGCTCATCTTCTTCGAACAATACATGCAGAAGCGATGTTGCGTCCCCCGCGTTTTCTTTCTCTGGCCTTGAAATGCGTATGATGTTTGCATCTCGCTTCTCTAGGTCTTGGATATGATATTCATGATGGAATGGCAGTTGTCGTCTACGGAATACCGTTCCAGAAATCTGGTCGATCACGAAGCTGCGGCGTTGCTTGTGTCGCGTTAGCGGACTCGGTAGTTCCCGTAATGTCGCAGCGGCAGTTCCGGAAGGCGTAGTTTGGAAATTCATATTGCTGCCGACGTCAAGCAGTTCCACCCACCCAACTCTCATGAGTCTAACAATTGCTTCGACAAGGACGCGACGGGGTAGATTGGATCCTTGCTGCAGATTCAAAAAACTCTGAGCGCCCTGCGCAATTGAGGCCAACAGTGAATGTTCTATAACCGTCCAGGGACGACCTTTATCAAACACAAATTTCTTAGTGCCCTGAAGAACTGGGACTGCAACACGAACTGTAGTCATTGTTCAGTCCCCTTATTCAATGTTTTAAAGTCTATCAGAACAGCATTTTTGGCATCTGTTTCGACAATTAGATTTCTCATTAGGTGCTTCAAGAAAAAATCATCCGCATTATCTCTAGCCTTGTTGGCTGTCAGTACGGTGTTTAGAAAATCGAACGAACCCACCACAATGAGTTTCCAACGCGCACGACTAAAGAGCACGTTCATTCGCCGTGCGTCACACAGAAAACCGAGAGCGCCGTTCAAAGAGGATCGATGGTTATTCCTGACAAGCGAAACAACTACAACATCCGCTTGGTTCCCTTGAAACGAGTCGACGGTACCGCAAATTGATTGATCAACAGCGCCTTCGAACTCCTGAAGATTTGGGAACGCTGCCAAATCATCATCTACTCGTTTCCTTAGTCGTCTAACTTGCTCACTGTATGGTGATAAGACCGCAATAGTCGGCTTCTTCTGGATGCTTTGTGGTACTTTGAGTAGCTTCAAAGCTTCAACGACAGCCGAGACTTCATCCGGATTGTGCCAAGTCGGACTCTGGTCGCCAAATTTCTTGCCGAGCTCGGATTGGACATAAGGCATATTGACCATCACAAGCGGAGAGTCAGGAAGCCGAGCGGCGTCCAAGGAACGGAATGGTGGTTCTTCTTGCTCAAATCGGCGGGAAGCTGAGTGATAGGTTTCAAGTTCTCCATCGTAAAATGTTTTTGAAACTATGCGAGCAATCGTAGGATGCATTCTGTGCTGCTGGTTCAGTACCGATGCTAATTTCCGAGCCTTTGGTCGGTTTTTTTGCCACGCTAACTGATTCTCAATAAGCGTTTCGAACAGGGATAGAAGCTCAATCGCTTTCGCACAAAGTGGCGCGAAGTCAAACTCAACTTCAACGGCTAGCTCGATGACTTCATCTATAGTTTGGTCTCTTAGACTGCGTCCGACGAACTGAGCGCCTGCGGATATTGTTTTGCGAACATTTTCAGGATCTTGAAGCAAGCGTTCTAGACGATTGGAGTCGAAAGGCGCTAGTTGCTTGTGATCTCCGATCATGAGGCGTCTATGTGACAATAGAAGGGGGGCAAGCAGCTCTAGTCCGTTTGCTTTGCCTGCTTCTTCGATAACACTCCAGTCAAATTGGTTTTTCTCTTCAACTAGCCGTTCAATGCTGGAGGAGTTCACCGTCGAAAAGACTACATTTGCCGATCGAAGCACTAAATGCTCTATGGCCTGAACATCCTTACCCGACACGCCCGAAGACTTCTTTGGCCGCGCATTTCCAACATTCGTCGAAATGCTTCGCAGATCATCAATTTGCGATCTTAAATATTTCGGTGCGTTTTCCGCTATCTCGCTTTTGCAGAAATCCGAAATCACTCCTCTTGTTACATTTCGCGGGCTTCTGTCATCGTGCGTCCCTTCGTAGTCCTTTGCTCTAGGTCGCACGATCAAGCAATCGTCAGGCAACGAAACCTCTGAGAGGATTTCATCCATTAAGTGGTCAATGGCTGAGTTTGCTTGAGCTGTTAAGAGCACCCGACTCGTAGGGTCTGCCCTGAAAATATGATCGGTCAGGTCCCTAACTAATCGGGTTTTTCCTACGCCGGGCGGACCCTGGACAAGAGAAATTGGAAGAGTGGATATGATCCGGTCCAAAGCTTCTTGTTTTGATGGATCAAGCTCTTTCCAAGCATCGTTCCTATCCGCTACTTCGTGAGTTTCAAGAATTTTTGAGCGCGGGTCCTCTAGCATCGCGCTTAGTTCAGAGTGCTCTTTTAGCGCACTTATTGCTTTAACTCGTCTTCGGAATTGTGTGTCTCTACCTACAAAGTCCGATAGTAGGAGAAGCGGTTGGGTCAGCAGAGGCAGTGGATCACTACCTGACAGTTTGTATGATACCCCCCCTTCGTTTTCGATCCGATCGGTTAGGCGCCAAGTGGTGTTAGCAATTTCCTTTACACCTACAAGCTGCCCGTCCGATATGACCCACTCTTCAGCGCGGCTATCTTTCTGAACTAGATCATCAAGGCGATCGGCGAGAGGTTTGAGGCCCAATGCTTCAGAGAGCGCTTCGCGCTCGGTGTCTTGACGGACCATAACGCGCACGGAAAAGAGATCTTCCGATTGCTCATTATCATCTTTCTGAACCTCAACAGGGAAGGAGTCCGCTGCCGCATAAATTGCATCAACAAACGACGTGAGGGATAGAGCCTCAATAGCGCTACTGCCGCCCAAGACAGTGCTGTTGCTATTCGAGAGACTGTCCAAAAGAGATTGCCAACTACGAAGCTTCCCACGAAGTCTTGGGAAATCTCTGTTGGCGTCCCTTAAGGAAAAAATACTGATTTCTCCGCTCGGAACAGTGCCCTCAGAGATAATATTTATGGGCGCGGGATTCTTTTTTTCGGTCCGTTCGCAATAAGCGAGATCCCAAGAACCATCGCCCTGAGAGGCTTTGTGGGTAAACTGAGCCAAAGAGTAAGTCAGTTGGTGCCCGCAAACTACAAGTCGGCTATCTGCGATTCCGTCAGCTTTAATCAAAAGCAGCCTCGGTCGTTCGTAGATGTCGGCCTCGATGAAACTTAGTTGAGCTTGGGTGTTATTGGATTCGATCTCGCCATCCGTAGCGATTCTAATCGCGTCAGAAAGGCTTGACTGTGGGCCGAGGCGAACTGCGAGGCGTAGGTTTTGCTCTATTCTGGCCTCAAACCGCTCAAGGCATGCAACGATTTCATCGATTTCGCTATTGATTGTATCGCCGTCTAATCGTTCGAATTTTTCCGCGACAACGAGCTTTCTTAATAGCTTGATTTCTTCGGTCAAGACGCTCTCAGACACTGAAGAAGGTGGAATACTTGGATCGGCAATCTTCTTCTTGTCGAGGCGCAGCAACTCACTGATCAGAAGTGCGAAGTCACGCCAGTCAGAATAGAAAGAGGCAGTTGCGATACTTTCCTTTGCAGTACTGGACCTACTAATTTGCGCGCTGACTCCTGTAAGTCGGATTGACCACTCAAAGCCAGTAAGTTGGAAATCAAGTTGCTCGCCACCTGACGTCAATACTGACCATCCATCTATGTTTCTATGAATTAGGCCTTGTTGATGAATGATCTCTATTCCACAACAAACCCTCTGCATGTTTCGCCACAAACGAATTCTGTTCGTGACGCGGTTGGTTTGCTTAAGCCATTGATTTCTATTTCCAAAATCAAGAATTGTCGCCAAGGGGCGACGCTGCCCAACATCTAGAGCTAAATGAAATCCCTCATCATCGTCGCCTGTCGCATATATCGGAGCGATTATGTCGTTCGCGCCGGGATACCCGCATATTCGATGGAGTTGTCGAAGCTCGTGATGCCAAATATCCTTGAGCAAGGGATTATCATTCTTGCTTGCAGACCATGATTTAACAAGAACTTGGGCGTCTGTGTTTGAGTAACCCTCGACCAAGCTCGGCCTTCCAGATTTCTTATCTTCACGCCTGAGAAGCCGTTCATCCAGTTCAAATTGACTTAAGAAATTGCTTCTTTGCCGCTTGGTGGGTCGCACCATACTAAATTATTCCCAACACTGGCTGTGAGTTCACAGCAAACAATCATCTAGCGGGAAAGACTCAACCCACAATTGCGTAGAGGTTGCATTACATAGGCAAACAAGACAATGCGGATTTTCCAAAATGGGAAACCAAATTCTGCGAGTGTGATTCAAGGTCAGCTTTGGGAAATCTGCACCGCAGCGTCCCGCCTTCTTCTGAAAGGCTGGTTTGGGCCGTTTACGTTGCTTGGCTCTTGTGAGCCTGACCGCGTGAACCCAATTGGTCATGATTTTCTATCGTCACGAATCCTTCCTTTGCCTGAACACTTTTGGGACGGCGGCTTCATTGTGCGATCTGTTCCAGGCCCAGCGTGAGCCGCGGAAGCTTTTGCTTGAAGCGGTCAGAAACTAAGCTACATATCTGACACTTGGAGGCGATCATGCAAACCACATCCCAAGCGATCAAGGCCTATGCTGAAGCATTGCCGGAGGGTGCGACCCTGTCGGCGCGGGAGTTGTTGCACCTCGGAGAGCGTGCGGCGGTCGATCAGGCGCTGTCGCGGCTGGTGCGGCGAGGGGAGCTTATGCGTGTGAGGCGAGGATTGTTCGCGTCGCCTGTGAAGACCCGCTTCGGGAACCGGGCGCCCTCGGTTCAGGCCGTGGTTGAGCACATTGCGAAATCAACCGGTGAGCGCGTGTCGCAAAGCGGAGCGTCGGCAGCGAACCTGCTCGGCATTTCGGCGCAGAATCCTTCCCGTCAAGTGTATTGGACCTCCGGGCCGAGCCGTCATTTGAAACTCGGAGTGCAAAGCGTCGAGCTTAAACATGTGCCGAGCTGGCAGCTTCGAGCACCCATCAGTCGTGCCGGGTACGCCTTTCGGGCGCTCGCCTATTTCGGCAAATCCGAAGCTGCTCAGGCATTGAGGCGTATCAAGGCGACGCTGAACGAAGAGGAGCAGCGCGAGCTTCTGAGCCTTCGCGCCTGTGCGCCAACCTAGTTGGCCAAGGAACTTAGCGCGCTCGCGTCATCGCAATGACAGAAAGCCAAACTTACTTTTCCCTGTCGCGCGAAGACAAGATTGACGCGCTGGAAGTGGCTGTCTCGAAGCTGGGGCGGCCCGCAGACCTCTTGGAAAGCCGAGCACATCAACAACCGTGACCAAGCATTCTTCATGATCGGGATCGTTCTCAAAATCAGTCATCTCTGATCCATCTTCAGCCGAGGAGCTTCTCTAACTCTTTGCCTTGGGCGGCATGCTTCTTGGGGTTTTCTGCTTTCAGCTTGTTCACGTTGATCAGCTTCCATCTGACGGCTGGTAACCTGGCCGCTTGAGGGCGATCGATCGCGTCGAAGTCGGGATCGCCTTCATGCAGGGTTCTCAGAAACCTCTTCGCGTCTTCATCCATTCGGGATTGGATGTCCCCGATCAGGCGGTCGCGCGTTGCGATCAATTCCGTAAGGTTGACCGCTTTCTTCGTCATGCCCTCGAATTCTCGCGCGTAGGGCTGATCCAGATTGATCAGGTTTGGGTTCAGCAGTTCGTGCGGCGGGCGTGGTGAACTCGCCACATAGATCAGGAAGGTGCGGAACAACTCGTCGGTAAACCCTTCGTTCTCGTAGAGGAGCTTGACGTCATAGAGATCCCGCGGGTGCTGGCGATCGACGGCCGCATGTAGCTTACCGCCGAACAAATCCTCGAAGGAGACGATGTTCATCATCGCGTATCCGAACTCTTCCTCGACGGCTTCCGAGACTTCGCGTTGTTCCGGATCATGCACGACGCCGCGGGTGACAGGGGAGGTTTCGATCTTGATTTCGGCTGCACCGAGGCGTGCGAGCGCGCGTGTGGCGCCGCCGCCACCGCCCGCAATACGCTGCGCGTTGGCACCGGTGATGCCGTCTTCGATGGCGGCGGCAATCCGGTCCATCGCGTCGTTGATTTCGGCGAGGCTTTCGGCGCGGTCTTTGACAGGCAGATAGGTCAGATCGATATCGACCGAGAGGCGCGGAAGGTCGCGATAGAAGAGGTTGATGGCCGTCCCGCCCTTCAGCGCAAATATCTCTTCCTTTGCGACATACGGCAGTATGCGCACGAGCAGGGCCACTTGGGCGGCATAGTCTTCACGCGCCATGACCACGTTCCTTTCTTACAAACTCTTCGGGCACCATGATCCTGTAGCGCGGATGTATCTTGCCGCCTTTAACCAATGCGCGGTCGCCGCTGCCGAGGTCGAACTCTTCCGGATCGAGTCGCTTGCGCCAGGCATGGTCGTGGCGGTCGGCGAACACGAAGAACAGGCGTTTGACCTTGATCTTCTTGCAACTGCTGAGCAGCGCCGCGAGGGTTCTCGGGCGCAACGTCGTCAGGCTTTCGAACGCCATGTCGAGGTTGTGAAAGCTCTCTTGATCCGGCAACTCGTCCAGCGCCTCAAAGATCGCGCGTTCCGGCGAGGACATCACCAGTTTCCAGTCCCATGGCAGGGACGATGCTGTCTCGTTGAGATTATTTAGTGTGTCAGCGACACCCAACTCCGGATCGGAGAACAGCGATACGCTGCGTGGGCGGAGTTCGGCGTTGAGCGGCAGTTTTTCGAGCCAGTTGGGGATTTTTGAGCCGTAGAGCCAGACCGTGCTCTTGTCTCCGAGGGAGAGATAGTGCGCATAGCCTTGCAGGCCTAATGCCGTTGCCCCCCCGATATGGACAGGGTAGTGCATGATGTGCTGGAGCGAGAGCAGGCAGGTCTTCCAGTCGAGCGTGTTCGTGGTGGCGCTGCCTGGTGCCGGGCGGCGGAAGACGCCGCGGCCAAGGCGTTCTAGCCAGCCGCGTTGGACATAAGCGTAGGACGAACGCCGGCCTATCCCGTGGTGCTCAAGCCAGACGGAGTCCACGAGGAACCCCGTGGGGACAGCCTCAAGAAGGTTCTTTAGTTTTTCGTGTTCTTGTCCGCTCATAAGCGACACAATGATATATTTTTAAAGAGACCGCCACTTGTTTCTGTGGAGACCTGTGAGATAGTCCGTCAAGGATGGACAAATTTTTACATTCTCAAAGAGATTGGTGGTTGTCGGCTCTGAAGCTCACCAGCGAAGCAGGGCGGGGATGCCCTCGAAGGGCTGAGAAGACACTCTGTCATTCGGATCGAAAAGTTGAAGCTTTGTGCCCATGTCGAAGCAGCTGCGCCAAACCAGAGCCAGGTTTCACTTTCGATCGCGGCGCTCTTTTGCCCAAACAAACATCGCACCGACGGCTGCATTGGCTTGCTGCACGCTGAACACTTCCGGTTCGAACGCGCCCGCCCATTGCTTTGTATCACGATGTTCCGGGTGGTGTTTGTCGGTCAGCGCGTCGAGAAATTCTTCGTAAGAGTAGGGCCCTCCACTGTCCTCTGGCGGACACGCGCGCTCTCCGGCAACACAGGCGGGAAAGTCCTGATCTGGTCTTCCGGTTGTTTTGCCAACTTTCTCGACAGTGACGAGGTGTCGCCAACCATCGCCGAAGTCATAAGTATATGTGAACTGACTGCCATTCCTGACCAGCTCTCCAAGAGTAAACCTCTTCTCGTCCTTCCGGCCATCGTCAGGATCCCAGCTGTCGTCACTTTCGTCGCGGGCCTCGAACCTGTCCTCGCCAATCTCGAACTCATGCAAATGATAGTCTTGCCACGGCATAGCGCCCTGAAGAACGGAATGCAGGATGTCCAAGCTGATATCATTCGGCACGAAGATCCGGCGCCAGATGGGTGGTTTGATGCCAATAAGTTCGATTTTCAGTTCAATCAAAATGTGTTCCGCCTGTTTTGATGGCCTTGTCGTTGAAGCAACCTTTGATTTTTTGGACTGAAGCATTCAAGGGGAAACTTGATTGCCGTTGCCTTGAGGTCATCTGCTGCGACACCCGTCCTGCCAATTGAGTCTGCATTTCCAGTGGTCACGATATTGGCCCCGTTTATTGCGACCGATATGAGGCCACGCCTTAGTGAAAATCCCGGCTTGGAAACAACTTCTTTCCCTGGTCACGCGGATGCCGGGCCGTTGAACCGCGGCCGCCGAACGTGGCGTGGCCTGCTGCACCGGTCTGGCGACCTCCTGCGTCGGTGGCCGGCCGCCCAAGGCTCGAAAGCATCGGCGAGATGTCCTCGATCCGCTCGGCGATCACATGAACGACCTGTCCCTCGCGTTCGATCCGGCCAGTGACGCGCAGAAGCCGCCCGGCGATCACCGCCTTGCGAAAGGTCTCGTAGACCCGGCTCCAGACCACAACGTTGGACACGCCAGTTTCGTCCTCCAGCGTCAGGAAAATCACGCCCGAGGCCGTGCCGGGCCGTTGCCGCGTGATCACGAGACCCGTCACCGTGATGCGCCCGGTGGCCCGGTCCAGACGTTCATGCGGCAGACTGTCCGGCAAGCGCGGCCGCAGCAACTCCATCGGATGGGCGCGCAGAGAAAGTCGTAGTGCCAGATAGTCCTCTATCACCTCCTGCCCGAGCGTCATCGCCGGCAGCGTAACCTGCGGTTCCACTCCGCCCTCACCGTCGGCTCCAAAGAGGGGCAGGGGCTTTGGCCCTCGCAACGCCCGCGCGGCCCAGAGCGCATCGCGCCGATTGAGACCGAGCGAGGCGAAGGCGTCGCCTTCGGCCAACCGTTCCAAGGCATCGGGCCTCACTCCGGCCCGACGCGAGAGGTTCTCGACATCGGGATATCCATTGCCGCGGGCGGCCTCGATCCAGATCGCGTCTTCCTCCCGCATGCCTTTGATCTGCCGAAACCCCAGCCGCAACGCCAGCGTTCCGTCGCCGCGCGGCTCGAGGGTGCAGTCCCAGGCCGAATGATTGACCGAGACGGCCCGGATCTCGACGCCATGCTCACGCGCGTCGCGGACGAGTTGCGCGGGGGCGTAGAAGCCCATCGGCTGGCTGTTCAGCAGGGCACAGGTGAAAACCGGCGGATGGTGGCGCTTCAGCCAAGCCGAGATATAGACCAGCCGCGCAAAGCTCGCCGCATGGCTTTCCGGGAAGCCATAACTGCCGAAGCCTTCGATCTGGGCGAAACATCGCTGCGCAAACCCCGCCTCGTAGCCGCGGGCCAACATGCCCGAGATGAACCGCTCGCGGAACGCGCCGATGGTGCCCATCCGCTTGAAGGTTGCGAGTGAGCGGCGCAGCCGGTCCGCCTCGCCCGCCGAGAAGCCGGCCGCGACCACCGCGATCTGCATGGCCTGTTCTTGGAAGAGGGGGACGCCATAGGTGCGCCCCAGCACCTCCATCATGGCGGGGCCGAGGTCTTCGACCTTTTCCTTGCCCTGACGGCGGTTGATGAAGGGATGAACCATGCCTCCCTGGATCGGGCCGGGGCGGATGATGGCGACCTCGCAGACCAGATCGTAGAATTTTCGCGGCTGCATGCGCGGCAGGAAGTTGAGCTGCGCCCGACTTTCGACCTGAAAGACCCCGACCGCATCGGCTTTGCAGAGCATATCGTAAACCACAGGATCCTCGGATGGCACATTGGCGAGGTTCAGCTTCAGGTGACGGTGATCCTCCAGCAGCCCGAAGGCCTTGCGGATGCAGGTCAGCATGCCGAGCGCCAACACATCGACCTTCATGAGCCCGAGCGCGTCGATATCGTCCTTGTCCCACTCGATAATGGTGCGATCCGCCATCGCGGCATTCTCGATTGGGCAGAGCTCGTCGAGCCGGCCATGGGTGATCACGAAGCCGCCGACATGCTGGCTCAGATGCCGGGGAAATCCAATGATCTCGCCGATCAGCTTTGCTGCCAGCGCCACGCGCCCGTCGGCCGGATCGATCCCGGCGTCGCGCATCCGATCGTCGCCCGGGGCGCTGGACGGCCAGCCCCAGATCTGGCCCGAGAGCCGCGCGATTATGTCTTGGCTCAGCCCCATGACCTTGCCGACCTCGCGAATCGCGGCACGTGAGCGGAAATGGATCACGGTCGCGGTTAGCCCGGCGCGATGGCGTCCGTATTGCTCGTAGATCCATTGGATCACTTCTTCGCGCCGCTCGTGCTCGAAATCCACGTCGATATCCGGCGGCTCGCCGCGCTCTTTTGAGATGAAGCGTTCAAAGATCAGGGTGATGCTCTCGGGGGGCACTTCGGTCACGCCGAGCAGGTAGCAGACGACCGAATTGGCGGCCGACCCGCGGCCTTGGCACAGAATGCCCTGCGAGCGCGCGAACACCACAATGTCATGGACCGTCAGAAAATACGGCGCATACGCCATCTCGCCGATGAGCTTCAGTTCCTTGTCGACCCGCGTCACAATGCGGGCGGGCGGCCCCTCTGGATAGCGCCAATGCAGCCCCTCGCGCGACAGCCGTTCGAGCCGCGCCTGCGCGGACTCGCCGTCCCGCGCCTCGTCGGGATATTGATACCGCAGATCGTCCAGCCGGAAGGCGCAGCGGTCGGCGATCTCCAGCGTGCGCCGGGTCGCTGCCGGATAGCGATGGAACATCCGCGCCATCTCGTCCGGGGATTTGAGCCGGTGTTCGCCATTGGTCAGCCGCCGCTCCCCGATCGTGTCGACGGTGCAGCCGATCCGTAGGCAGGTCAGGACATCGGCTAGCGGACGCCGGGACGAGCGATGCATCATCACCTCGCCAAGGGCCACCAGCGGCAGGCCGGTGTCCTGAGCGATCCGCGCCAGCTGGTCGAGGCGGATTGGGTCGCGGCCGTCATAGCGCGGGGCCGCGCCCAGAAAGCACTGGCCGGGGAAGGTACGCAGCATGTGCCGCAGGTCGCTGACAGATGCTCGGGCCGGATGCTCTATCGGGTCGGGCGGCAGCGCGATCAGCACCATGCCTTGACCCCAATCCAGCAAATCCTTGCGCGTCAGATGACATTCGCCTTTCGCGGCCCGCCGCTTGCCGAGGGATAGAAGTCGGGTCAGCCGCGACCAGGCCGCAATGTCCGTGGGCAGGGCGAGCCAGTCGACCTCGCTGTCGCTCAGCACGATCCGGGCGCCCGGGATCAGCTTTGGCAACACCATGTCCGGCGGAATTCGGGGGGCATCGCCTGCCGGCATGTGCTGCATCGTCTGGCGGCTGGAATGATCGGTCACCTGCCGGGATCGGATCACCGGACCAGCCTCGGCCCCCTCGCTCGCGGCGCGGGCCTCTTCGCGCAGGCGGGCCAGTTCCTTCAGTGCCGAGAAGGCCCGCACCACGCCCGCGACCGAGTTGCGGTCGGTGATGGCGATGGCCCTCAGGCCCAACTCGGCGGCACGCGTAACCAGTTCCTCGGGGTGCGAGGCCCCGGTCAGAAAGGTGAAATTGCTCGTCACGCAGAGCTCCGCATAGCCGCTCATGCGAACTCTCCCTGCGCGAACCAGCTCTGCGCGGGCCAGGTCGGGACCTGTGGCGTGTGGTAGAGCCAAAGCCGTGGGCCCTCCTGGGTCTCTACCCGCCAGTAGTCGCGCAGGCCCGAGCGCCAGGCCGGATCGTCGAACCACCATTCCGGCGCGATCCGTTCCGGTCCGTCCGCACGGAGCGTGGTGAAAGACATGCGCCGCCAGGCGAACCGGGCGGGGGGATGGCCGGGCTGTCCAAGCCCTTTCGTCGTGACCAGCTCAGGCGGAAAGATGATGATCGGTCGATCTGGTCCACGATGTGGCGGCGGAGATTCAGCGGCGCTATAGGCGGCCGGTGCTACTAAAAAGCTCCGCTCGGGGATTTTGCTGGCGGCAGGCAGGAGCCGCAGGACCCTGTCGAAGCCCAGCCGGTTGCCGAGCCGCGAGAAGAGATCGGCCAGCGCGTCCTCGCGGTCTATCGTTCGGGGCCCGCCGATCTGCTCAGGTGGCAGGTCTTCGGTCACATGGGCAACGAGGCGCAGCGCTTCGATCCCGAACCCAGCTTCGACCTGCGACACGCCTTTTGCAAAGAGCGCCGCAATCCGCTCGGGATCACGCATCGGCCGGGCCAGCCCGATCTCGACTTGCGCGGTTTCCCGGTCGACCCGGTGCAGTTCAAGCCGCAGCCGCCGTGCGCCGCGATGGTGTTGGGCAAGTGTGCTGCAGAGTCGGTCTAGCAAGCGCGCGAGGCCCGACATGACATCGGCCTCGAGGCCGATAGGTTCCGGCATGGTCAGCCGCACCCCGAAATACGGCGCGTCCGCCTCGGGAGAGACCGGCTCCGGTTGAAGGCCGAGCGCCTGGTCGAGACGCAGCACCAGAGCCGGACCGAACCGTCGCGCGAGGGGCGCACGCGGCAGATCGGTGAGATCGCCGATCCTGTTCAGCCCCATCCGGGCGAGACCTTCCGCCACATCGCTCCCGATCCTCAGCGCTGAGACGGGTAGGCTCGCGATACCCTCCTTCGCCCCGCCCTCGGGCAGGATGCCGCCGCCATGACGGGCCAGCGCCTGGGCTGCGCCACGGGTTTCGGCGATGGCGCTCGAGAGGGTCAGGCCGACCCGTTCCAGCCGCGCATGAAGGTCGGCCCGCATTTCAGCCTCGCCGCCGAAGAGATGCGGCACACCGGAGATATCGGCGATAAGCCCGTCCGGGCCGTCGCGCGCCACCATCGGCGAATAACGCCCCGCCCAGCGTCTGAGGCCTGCCAGTGCGGCCGCCTCTCGCGCCAGATCGGCGGGCCGCGTTATCAGCTCGGGACAGATGGCGCGCGCATCGGCCGCCGCCATGCCGAGGCGCAATCCCCGCGTCTCGGCGGCTTGGTTCAGACAATGCACATGATCGGCATTCCCTGACCTATGGATCAGGGCGAACGGTCCCTCAACGGGACGTCTCCGCTGGCTCGTGTCGCTTGCAAGCCGCGGAAACCGGATCGACAGCAGCCGTCTTACCATTCCAGTGCACAGTCCAAGCTCTTAATGTTTCCCTTTTGTTCTTAATAAGAGCCCATTGATGCAGAGTCGAGTCCCGCCGTTCCGCCGAAATCGGGGTACAATGCCACCGCGTCTCGGCAGCATTGCTGCCCTGGCCTTCACGGATCAGCATGAGCCCGGTGGTTCGCCCAGCTTCCGCGGCCAGTTGCAGGCGTCGCCCGGCGATTAGGGAGAGGGGCTTTTCCGGCTCCGCGATTACCAGTCCGACCCCTTCGGATCGTAGCGCTTCCTCCGCGGACCAGAGCAGATCGGTCTCGTTCACGGGACGGATGAGATGCAGCCGCTCCCCGACGCCTTCGGGCAGACCCCGGAGCATTGGCTGGTGCGGGGCATGACCGGGAATGATCCAGATCAGGGCCTCGGTGTGTCGGGCGGCTTGCAACAAAGCGAAGCTGCGCCGTCCCGGACCTTCCGCCTCATGGACCCGGTGCCGGACCAGGGCAAAGAGCTCGCTCGGAGCGGAATCAAACCGCATCCTCGCGCACCCCCTCGGCAACGATCTTCAGCATCCCGTCCGGCAGGGGCCGCTGCAGCTTCAGGGCGTCCTCGGCCGGTGCGGTCAACCAACGTCGCCATTCCTCGGGCTGCGTGAGGATGACGGGCATGGCTTTGGGGTGGATCGGCGCAACTTCGGCGTTGGGCGGGCAGGTCAGGAAACCGAAGATCTCCGCTGTCACCTCGCCTTCCTTCAGCTTGCGCACCGAGGTCCACGTCGTTCGCAGCGCGGCGAAGAAGGCGAGCGGCCGATCCTCGTCCAAAGCGAACCAGACCGACGAATTGCGCGGCGCACCCCGGCGCCCGTCAATCTCCGAAAAGCTCGTGAAGGGCACGAGGCAGCGATGTTCGACACCGAGCCAGCGCCGCCAGTGGGGCGCGCCGACGTTGCGGATATTGGTGACACCCTTGTCGGTACGTTTGCCTTCGAGGAACTTCGCAGGGGTCGGCATGCCCCAACGGGCCATTGTCAGCGCCCAGGCAGCGCCCTCACCATGCCGGATGATCGGTGCTGGATAGTCAGGCCAGATGTCGGTCAAAGGAGGCAGATTCCCAGTAGCGTCAACCAGATCCTCGTCCTGCTCAAGCATGTTGTCGAACAGGTGACGCACCGCGTCCTGGCTCTTTGTCTGGGAGTAGAGGTTGCACATCTGAGGTACACTCGGGAATCGGAATACGGTTTAGAATGAGAACAATAACAGAACATGCGGCTACTGGAAAGTGTGGCGGATTTAGCCAGCGCCAACTTCACGAGGAAGGGCGACACAAAAAGAGGCTTACGCAATGCACCTTTCTGAGATCTGTTCTAGGCGCAGTCAATATCAAGGTAAGATCTTGGCCCCTCCTGCCTTTTGGTCAGGACCGCGCCCTACTCGGTCGGCTGCACGCAGCCGCCCTCCCCGAGCTGAAACGTCGCCTCTCCCTGCGACGTGCTGCTGGCCGGGCACTCTCCTCCGGAGCCAGCCCGACCAGCCGTCGCATGGTCGTGGCAACGCTTCATCGCGGCCGTTCCGGTAACGGTCGCTGGGGCGGGGGGGGTCTTAAATGGCCTCGTCCCGCGCGTCCCAGCCCGTGATAGTCCTCGCTTTGCCCGATACGCTATTCTGCGCCGTCATTACCGGCTGCAAACGATGTTCGACGACCACCGGATTGCATTGGTCGTAGCTGGCAGAGGGCCGGGAGTCAGCGCGATGCAGGAAACAGCTAGCTATCGCAACCGCTTGTCTGTTCCGTTCGACGCCCGGATGAACCGCGCCAAATGCAGATGCCTCGACGGTCTTCTTGGGGATGGCCTGTCAGATGACACACATCGCGTTGCCACGGATGCTAGCCGTCGCGACACGTTGGGCAGGGCTCGGCAAAGCTCTAACTCGTCCGGGTACGGCTCGGGGCGAGAGCGCAGAAATGACGCCGCCCCTGGCATCTCGCTCGGCTGTTCACCCACCTTCCTTCGCGGCCACCGTACTTCTCCGGGTGTCTGAGTTGCATGACATGCTGGTCGCAGCTGTCGTCCCGTCCACAAAGGTTGTCGCCGATCTTTTTCCCCTGACCCACCAAAGACCAAAGGTGGGTCATTCCTCGCGCATCAAAAAGATCCGCGCCTGCCCCTCTCCGCTGACGCTTCGCCTTCGGTGTGCCCGGGCCTAAGCCAGCTGCAAAGTGACCATCATTGCAACGCAAACAAGGAGAAAAGCAATGACCACGAACTGCATCAAATTCACCAGCGACGACATCGAAACCGCAAAAGGTATCGGCTCAATTTCAACCCTGACCTTCGACCTCGACATCACGGTTGAACCCGTTGCCAGCAGCAACCCCATGGCACCAACCCACCGCGTCCTTGGGCGCTCCCCGCGCGGCAAACTGGTCGAGTGCGGTGGCATCTGGAAGAAGCAGAACAAGGACACAGGTTCTGACTATTTCACCCTGACAGTGCGGGATCACGCCTTCAACGCCAACCTTGGCAAGGCTGCAAGCCAGGACGACATGTCTTTGCAGGCCATCATCCCTTGGGGTCCGAAAGACGCCGCCTAATATTCAACCCAGGCCGTCTCGGCGGTCTGGGCCCGTCCTTGTTGGGAAACGGTGGATTTACAATATCACGTCGAGCTAAATTGGAAGTAGCTCCGATAAAAGCCGTTCGTATGACAGGCTGCGAATTCAACGAAAGAGCCCAAATTTTGGACTCTGCAATATGCGTCAAAACCTGAATACACTTGTTTAACGCTCGTCGTTCAAGGACGGTTAATTTGTCAATCCTGTGATGGATGGAACTAATTTTTTCAGTATTTTAAATTTGACAGAGTGCTCTGGAATTGCACGAGTACTTAGGGCGGTATGTGTAAAAGGTTTTACAAACAATGGGATAAAGCTCTCTCTCTAAAGTTGTGGCCATATCAAATTAATGCGGCTAGCGTTTTTGGATTGATTATTGAAAGCGATTCTTTGATGGGTAATTCGCAAGAGCCACCAGATTTGTCCGGTAAGGTCCTGCAAAAGAAGATATTTAAGTCGTCGCGCAGTTACCCTCTGCAGGGCGACTCCATTGTTGAAGCTTTCGATGGCCAATATCGTGGCTTTTACCCGGGTTCAGACGGAGGGGTCTGGAGACCAACCTCCAGCATGTTTGGGCTGACGCGGAAAAACCTTGACGGGACTGCAAAACTTCATTCTGGGATCGACATTTATGCGCCCGTCGGCACCCCAATTTTTGCGCCCGTTACGGGGAAACTGAGGCACAAGACGCAATTTGCGAAACAAGATCCGGAGAAGAAACAGCCGAAAAAGATGACCGGTCTTGGCCGCTATGCCGAGATCGAGTTCTCTGCCGAGGGCAAAACCTGGCTCTTGCTTATTGGCCATCTCTCAGGGTTCGAAGGCAAAGAACGCGAGATCAAACCAGAGCAGGCGAAGGCTGGGCACGTGATCGGGTATGTGGGCGTGTCGGGCAATGCAAGCGGTGCGGCTAACAAAAACGGCATCTCGGCCAGCCACATACACGTGGTCTTGCAACAAAAATTGTCTTCTTTCCCAGAGAAGAAAAAAAGCAGAGTTGACCCCGCGAAGGCTTTTGGATGGAAGCTTGATGAGAT
This sequence comes from Celeribacter sp., assembly GCF_048270365.1. Lineage (NCBI taxonomy): Bacteria > Pseudomonadati > Pseudomonadota > Alphaproteobacteria > Rhodobacterales > Roseobacteraceae > Celeribacter > Celeribacter sp. The sequence goes on from NZ_JBLWTA010000021.1 coordinate 21,471, forward strand.
GACCACCGAGCCAGTTGATCGCAAGATCATCGAGGCAAAGATTTCCTGGATCACGTCTTCTCCGCTGAAGACGGCAGAACGTCTCAAAGCACCGGACGAGACGGGGCTTCCAGAGGTGCAAATCCCGATCCGGTTCAATCAGCAAGCACAGTACTATAAAGACGTCGCCGAGGCGGTTCTAAATGACAATGACTTCAAGATTGTCGAAGCTTGGGTTGCGGATGCCCAAAGTCGCTCAAGAACTTTGAATGAAAAACTTGAGCGCCTTCTGGCTGACAAAGATGACAAAGTTTTTTACGACACGCTCTTTCACGCAAACAGTTTAATCAAAAGCCTTCTAGTGGGTGGGGCAATGGTCGCGCTCATTGTGCCTGCGGCAACACTTGGCGCGACCGCTACAACACTGCTCGGGCTTGGTGGGTTGATTTATACTGTGACTGGCGACGTCATGGTGAACGCGCTGCAAGTCACTTATGAAAAGCGTCAAGGGTTCGACCCAGACCCAGTCTACGCGATCCTTGGAACGCCGACCAACGTGGGCGAAGCCTTAGCGGGAGGTGGCTCGGGTATGCCGGCGGTCTTTTCCCGCGCTATTGTCGAGCAGGTGGCGGAAGATGGCGGCAAGATCGTTCTTAAACGCATGCTGGGTGTGCTTGGTGGGGTCGCAGATATCTGGGCGATGTACTCTGCCCATCATGAACGCGAGAAGAACGCGGACGCGTTTGATGAGCGGTTGAAGGCGTTAATACAGACCGTTACCGCGTTGAGCGCGGCGCTCGACGATTATCCGGGCGGGGAAATTGGGATACGCACTTTCTTAGAGCAGCAAGCCCGAGGCAACGCGGCGTTCTTCGAAAAGCAAGACAAAGATTTCAAGGATCTCGTAAATCCGTTTCGCCCTGCAAATTACGTGCTTGCGCAGGGACGGTAGACGATGGCAAAGCTCAAAATCTTCGAACTGAAGGCGCACTCTAGCAATGATACAGCCCTTGGGGCGATGTCCTGTGAGGGCACTGTCACAGCCGGTCAATTCGAGATTACCCATCTTGAATTCCTGTTTGGCGCGACGGCGCGTAAGGTTGCGTTGGTCGCCCCTCAAGTTTTGGACACCCCTGGCGCACTTCCGGGAAATATCGACGAGCTGTTTTTTAAGGCCAAGGGTCAGACCTTGATCTTGAGCGTCGATCTCGCACGCGAGCCGGGATTTGCTCAGGATCTTCAACAAGCTGGCTTTGCGGGGCTGCGCCTTGGCGTGGATATCAAGCAGGTTGAAGTGCAGATCTTTGTGCCAGGGCCTGGCGAATACCACAGCACAGAGCGGCCCTTTGTCACGCTATCGACATGCTTTGATCTTGCCGGTCAGTTTGATCACTCCGACAATTTACCGGGCGGCGGTACCAGCGATCTAACACTACAAACAGAGGTCGCGTTTTGTACGCGGTTGGCCATTCCACTGCCGCCATCGGCCCTTTTGGGCGCGCTTGGTAATGTCTTTGTACGCTTCGATTTCCCGCTGGCGGCCCTCAGCACGGGATGGCGGACATTCCTTGAACTTTTCCCGCAAGTACTCACCTTGCCGGACTTCAACCTCCCCGACCTGCCTGGCGTTGACCTGCCATCCTTCGATTTGGGCTGGTCGATCCCGCTGGGTTGGCTGGCCGGTCTGTGCAACGTTTCGATTCCGGACTGGTTAGCTTTGCCGGAATGGGACTTTTCCGCCGACCTTGCGTGGTTCGACATGGATGTCGATCTTCCTGCGGTGTCCTTAAAGCCGACAAAGAACAAGCTGACGTTGAAGCGCCAAGAATCCGGTGTAACGGTGCTTAAGCTCAAGGTCACCGCGTTCGAGCTTCAGCTTGGAGATTTCAAGACTGTTTTGCCCGACAACAGTCTACTGGTTGAGATTTCCGCCCGGCTCAACGGCTCGGACGTGACCTATTCGGTCAGCGTAAGAAGCGGGTTCACCCTGGACGAGGACTCCTACACCCTGCCGCTTGATCTGCTTTCGATCGGTTGGAAAAAGGTTGGATTTTGGCTGCTGTACCAAGACAATGGCGCTGGTGGGGCTTGCTTTGGAGCGCATCTGGAGATCGACAGTCTGGTTCTGGAGTCCACCTTCATGAAAGATCCGCTGCTTGAAGGGCATCTGCGCGTTGTGGTGCTGGATGGCAGTGTGGTCAGCCACGAAAGCCGCATCCCGCAATGGCGGCTTGGCACCGCGGCCGGTCAGGCGCATGCGCAGAAAAAGCACACCTATTTTGCGAGCACGGCCAAGACCGAAGAGGGCACCGACTATGGCATCGAGGTGCTTGATGGCGATGTGACCGAAGAGGGGCGCGTCCGGCTGGTCTGGAAAGAGGCCTCGCCCTGGCGCTGGCTAAGCGCTTTGGGCGCTGACATCTTTGGGTCCACGCCGCCCGGTCCGGTTTCGGATAATGATCAGCCACGCTATTGCGCGCTGGACCTTTTCAAGGTGGAAGACCCCGAGACAAACGAAAAGGTGTTTCAAGCCCGCTTTGACTGGGCGGACGAGCTTGTTCAACCCAGTCCAGCGGTGGGCCTGCCGGCCCTTGGAACAGTCAATGATGAAGTGTGCTTTAAGCCTGGCGATCCTCTGCAATATCCGGTGAAAGTTTCAAACACCCCGGACAACAAATCGCAGACCCAGCATGAATTGCGACTATCGGATCCTGGCCTTGAAAGGATGCTGGATTTGCCGGGTTTTGCGCTGTCTGTGCAGCCGCCAGCTTTCCATTCGCTGATCCTGTCGCAAGCAGACGGGGACGACATTGGCGTCGCCTATATTGTGACCTTCGACATGCCTACCCCACAGGTGGGCACGCCAATCTCGCCACTGATCTCGGCACAACTAGGTTTTAGTACGGGGTCGGGCTCTTCGCGGCAGACGTTGGGCGGGACGCAAAGCGGTAGCTCGCAGCCGTCTAAGCCCTTTGTAGAGCTTGCTTTGGGCCATCTCGGTATAGGTCGTGTCAGCCTGCAAGTCGCAGGCTACTCCCGAGGGGATGGTTTGCAGTTGATGCGTGGGCGCCGTACCGATCTGGATGCAATGCCGGTGCTGCTGAATGCGATCCCGCAGCCTCTCATAGAAGATCAGCCGCAATGTCCCGGCCCGCCCGCTACTCCGCCAGAGGCACGGGCAATCGTGCCGCGGCAATTCTCTGGCCTGCAAATGGGCGGCGGGGGCTGGGCCGCGCGGCTGGACGTGCCTGCGCTTAGCGAAGCCTTCGGCCTTTTTGGCTCCAAGAGTTCGGAGGCGCCTGTCACATTCAAGCTGACAGAGATATGTATCAACACCGAGGACACAAGCGTATTCACGCTGGGGGCAAGCCTCGGCGTCAAATTGCTTGATTTCGAGCTGGAGGGCGAGGGGGGCCTGACCTTTGACCTTGGTACCGGAGCGGTCAAGGTCGATTTCGACGACGCGCTCGCGCTGGTCGAGAAGGGGCAAACCACGGCCCCTGGATGGCTTCAAGACAGGGGCAAGATCAGCAATAAGCAGTTTGTATATTCCGAAGATCGCCCTCTTTTCGGTCAGAACATCGTCTTTCGCAAACCCAAGGCAGATGACGAAACCGGCACAGAGGCGCAATTCCTACAACTGGTGATCGCTAATGGCCAGTTCCAGCTAGAGATGCTGCCCGGCGTCGAGGCGTTCATCGCCGTCAATGATTTCGCCGAAGCGCCCATTGTGTTCCGCATGCGCGATGTGTCGATTGGCACCGAAGGGTTCAGCTTTGCTACCGATCTGATCACCAAAGAGGTAAAATTCGAGGGGCTGAATGCGCCCTTCATCTTTGAGACAGCATCGCTTGAAGTTGCAAACAACAAGCTGGTCAGCTTCAACCTTGATGGCAGCACAACCCTGCCCAAAGATATCCTGGGCGGCGGCGAAGTGGGCGTGACTGTTGTGGGAACGCAAAACGCTAAAGGCAAATTCGAGATCGCTAGTGCCGGCGCGTCACTGAAAGGCGATCTGCTGAAGATCGAAAGCGAGTCCGTCCGTTTCAACTTTGAACTCACGGAAGTCGGCCTCTTCTATCAGAAAAACCCGCAATTGGACCGCCCGCAATTCTATTTCGAGATCACGGGTTCTGCGACGTTCAAGCCCAATCCGGGTGAGTTCTCGAACGGCCTGTTGGGCTATTTCGAGAACATTACCATCAACTTCGATGAGATGCGCCTAACGGATGACTTCATCGGTGGGCTAGAGCTGCGGGCGGAGTTGAAAAAGCCAATCAAATTTGGCGTCTTTGGCCTTTTTGAGATGGAGATACGCTCGTTTGGTATTGCGCCTAAATTCGAGCCTTTCAACGCCCCAGCCCTGATGATCGGGGGCAAAGTCGAGTTCTCGCTGGGCGAAGATCTGGTCGACGCCGACATCAAATTCCACACGCTCTATCTGGGCCCGCCAAAACCTGGTGAATTTTTACCGCAAGTTGATTTCAAAGGGCTGCGGGTTGAAATCGCCACCGCCGAAGGCTTCCGCATCGCAGGGCGTGTCGACACGTTGGACAACGACACCGTCAAGGGGTTTGGCGGCGAAGGGCTGCTTGAGATGCCGTCCTTTCCAGCCATCTCGGCGGCGTTTACCTTTGCCCGGATCAAGGTGGGGGACGAGTGGAAACACGCCTGGTTCATCGCGATCGGGCTGAACAAAGTCAGCTTTGGCGTGCAGCCTATCCCGCTGTATTTACGCGCCATTCGGGCAGGGTTTGGACACCGCTTCCAGCTCAAATTGCTTGATGCGGTCGATCAGACAGATGACCCCAAAACGTTGATCAATCTGCTGACCGACGCGATCGCCAAAGGCCCGGCAATCGACCGGCTGGACGCCTGGGTACCGGACTTTGCCAAGCGCAACCGCGGCCGCAATATGATCGTGATCGAGGCCGATCTGACCTTGGCCACCGCGAATTCGACGCCTCTGGAATACAACGCCAAGGCAGAACGCAAACTGGGCAACGTCACCGTGCGCGCCCAGTTCATATTCCGCGACGATGGCACTTTCATTGCGACCTTTAAAGGCTGGATTTTTGCGCCCTATGACTTCATTCTTGAAGACAAAAATGGCGAGGCCAGCCGCCCGTCCTTGGCTGGCTTTGCGCTGATCTCCTCGCAAAAAGAGATGTTCCTCTTCCATGCCCGCTCTCTCGAGAACGCCTATATGGGCCCCAAGAACTTGCCAGTCCCAGAGATGGTCAAGGACGCGCTGCGGGCGGTTCAGTTCGACGCGACCATTCTGGCCACGCCGCGTGTGCTGCATGCCGAGCTTGGTTGGCCGGACCGGTTGATTTGGGGCCAATCGCTTGGCCCGCTTTCGGTGAGTATAAGAGGTGGGGTTTTGTTGCGGGTCGAGGACGGTCTAGTCCTTTATGGCAGCAATTTCATCGCTCAAGGTCGGCTGTCGCTGTCCGGTGGTTTCTCGCTTGGCTTCATCGGAATCCGGATCGAAGCCACGGCTTCGGTGGGGTATGGACAACAGCTGATGGCGCTCGTGGATACGCGCAAGCCGCTGGATTCAAAGGTCTATGCCGCAGTTGGCATCGACATCCGCGTCACATTCCGCGCGTCGGCCTATTTGCGCTTTAAGGCTGGCTTTGTACGCATAACGTGGCGGATTTCGTTCTCGTTCGACATTCAGATCACAGCAGGTGTCGAGTTCGGTGCCGCCGGGCAAATGGATTTGGGCATCCGTGCGCGGGCTTATGTCTCGGTCGGGGTCTTCGGTCGACGTCTTGGGGTGCGGATCAGCCTGGGCGTGCGCGACGGCGCTGTGGACCGAGCCCGGCAATCCGTGTTGCCGTACATGAATTCCATCCTGGAGCCGGACAAGCCGATCCCGACCATTCCAGGCCTTGAACCTGAGCGGGTCGCGGATACCAGCAACGTCGCCAGAGGCACGGTCGATTTTGCCTCGGCCCGCACGCTTGGCGATGGCTCCAACACCGTAGGTGTCATGGATGCTGTGTTGATCTCAGAGACAACCTCAGGCGGCGTCACAACCTTCGCAGCGCCTCCCCCCGCGCCTGTGCCGTCCGCCGATTGGGGCGCGCTGAGCCATGTCTACACGGGTGCAGATGCCAATCAGGGCCGGACTGAAGACAGGATCTGGCTTGTTTGGATCATGCCGGGGGAGGAGGCCTTCCTGCCGATCTTGGACCCGCGCAGCGGGCAGACGCATTTTAAGCTGAAAATTCCGCCAAGGTCCCAAACAGACGCCGCAGTCTTTGCCCTGAAAAACGGCGGCGATAAACCGGTTTGGACGAAGGTGGAAGGAGGAGACGAAGTCACCCCTCATGTCAATCCACAGGCCGAGCGCAAGGCCGAGTCTAGCGAGACAGCGGCGGAGTCCCAAACCCTCAAGTTGTTCCAGATGCTTGCGGGCGCCTATGTGCCCAAGCCCAATGCCCCAGTGGGCGCGGACGGTGTGGTCTTCCCATACAATCTAGCCGACACGTCCTCAAAGGCTCAGATCGAGGGCCTTATCGATTTTGACGCCGAATTGGACGAGACCCTTCAAACCGCAGACGTCGAACAGGACTCTCGCCGCATTGCCGGGGATCCGCTCAATCCCAACGCCACTCTGGACCTAGAGGACACCTATGACAAAGCGCTTCAGGAAAGTGTGAGCGAGCCTGAGGTATTCTCGGACGCTGGCGATTGGGATGAGATCTACAGCGAGCAGGCGATCACCACGCGCAACCTTCTGATGCAGGAGTTTGCTGGAGCGCATGAGGCCTGGGCCGAATGGGCCACGCCCGCCGACGTGGAGAACAACAAGCCCGCCTGGCGAAAAGATGAGCCAACGCCGCTGCTCTTTGCGACGGGTTTGGTCTTGGCGATCAAAGGCAAGGAATTGCCAGCCTGGGTGAAAAACCGGAACGCTGCGGACCCGTTGCGCATCTCGCCCGCCACAAGCACCGACGCTAACGCGTTCGAGAAGATCCAGGCCGAATTGGATTTTGGCGCTTGGGGTTTTGAAAAAACTCCGCCGATCTTCCGCGATATCTCTACCTACTACGATGAAGAGCAAGTCGCCGTGCGATGGAATCTTGCGCACCCGAGCATGCCCAAGCTGAGCATGCCCCAGGTCGAGGCGATGCTGCGCCACTACCAGGTCGAGGTCGTGCGCGACGACGGTGAGACGGTTGTTGACACGATCAAAGCCAAACCGACCGCCACTGTCAGCGGCAAGGGTGACTCAGCCCGGCTGCTGCTGAGCAAGGTACAATTCTGCATGCCCACCGCTGATGTCCGGCGTTTGATGCGCGTGGCAGATGGCGCGGTGCCGCCGCGCTTCTATCTGAATGTTACGCCAGTCGCGGCCACTGGCGAGCGCGGCCTGCCCATCACGATCGAGATGAATTTCAAGGCGGTCTACAAGCCTCTGCCGGCACAAGATCCGCGCGTGGAGCAATCGGTAGTTCTGGAAAACATGACACTGAAGCCGATCGCCAAGCTTGTGTGGGAAGTTCCGCTGCTACCAGAAAGCGGTCAAGCGACCCGCACAACCGATTGGGAGTTGATCATGCGGCCCTTGCGCGCCTTCGGGCCTGCGCGTTTCCCGGTCTCGGACGAAGATGCCCAGACCAACGGGCTGGCGACCAAAGCACAATTCGACATTTTGCCCGGCGATTTGATCATCACGCTAAGCGAGCGGGTGCAAAAGCTTGAGGACTCAACCGACACCGACAAACGGATTCGTTTTGTAGAGCTTCAAGACCTGCAAGGGTCTGACAGTCTGGCAGATTTCTTTGAAAATCATGTCAAGGATCACGAGCGAAATACAGTTGAGCCGAATAGCCTGGACGGACTTGTCTTGCAAAGATTTCTCGCAAGCAAGGGTGTGCTTTCAGAGCATGGCCGCAAATGGTTGTTCCGCCTGTGCCCCGTTGACGGTCATGGCACACCGGGCACAGCGATCAACTGCCCCGTCTACCTTGAGACGCGCAGCGATGCACCCAAAGACCCGGTCGCTGTTGATATTGGTGGCGGGTCGGACGAGGTCACAGAACAAGCCGAGTTCCGGCCATTGACCCGGCGCGTTGTGCCTGCCTTTGAATGGCCTGAGCTTTCAATACCAGACGAAGCGGCGAACAAGGCCTTCGAAATCAAGAGTATCTCAGCGGGGCAGGGGCCACTTTACCGGCCTGAGAAGATCTCGAACGGGAAAGTCCGGTTCGAGTCAACCACGGGCGACGCTCTCTATACAACTCTGCGCTTTACGCTGCCACAGGCACCTGCCACCTTCGAAGGGGTCTATATCGACAAGCGCAAGTTCTTTGCCGAGGTCAACGAAGAGGGCGCCGCTCGACCTGAGTTCCGGGCCAATCCGCTGTTACCGCTGCGATCCTCACATGAGGCGCGGCTGCTGCCAGACACGATGGCAAAGACGATGGACTGGTCCGCGCATTATCACACCAGTGATGAACCGCTAATTGAGAAGCCCGTCAGCGTCCAAGAAGATAACACGACCAAAACGCGCCAAGCCTACTATGCCGACCGCGACGAGGAGGGGAATCCGACCAACGAGTTGATGCTGCAATGGCCGGATGCGATGGAGAAATTTGCAGAGTTAGCCCAAGAGCTCGACGCCGTGGATTTGTCCGCGTCAGAGGTACTGCGCGAAGGCGCGTCCGAGGCCCAAGTGGCGCAAGCCAAAGAACTGGCTCCCAACAAATTTGCAAAAGACGCAAATCGCACGCTTATGGCGCTGGCGCGGCTGGGATATGGGGCTTCTTTGCTGGATGCACAGGCGCACCCGTTCCTGGCGCTGATCGCTGGTGCCTTGCGCGCGCCTGTGGCTGAGGGTCAAGACCAAGTCCAAGTACAAACCCAGCCGCCCGCCAGCGACAAGAACACGTTGCCGTCGGCCTGGATGCGTGCCACGGCAGTAGGCGCGGATCCCTATGGCTGGGCCGTTCTGGCGCACCTGGGGCTTGGGATGACGTTGCGGCTGCGAAAACGCTGGTCTCAAACATTGCTCGAACCGCAACAGACTGTGACCGCGGTCAACGAAGCAATCAAGCTTGCGCTCGCAGACGTGCGGCATCTCGCGAGCGTAGAACCTCTTGCTGACGCCTACGAACTGCCTGATCCGGAAAACCTTGCTGAATTGAACATCTCGCCTGTCGTCGAACAGCCATTGCTGCGCGCGCGCGCTCTTAAGGCAACGGACGGTCCGCTCGATCTGGATGACTTGGGGCTTTACATGCTGCAAGTTTCTTTGCGCCCATTCAGCCAGCCTGAAGATACTGGGAAAGCGGATGCCTTCAAAACCCATTTCAAGAAGCGCTTTAAGCCGCATCTGAAACGCCGCTTTGATACCTCCAAAGAAGAGGTGAAGGAGGATCTGGAGACGCTGGACGTCTATGACTACGGGCTTTGGTCGCGGCGCTTCTTCCAGCATATGGCTGCGCAGGATGGTGGCGTTGAGGTTGTGCCATCCTATCTGAGCTCGCCCATGTCCAGCGCACTGGTCCCTGACAGCTCCAATACTGTGAGCTTTACCGAAGAGGTCCCCGATCAGTGGGCAACACAGCTGCAATACCGTGTGACGATGCAGGGCCGCTATGACGCGCTGCGCATGGCGCTGATGCGAGACACAACCATTTATCGGCCGCGGGTCAAGACCGACACGATTCCCCTGCCGCGCCGTGTGCCCGTGGCGCCCGTGCAGGTCCTGGCCGTGCGTCGCCAGATTAGTGCGGGACTGCGCCCTACCTATCACGTGGTGCGAAAAGAGCACCAAAACGAGGCCCTGTCCGACGCGGGGCAACGCCAGACCTATGCGGTTCAAAATGGTGCAAGCTGGATCGGATTTTTGCCGAAATACCGCTTCCAAAAGGCGCAAGGCGCACTTGGTATACAGGACGCTTTGGCAATGCCCGACCCACTTGGCGGACAAGACCCGTCCGAGCCAGCGGCGCTTGGCGATCTGCTGACCCCGGACCCGCTGCGCAACGCGCTAGAGACTGTTCCGCTGGCGCGCCATGGTGCGACAGAGATCGCAAGCTACGCCCCCGCGTTTTATTATTCTAGCTCGGCGGCGCTTTTTGCCTCTGCCGACGGCATAACCTCAGATGCCATCACTGTTGTGCTTCCCAATATACCGGCCCTAACCGCCCCTCAGGCCGCGCCCGACGACGATAAGACAGTTAAGCGCGAAAGTGGCGCCTGGCCGTGGATTGACTTCGAAGACATGCAGTCGATGGAGGTTCTACGCGCAGATTGGGCGCAGCATTTCGACGAGTTGAACAGCTACGCACCTCCAGTCAGCGTGCAATCCGTGCGCATCCCGCGCCTTTTTGAAAGCCTCCCGCTGGATCAGCGTCAGGCCGGTGGTTGGCTTTACCCAGAAACGCAACCTGTGCCGCAAACGGACGGCGCGACCAAATACACCGCCGGTTTTGTTCCCGATCCCGAAGCGCGGCTGGACCTCGTGATTACGCAAAATGCTGGCGAGGCCGTGTTTGCGACGCTCAAAGGCCTCTTTGGTAAAGCGTCGGCTGCTGACGGTACATTGTTCGAGCTTGGTATCTTGCAGCCCAGTATTTCCGCTGCGGTAAAGGCTATTAAACAGCCAGATTTTGCCACATCCGATTGGGCCTTGGGAACATGGGCCGATGTCGGCATTCTGCCGATCACGCCGTTGAGCGCGCATGTCAAAGACCGCCAGCGGCTTAAAAAGCTGCGGTCTGCGGCGACGTCCAGCTTGCGAGGCGTGACGGATGCGTTGCCCTTAGTCAAATTGCTGCTGCAGATGCGGCTCTCGGTCAAGGCAGATCGCGATGTAGAGGACATCTTTGAATTCATCGGCATGCCCGAGAAGCCCGGTGACATGCGCCGGCTCTTGGCCATCGCCCTCAATGATAAGCATGTTGAAACTATTCCTCGTGTGCCAAAGGCGATGCAGGCACTGATCGCCTTTGAACAGCAGACAGAACAAGACATCCCGTCCTATGGAGTTCCGGGCTTTGAGTTTTTTGTTGAAACAGCGGGTGATTGGAAGCCTCAAGCTGGGACGATCGCTGCGGGTACACCGGTGATCGTATTGGCGTCAACGCCTGACCTGTCCGCGCTTGGCGGGCCGTTTAGCGCCGCCAAGCTAAATGCCGCACGCGCTGCTTGGGCGGCCACTTCGGCCGCCGCCGCGCAGCTGGTCGGACAGATCCTGCGCGCCGAAGCGGTGCGCGCCTTTGCGCCGAAGCCGCTGGACAATAACGCGCCAAAGGTCAGCTGGTTTGTTTTGCGCGGCGCGCTGCCTCGCAACCTTTGGGGGACATTTGATGACGAATAAGTTCGTGGATCAGTATATCAACTCTGGCACGCCGTCCGGCTATGAGAAATTGCGCAATGTCCGCGCATTTGGCCCGTTCTGGACCGCGCTGCTTCAAGCCACCAAGTCTAAGGACGGCAACACAACGAGGTTTAGCCTCACCAGCCTTGGGACACAGCACGAAAACCCTCAACTTGCTGCGGTGTCCGCCTATGCAATTCGGCATGACGGCTTTGGTCTGCAATCCGAAACCACAGTTTTTGTAAAAGGGATCGGCGACAGCTGGCTGCGCAACCTGCAGCCAATCCAAGATGATGACGATGAAGTTGTTGCAAGGCGTCAGCCTTTCGACGCCGAGCAGCAGATGATCTTGACGCCAGTCACAGACTGGCCCGATGGTGACCCATCCCTGCGCCTTCCCGCCTTCAAGCTTGTTGAGGGCGCTATACCGGTCGACGTCACAGACAGGGCGCTTGGCATTTTGCAGTCCCTTCTGGGCGCGTCCCGTGGCAACCTAGCGCAGGCGACCCGCCGGATCTATCTGACCCCTGACGGTATTGCCTTTCCAGCCAGTGTTATTCTTCCAACCTTGGGCGATGAACAGCCGCTGTTTCTGTGGCTTTTGGTGACACAGGACGAGGGTGGGGCGTTGCAAGAGGCCGAAGCGAGGCCTGTCCTGCGCCCTTGGCTTTCCGCGCCGCCAGATGTCTGGCCGGATGAGGGGCCGCTGGGCGACGAGACCGGAAAGTCTGAGGCGGCTGCCAGGTTTGTGGACGCTATGGGCCCCTTTTTCGCCCCTGGAGGCTTAGCGCCTGACGACCCCAAGTTGTTCGACTTGCGACTGCGGCGACCGCTGTCTCTGGCGGACTTTCAATGGCCGCTTGCACTTGAACGCCGCGACGGCGGGCGAAAGACAGTGGTCAAAAGTTCCGAGCATGATGACGCGGTGATTGAGACCCGCGGTGACGCCCTCAGCCTTCGGCTCAGCGAGCGCTCCGTATCCGGGGTGGAGCCGCCCAAGTCATCGCTGCTGATCTTGCCGGACCATGTCACGTTGCTGCGCGACCGCGCAACGCAAACCGTCACGCTGTCCGGCAGCACGGGCGGCGCATCGCAGTCCTCTGATCGGGGGAACATAGCATATTCCTATCAGCGCGAGGTGGCGACCGAGGCCAACCCCCGCGAGCGTGTGAAATTTGATGCCTTGCGCTTGCATGTTCCGCTGCGGGCCACGCGGCAGGCGCTGTTTGGTGCCGAAGATGGCCGCAAAGACAACACAAGGCGGGTCTTTTTGCCGGTCCAGCAGGGCTGGGTCGAAAACGACTTTCCAACGCTCTCGGTCACAGAACTCGCAGAGCTTGATCCGACAGATCCCGACAAAGAGGATCCAGCCGCGCAAACCGTTGGCGCTATGGGGATTGGGAACGCCGAAAACGCGGCTTCTCGGTTCGAAAACGTCTGGAATGTCACGGTCCGCGGTGCAGATCAGGTCGTTGTCAAACTCGACTTCAGGCTGGACGGCGACGGCGTGCTCTTGCGGGATGAAATAAAGGTTGACCTGCACGGGCCGCGTGTTGCCAGCGATGGTCTGCTTCGCATTGTGGCCATGGAGCCCTCTGCGACGCGCCTGTTGCCTGATCATCCCGAGCGCGCGCTGCGTGCGCGACCGATTGAGGCGGTGGACCAAACCGACCTGCCACTGCTTGAGCGCCAGGTGATTGGAGAAGTGTCGGTTCGGCTTGATAACGTCAACTTGGACATGGCTTTGCGCCGCGACGCTGATGGCATCGAAGAGTTGATGCTGGACCAGACGGATTTTGACTACGTTGTATCGCTTCCGCTGGCTGACCAGTCTGAACCTGCCATCTTCTGGGCACGTCATGGCGCGTTGCCGACGGTTCAGACACAGAACCTGACACAGGCGGGGGGTGACCGTCGAACGCCGTCCGGAACGCGTGAGTTAGCGCCGCTTGTAATCGGAGAGCAGCCGATCCCATTCGAGGGCCAGCCCGCAGACGCGTTACGTTGCGCCGCGCGACAGTTAAGCTCGGTTCTGGACGGGGCATTGCCTGGCACGCAAACGCAAATGACATGGAACGAACAGCTTGGTATGGCGGTCACGACCCTGCCCAGCGTGACGCTGATGCCGCTGGCTCTGAAAGCGCGCCGATCTCAGCGACGTAAGCTGGATGCGTGGAAGACCGACCCGAACGGCTGGGACGGTGGCGTTTCAGCTGAGTTGCGCCTGCGCTACGATGTTGCGCTGCTTGATGGGCCGCGCGCGAGTACCGAGCTGCCCAACACCGAGCCGGAGAACAGCAACCCGGCTGCCGCGGCTGAGTTTGAGACTTCGGTTTCCAAAAGCTCTGCCGCGCGTGCGCTCAGTCACTGGCAGTCCCAGTTCTCGTCTGATGTTTTGTCGGCGGTGGCATGGCGCGAGGTCTTGGCACAGCGTGGGGAAAGTCAGACGGATCTTCGATTGACGGGGCTTGGTCGCGGCTCCTTTGATCTCAAGCCGGATGTGACGCTAGCCCCAAATCTTTCGCCTAAGGACCAGGCGCTGGGAAGCTATAGCCTTACACTTGATGATGAAAAGGAAATTACGTTCTATGGAGTGCCTTGGTCTGGCACATCGAGCACACCAGACGAACAAAGCGACGTCTCTGGCTTTAGCCTTCAGTTGCAGGGCAAGACCTTTGTGGGTGGTTCAGCCCTGCTTGAACCCCAAGACGATGTGCTGGAGGATCAGCAGGGCGGGCAGCAATCCCCGGCCCGTGTCGTGCAAGCAGGGCGCGCGCATTTGGTCGAACGTGCCGTCGCCGGGGCCGCACTAGATGCGCCGCTTCGGCTCGTCTCCACACTTGAACCGCTTGATTTCGGAGAACTTTCTTTGTGGCTCAGCGATCTGGCTGTGGATGAAAACGGCATATGGGCGCGCGATCCAATTCTGGGGCCGGTCTTTGGGACCAAGCCAGACACCGATACGCCGTCCGGTGCAAGGCGGATGCCCAACGCGCATCACCCCGAACACAACGTGCGGATCGGGCACCGCTGGGCGCTCAGCGCGGCCGACGAAGATCAACCGTCTGACCTTGGCATTGCGCTGCGCGGCGTCCTGTTCCGGCCAATCGCCTTGTCGAGCGCGCAGCTCAATACCAGCACCGGGGCCACCGAGTTTGAGATCGCTGGCCAGATTGTCATGCATGTGCGTTCGGGCCATTCAGAAGGGGAGGAGTCTCAGACCGTGCCCACCGCCGTTGGCGCGGCGACGCTAAAATTGACGCGTTCTGCAGCGGGGCCGCCGACGGTCACGTTAAACGCAGATCAGCTGTCCATCCCAGTGCTGGATAGGCAAGGCAGCAGCGCGCCGATCTCGCAGCTTGAGCTTGATACAGTGAGCTTTGAAGAAGCGGGAATGAGCTTTGCGGGCGCAAGCCTGCACGTGCCGATGCTCGGGCATTTGTTCGAGCTCAAGTTGTTGCGGGACGGCGCTGTGCAGCATCCAATGACGCTTATCGGGGACTATCCGCAAGGCGATAAACTGAGCGGTCTTGCGCCTTCAGCCGCGAGAGTTGTTTTGGGCAGTGAGCCTGCATCGGGTGTTGTGGAGGCGACAGCTGCATTCGCGCTAGGCTTCGGGGGCGCGAATGGCCCGCGCCTTGTGGCAGAACGCCTCAACCATGACCTCATGCAGCAAGTTAGCACTCGCAACGGCTACCAAACGGTCGCGCTTTCGGTGCCGGGTTTGCCTCCGGGAAAAAAGGTCACTGGCGAGGCTGAGCTTACGGCTTCAGGTGCCGCTGTAAGCTGGCGATATGACATCCCGGACGGCACGGAGGCTATTCCCGTGCTTCCTGGGCTGGCCGTGCGAGCGTCGCGTGGTTGGGCGCTGGGGGCCTTTCAGGCACCGTCAGTCGACGCGACGACGAAGACCAAAATCGCCTTGCAGGACTGGCAAATGGACCTGCGCCATTGGGATACTTCCGCTGCCGATATTCAAACAGAGCTTCGGCTTGTAGCCTCCCTGTCAGAACCCGAGACCGATTGGCGCCTCAGCGGCGTGTGGCACGTGCAAAACGAGATTCACTTCCCGCTGCCTGACCCTTCGCCCATCTCCTCTGCCCCAGCGGATGAGGAATCGGATTGGACCGAAGCGCGATTTGAGCAAGGCTTCGCCGCGCCTGTCCTGCATAGCGCTACGCTGTATCTGGTCGAGCATTCTCTTTCGCCAGACGCATTAGACCGGCTCGCCGGGCGCAATGCGGAAGCTGGTGAAAGCGCATTGCAGCTTGGGATGTTGGTTGCCCACCAACTGGGTCAAACTGGCCAAGATCCGATTACATGGGCGCAATACCAGACCGTCGATATCTACGATATGGAAACCTTGCGCGAGCGCCTAAAGTTGATCGAGACGCAAAATAACGACCTGGTTGGCTGGTATAACCACGAGTTCTCTGGCCTGTTTTCCAAAGACCATGCACCAAAGCTGCTGGCGGCTGTGGGTGAGGAGGGCCCTGGGATCGCGTTCGATTTTGGGGCGCTGCCCTGCTTCGGAGTGCCCGGAGACGGCTTCACGCTTGCACAACTGCCGGCCTTTGGGGTGTTGGGAACTGCGCTTGATATCAGCGAGGATCTTGCGCAGGTCTTGAACCGTGCTCTGCCCCCTAGCGCCGTTGTCCTAAGCGTGCCCTTGGTCGATTGCGCGATCCGGTTTGAGGGGCCGGCGCAGGTGCAGCTTGCTCGGCGTGCGGGACTGCTAGCGGGCGCCTCTGCTCAGTACTCGCACCCGCTTGCGCAGGGGCACGCGCAGTTTATAAAACAGCAGCTTTCGGTCGTGAAGATGCCTCAATGGTCCGCCTGGCAGCTGAGGGAAACGCAGCCTTATCTTGCCGCGGGCGTAGGACTTTCGGGTCTTCTTGCAGCGGACACAGTGGGCGGCACCGCGCTTAGTCTAATGCCCATGCGCGCCGAAGACTTAACTGACTTGCAGGACGTCCAAGACGCCGCCGCATTCTTCGCCGCGCTGGCCGAGCAGCGGATTGATACATTCGCGGTGGCCTTCGATGGCGTATCAACCGCACCAGACCCTGTGCCCGAGCGCACGGGACGCGTCCGCGCGGTAAGCGGCGCGACAGGTAAGTTGATCAAACCGCGCCCCTATGCCGAGCAGAAAGACCTTTTGGAGGAGGCGGACTATCGCAGATACTTGCTGCAAGTTGCTGACCCGTCCGCGTCCATTGGTGTGATGTTGCCGCCCAATGATGCAGATGCGCCGCGACTTGCCAGCAACCAGAGCGTGCCCAGTGCTGCGCGGCCGGTAAAGGTTCCTGGTGGACAGGGCGGCGCCCTTGCGACGTCAGAGCGGCAGCTCCTTGCCGTCGCCTTCAAGCCCGGTCTTGCAAAAGAGGCCCCAGAGATCGCAAGGCGGGTAACGCTTGGTCTGTCGATGCAAAGCGCAACACCAGAGATTTTGGCCTATCCGGGGCCCGAAGCCCGTGAAGACGATGAGGCTGCCATGCCTGAGACTTTGATGCGTGCCACCCGGCGTAGCTTGCGCGCGTCATTGGCCGATACAACGACGTTCCTGTCGGGCCAGGATGAGGCCGCCTGGGTGTCAGAGATGTCGCGCCCCTTGTTTCGTGCGGCGGCTGACCCGTCTGAGGATGGGCCTGCGTCGATCCTGTTCAACGCTCCCCAAGGTTCTCCGCTGCCTGTGGCTTATGATCCGGTGGGGGGAGACATCCTGCCTCCGCTTATCGCGTCGCCTGAGCTCGCTGATACGCAGGATGAAGCCGTGGCGCATCCTGGCATGTACCTGCCTGCAGGGGTCACTGTCAGCCGCATGTCACAAGGCTCTGGTATAACCTATGCTGACCGCCTTGGCGCCGCCGTTTTCGAAACTGGCTCCCTGGCAAACGTAGCGTTGCGCGGCCGCGCCAGCAACGCGCCCGTATTTCAGCGGGTGCCACGCCCAGGCCAATTGGGGCGCAAGGATCAAGTGCGGCCAAGCCAGTTCGAGGCTGGGCATGTGCTGCTCTCATCGCAGCCGGTCAACACGCTTTATGGGCGCGGGATCGCGCAGCCTATTGGTCCGGACTTGCCGGTGCCAGACGCGGACATGGCCTTTCGGGTGCGGTTGGAAGAGCCGATGCATGGCGTGTTGACGCCGGAATGGGCGCGCAGGATCGCCGTGTCGTTCGAGCCCTTGTCGGACGCCGCCTCGGACGTTCCGTTTAGCAAGATGGATGTATCGGCGGTTCTTGTGCTTGGCGGCGCAGTCTATGTCCTGGCACAGGACGCTGAAGACCAGCCCAGCAAGACCAAGTATTTTGCAGCCAAAGAAGAGGTGACCGTCGCCCTCTCGACGCTTGAAGAGGTGGAGACGGCCAGAGTGGTGCTGACCGCGACCGTTGGCGATTTTGTCCGGCGGTTGTCAGTTGATCTATGGGCTGTCGGCGATGGCCTGCCGCATCTGGCGGAGCGCCCGCTATATTTCCTCTTCGAGGATCCGGCTCTGGACGAGCTGACGCGGGGTGTGTCGCATTTCGCGGCCCGCAGCACCGAGCCGGGCGAGGTGATCACGGGCCAACCGGCGCTGAGCCTGCGCATCGCGACCGAGACCCAGAAAATCACGCCAACAGACAGTTTCACGCTGATCTTTGGGGCGATAGATCCCGCAACCAATCTCGAAGTGCTTACCTCTCTGGACGATCCTTCCTCTTGGAGCATGAAGCGGATCCGCCCCATCCCGGGCCAGACAGAGCCGCCATCGCCGGAAGATTTGTCGCTATTGTTGCGCGATACCGCGCCAAATATCGGACAGGTCGTGCTTGGAGAAGCGATAGAATTTGACCTTACGACTGACTTCGTCGTGCCTGGGGTGCTGAAGCCGGGCGATACGGTGCAAATCGAGTGGACGCTGGATGAAAAGGGCGATCCGTTCAGCTTCCTGCTGTATATCCAGGTCGTTGCGACCGCGCCGCCCAGCTCGAACCCAGCCTCATACGCTGTCTTGCAGGCCGAACTGGCAGAGACAGGGTTTGCTGCGCGCTGCCGCTGTTTATTGCATCAGGAAAGCGCGGACCCAACCGACAGAGAGCTGGTGGATAGCACCCGTTTGCTGCAGGGCACCGCGATCTTCCGTAACCGGTTCCGTTGGCGCGCGTTTTTGGCATCGGGATCTGCTGCTTCGCACACCGACGTCCGCTGGGCGGTGCAAAAGATAGATGGGCAAGGCAGCACTTGGCTGCCGCCAGACGTAAGCAAGGATTGGGCCAAGCTTCGAGCGGGCAAACCTTTGGATGGAGAGTGATAGCAGGATATGAGCGACATAACACATGCAGACCAGATCGCCGCGCTTTGGGCGCACCGTGAAGCCGTTTTTGCAGGTGAGGAATCGGAGCGTACGGACCGACTGACTGCTGTCTTGGCCTACATGATGGTGCGCTATCCGGACGACGCCTTGCCACCGGGCTTTAGCTTTCAGGGGTTGCGTCTGACCAAGGCGGCCAATGCCGAAGATCGAGACAGGCACGCACAGTTGGTCACGCACATGTCCCCCATTCTTAGTGGAGCGGAGCGCCCGGATGCCCCTCTGCCCGAGCGTATAGCCTTCCTGAAACTCAAATCGGATGGCACGCCCGAGGACCTTCCCGACGGCGCGCGCGCCTTTTGGACGCAAGGAAGACAAGCGGATTATGTCTTCAAGAGCCGAACCGACGAGAACCGGCTTGGCTTGTTCGAAGCGCCTCCCGGTATGGCCTCGGATGGTCCGCGCGTCGCCACGTATTTGACGCAGCAGGTGCACTCGGAAGCGTCGTATCTTGTGCCGAAGCGGGTCGCTGTTTCAGGCTTAGTCGCCCTGATTTTCGGGTTGCTGCTGTTTTGTTATTCGGTTGCCGATACTATCTCGTCAGGCAAGATTATTGCTCGTGCCCAAAGCGAGGCCCATCGGGCCCTGTCCGCCGGCGATGACGGTGTCCTGATCGCTACCGTGCGCGACGTATGCGCGACGGATATTACCGACCCGCGTGGCGGCCTTTGCAGCAACGGTAAACCAGCCATGATTGAGACAGGTGACGCACAGGCAACCCGCTTTGCCAACTGCCTGCCGCAAATAGCCCGAAGTGCAGCTCTCTTTGATGATGTGGGCCGCCCTCGCGACAATGACGCTGCCTGTCAGGCTGTCTGGCAGACAGCGCTTGGTTTGCCTGCCGTACGCGGATGGGACATCGGCCTGTCCAAGGCGTTCTTGGACGAGGGGCCGACCTTCTCGCTGCTCAAGTACTATGTCCTCAGCGTTGCGGCACTGGTTATTGTGTTCTTCGGTTTCGGCCTCAGTCAGACAGGACGGTTGGCAGGTGCCTTGATTTCCCCGCAGCATCGTATGTCGCTAGCTCGGTTTCAGGTGATCTGTTGGTCTGTTTTGCTTCTCTCCGGATTTGCGATCTACTCGGCCTTCAATATCGGAACAGTCGCCGCGATCTGGAATGCCACTGGCACGGCTTCCTTGTTGCCTCAGTTCCAGCTCTGGGCCTGGGCAGTGTTGGGGATAGTTATTGCAACGCCATCCGCTTCAGCTTTGGTCAAGGCCTTCACCCCCTCAGATACCGAGTTCCGGACCATGATGCAGAACCAGGACGGCCAAGGCGTCCGCTTGGCACCGTTGGAACAGCGCGCTTCGCCAAAGGACGCAAAGTTCTCCGATCTGTTCGTGGGCGAGACCATTTGGCGCACGGATAACGTCGATCTGAGCCGCGCGCAGATGCTGATCATCACGCTTTTGCTTTTGGTGTTGTATACGGCCTGGTTGATGACCTCGCTCAGCGCAATCGGGGTTTCTCAGGTGCTTAATGCTTTCCCGGGCGCTAACGCGATTTTATCAATCTTTCCTGACCCTGGGCCTGTGTTTACGGGTCTGCTTGCTTTGACCCATGGCAGCTATATTGCTGGCAAATGGCAGTTTGGCGCTCCGAAAGGGGAAGGTGGCTAGGCATATGTAATGCCGCCCCATCGATTGAACGCGAAAAGGGTAGAAGGTTACTTTTCAAAGCCCACGTCCGCAAAGTGCATGAAAGTAGCTTCCTGCGCAAACGCAGCGCACCCACCCTTTGTAAGCATTACGTGAGTTTGCACACCTCGAGCTGAAGCTCGGTTATTGATAGGAACAAGTAGCCTTTGGATCTTGATGCTGCATGTAAACTTGAGTCAAGCTGAAGCACTTAGGTAATTTGACCCGCTGCTATAATAATCTGAACAGTCTACAATGCTCAGGCAAGTTCTTTTGGATTGTCCTGCAAAATTTGATGTCCGAAATATGTAGTAATCTTCGGACTCGCATTCGTCCGAAATTTGTGGTATATTTCGGACATGATAGATGACGTACAATCAAAAACGCTGCCAAATCGCTTGCGTGCGCGCATAGATGGCGCACCGCGCCAAGTATGGACGCCGGCTGATTTTGCTGACATTGGCGCTCGCGCTGCCGTCGACAAAGCTCTGCAACGCATGGTCACGTCCGGTCAGCTGCGTCGCATTGAGCGCGGACTCTACGACAAGCCAGCCCAGAATGCACTGACAGGAAAATCAACTGTACCAGACTACCGCGCTGTCATCGATGCAATCGCGCGCCGTGACCAAGTCCGGTGGTTGATCGATGGGATGACGGCTGCAAACACGCTTGGTCTCACCAACGCGGTGCCAGCCAAAATCGAGGTGCTTGTTGATGCACGGCTCAAGCCGGTCACATTGGGCAAGCAAAAGATCGTCTTCAAACATGCGGCCCCAAGTCGGCTATACTGGGCTGGGCGGCCTGGCATGTACCTAGTGCAGGCCCTGCATTGGCTTCATGACGTCATGTCGAATGATGTAGAAGGGGAGGCTGTTCGCAAAACTGTCCGGCGTCTGCTCGCCGATAAGAAATCGGGTTCGGCTCTTTCGGACGATCTGAAGGGCGGCCTTTCCGCCATGCCGATCTGGATGCAGGATATTTTGCGTGCGCTTCTGTTTGATGCTGCAGAGGGAGATCAAGGATGAGCACCGCAGGTTTCCAGAAGATCATCGCTGCCAGTGTTGCAGATCGTGCTGATCTGTTTCTCACTACTGCCAATAGGCTTAGCGCGCCGCTGATCAATATCGAGAAAGACTTCTGGGTCTGCTGGACGCTCAATGCGCTCTATCATCGTCTCCCCGCAGGTGGTCCCCGGCTTTTGTTCAAAGGAGGGACATCCCTCTCAAAGGCTTACGGTCTGATCAATCGATTTTCCGAAGACATTGATGTGACAGTGTTCCGCGATGATCTTGGCCACGGCGAAGCGCCAGAGGCATTGGCGGCACTCTCTGGGAAGAAGCGCAAAGCTGCGATCGAGGCGATTCAGAACGATTGCCAAGCTTATATTACGGGACCGCTTCTTGAGGCGTTATCCCTGCTTATTGCCGAGGACACAGGCGGCGAAGGTCGGATCGAGATCGATCCTGATGACGGCACGGGACAGACGCTCCTTGTCTGGTATCCACGGGTCGACGGTTCCGACACAGGATATGTTCAGGCGGCTGTCAAAATTGAATCCGGCGCGAAATCAGCCCTCGACCCCAATAGTCCGCAGTTGATCCGGCCGTACATATCGGATGATCTCGAGGGCATCGATTTAGATGTCCCGGACGTGCGAACGATTGATGCAGAGCGCACGTTTTGGGACAAGGTTGTCATCTTGCATGGACTTCGAAACTGGTTTGATACGCGCGGCGAGTTAAAGCAGGACGGGCAGCGCATCTCGCGCCACTACTACGATTTGCATTGCATGTTGGATACTGAAACAGGCAAAGGCGCTGTGGCAGACCTTGAGCTTGGTCGGGATTGTGTGGCCCACGCAAAGACATTTTTTAACCGTCCTGACTTCAATCTCGCCACCGCAGAACCCGGAACGTTTTCGCTCGTACCACCTGAGGACATGGCCGCACGGTTGGTTGGTGACTACAAAAATACCGAGGCTATGATCTTCGGTGAGGCTCCATCCTTTGAGGCAATTCTGGCATCGATTGGGGCGCTTGAAGCACAATTGAACCGACCTTAACCTTGTGAACTTGAAGTCGCCGTTGGGGTTTTCGAGGCGGCTTGGTTGACGTGTGGTTTGCAGCAACTTCGCATTTGAGCGTGTGATACAGCCCTCTTTCGCCTGCAGGAAAACTGGTGGACGACAGTTCGATTTATCACCCCGTTGTGCCCCTTCCCATTGACCTGTTGGCCCATCAGATCGCTAGCCCGGAGGCGAGTGGCCTGCAACGCTTGGGCAAGGTTTCTGGACGGCTGACGCCTTGCGCGCTGCTTTGCATCGCCCACAACAAACATCGCCCTTCACGTGCTCCATTTCATTGCGCCCCAAGTTGGGTGCAGCCCGCTCTGATGCCTCCGGTCTTTTCCACGATCCGTCCAACGACGATCAATGGAAAGGATCACAACATGACTTACGAACAATCCCTCGACCTCGCAGAACTGCAAGCCGACATGGCCTTTGAAACCTACCTCTCAGCCTTTGAAGAGGGTGACCATCCCGAAGTCATCGACAGCCTCGCAACCGAGGCTCTGATTGCACAAGATCGCTGCGCCGATCTGCGCACTCAGGATCTGGCTCATTGAGCCAGATACCCCTGCGGATTGAGTGATCCGCAGGGGTAAGGGACCTCCTGTTGGAGGCCCTGACAGGCAATTGAAGAAGCTGACACCGACGCGGTCGGGCGTCAGCTTTCTTGGTGTTTTCATGTTGATCACTTGATGCGCCTTGGGGGCGCAAATCCATGAGTGATGTTTTGTAGGTGAAGGCCCGCGCTCGCTTTGTGCGAGCAGCCAATAGAGTCAGCCAGAATAGGTCTGATGCTTGGTGCGGCTTTTGGCAGGCGGCGTAGGGTGCA
Source organism: Celeribacter sp. (assembly GCF_048270365.1). Classification (NCBI taxonomy): domain Bacteria; kingdom Pseudomonadati; phylum Pseudomonadota; class Alphaproteobacteria; order Rhodobacterales; family Roseobacteraceae; genus Celeribacter; species Celeribacter sp. The sequence continues at coordinate 44,677 of NZ_JBLWTA010000021.1, forward strand.
TCAAAATGCCAGCAAAACATAAAGATAAATTGCGCAATATGTATTATTGATATATGAAGGAAATATAAGAGAAGGACGTTGGCAGGATATGGCCAATGTTTGCACAATTTGTCCGAGGGGTCTGTCATGGGCGTTTCCCGCAAAGCTGAATGCTCCGCCGCACGCGAACGCGATTACGGGCAAT
>NZ_JBLWTA010000022.1:0-44528 GCF_048270365.1 Celeribacter sp.
ATGCTGACACCACGCTTCGTTATCAACTCCACCGCTTCTAGTTTGAACTCGCGGCTGAACATCCTTCTGGTCATGTAAATTCTCCAGTTTCATAAACACCTTATCTCGGTGTCCACGAAACCGGCAGCAGCTCAGAGGCCGAGATAGCAAGCGAAGACAGCCGCGCGCTTCTGCGCATCGGCTTGGCGAACTATTTTGCCGGGGCTGTAATCCTGCCCTACAGCAGTTTCCTCGAGGTTGCAGAGGCCGAAGGCTATGACATCGAGCGGCTCGCCCATCGGTTCGGCGTGGGGTTCGAGACGACTTGCCATAGGCTGTCCACCCTCCAGAGGCCCGCGGCGCGCGGCGTGCCGTTTTTCTTTGTCCGGGTGGATCGCGCGGGCAATATTTCCAAGCGTCAGTCCGCGACCGACTTTCACTTTTCGCGGATCGGTGGGTCTTGTCCGCTGTGGAACGTCTACGCGGCTTTCTCGCGACCCGGCGAGGTGTTGACGCAGGTGGCGCAGATGCCGGATGGACGCAGCTACCTTTGGGTTGCGCGCACGGTACGTCACGGAACGGGTGGCTTCGACGCGCCGGTCAAGGAATTCGCCGTGGCGCTCGGCTGTGATTTGTCGCATGCGGAGCGGCTTGTCTATTCCCGGGGGCTGGACCTGAAGAACCCCGACATTGCCACGCCGATTGGCGCGGGCTGCAAAATCTGTGATCGCCAGAACTGCGCGCAGCGGGCGTTCCCGATGACGGGGCACCCGCTGCGCCCAAACCCCGGTGTGTCGCCGCTTGCGCCCTATTCCAGCAAGGAGGGCGGGTAAGTTCGGCTGATCCGCCATGCGTGCATGAGTTACCGCTCAAGTGACCTCACCCCACCAAGGCCTGCCGGGCGCGCAGGGCGCGGTAGAGGCCGTCTTCGCGGGCCATGAGCTCCAAAGGCGTGCCGTCTTCGACGATCCGTCCCCGATCAAAGACGAGGATGCGGTCCATCCGTTCGACGGTCGCCAAACGGTGAGCAATCACCAAAGTGGTGCGCCCCTCCATCAGCCGTTCTGCGGCCTGAGCCACCTTGGCCTCGGCTTCTGAATCGAGCGAAGATGTCGCCTCATCCATGATCAGAACCGGCGCGTTCGACAAAAAGGCGCGCGCGATGGCGACCCGCTGCCGCTCTCCCCCCGACAGTTTGACGCCCCGCTCGCCCACCTTCGTGCCAAAGCCTTTGGGCAAACGCTCGATGAAATCAAGAGCCCCTGCGCGCTCAGCAGCCTCCCGGACCTCCTGCATCGACGCGCCGGGACGGGCGTAGGCGATGTTCTCGGCCAAAGAGCGGTGAAACAACACAGGCTCTTGCGGGACAAGCGCGATGTGTTGGCGCAACACCTCCAAGGGAACGCGCGCGATATCGACGCCGCCCAATGTGACGGTGCCGTCGTTGATCTCGTGAATCCGCTGGATCAGCTTCACGAAAGTGGTCTTGCCTGAACCAGACCGCCCAACCAATCCGACTTTCTGGCCCTCTGGGATCGCGATATCCAGATTGGTAAAAAGCGGTGTTGCAGCCCCGTCGTAGCCATAATCCACATGATTGAACGCCAATGCCGCCGCGCGGGGCGGCAAGGCGCTTTCAGGCATCTTCGCGACAGAGGTTTCTGGGGCGACGGCCATCAGGGCCACCAGTTCCTCGGCATCGTTGACCGCCTTTTGCAGACCACGCACATGGTTGCCCATCTGGCGTAAATAGCCATCGAGCATGCCGAGGGCCGAGACCACAAAGGCAATTTCGCCCGCATTGGCCAGACCACGGGTATAGGCGACAAGAGCCCCGCCCAGAACCATCGCCCGCAAGGCCCAAATCGTCATGTCCTGCGACAGGCCAGACACTGTGCCGCGCCGCCATGTGCGCCGACTGCGATGTGCCCATTTGTCCAGAACAAGGCCCAGCCGCCTGTCTTCGCGCAGCTCGCCCGCATGGGCGCGCACGACCCCGTTGGAAGTGATCGCATCGGCCAGCGCGCCGGAGACGCGGCTGTCTTGCGCATTGGCCAAACGCGCCGCAGGCGCCACCCAGAACAGCGTCAAAGACAGGGAGAGGGCCAGGAACACAAGCGCGCCAATCCCGGCAACCAGACCCACCTCCCAGCGAAACGCCGTCAGCGTTCCGATGCTGCCCAAAAGGATCAGCGCCGAGGGCAACAGTGCCAACAACAAAAGGTCTGCCATTTCATCCAAGGCCCAGGCCCCGCGTGTGATCTTACGCACGGTGGAACCGGCAAAGGCATTCGCATGCCAGTCAGCGGGGAGCCGTTGAACATGAGCGAAGGCTTCGGCTTCGGCGGCGCGCATCGAAGGGATGGTCAGGTCGATGATGGCAAAATAGCTTTGAATTTTGGCGACGACGGAGAGGACGCCAAACACCAAAAGCGCCCCGCAGGCAGGCCAAGGCGTCTCAGACGCGGCCACAGCATCAACGAGGCGTCCCGTGAAAACAGGTATGGAGAGATCGGAGGCCGCGGAGATCAGAACCAAGGCCAGAATGGTGACAACCTTCCCCTTTTGACGCATCCAAAGACGGAAGGTGAATGAGAAAACACGCGCAAACGCGCCGTGAGCAGAAAAATGGATCATGATAACAATTTCACAACCGGGTGGGTTGCGCCTTGCGAAGGGTTTGGAAAGTGGGTCCATTTGGACCAGTCAATCTGTAGCTTGTGGGCGAAAGCGCCACGAAAGCGTCAGATAAGGGCGGCTCCGAAACCGGACGACCCCGGGAGGAAGCGATAAGCAATCGTCATGTGCGTCCTCCATGCAAGGTGTGTCATCACGTGTGTTGTAGTTGGGGATTTTATGGTCCGTCAAGTGCAACTTGAGGATCGCCTGAGGGAAGATGCCTTAGAAAAACACCCCAATCCTGAGATCGGGGTGTTCGTTTTGATTTATGGATGACCGCAAGCGATCGGCCTGATCGGCTTACATGCCTTTCGAGGCAGCAAAGCCCGTAAAGCCCCCCATGCCCAGATCGCTGAGCATGGTCAGCGCGCCGGAGGAGAGGTCCACGGAATAGAGGCCTGCGGCGCTTTCGCCGTCGATCTGGAGGATGGCATAGGCATGGTCCATGCCTTCCTCGGGAGACACGATGTCAAAGCCGCCCCAATCGGTCACATCCACAGTCTCGCCGTCGAGGGTCAGATAGCCGACCGAGGTCAATTCCCCCGCGTTGTTGGCCAGCGAAACCAGAGCGTTGGCGCGGGCATCGAGCGCAAATTGTGCCGTGGACCCGGCCGTCATGCCATTGATCGCATTGGTATAGGCATTGGCAAAGATCAGCGGCTCGGCGCCAGTGCTCATGTCCCCTTCGGCATAGAAGGTATCGGTAAAGCGACGGACGGACCCCGCACGTTCATCGCCGTCCCCGAACCCATCGGGGAAATAGACGAGGTTTGCACCATCGGCGCCCACGGCACGCACCGCGTCGATCTTGTTGTTAAAATCGAAGGCAACCGCGCCTTCGCCGATCATCGCATCCTCCATGAACATCGCGCCAAGGTCCGTCAAAGCGCCCGACATCGGGTCGACCTCAAAGATCATGCCATCGGCATAGCCCAAAAGCTGTCCGGTCACGGGACGGTAAGCGATGGCCCGCAGCGGCATCTCCAGATCGTGGGTCATCACCTCGCCGGGGGAGGCAATATCGGCCATGGTCACAAGGGTTTTTCCGTCTTCGGCAAGTGCGTAGCCCATGGTGCCGGCATGGTCCATGGCGAAGGTCGGCGCAGCGGTGGCAAGTGCGGCAGAGGCAGTCAGGGCAAGTTTCAGGGTGGTCATCGTGGTTTCCTTCCTATGTATTGGCCTAGGTATTGGCTTGCGTTGAGCCGAGATTTACGGATCAATCGCCTTTAACCACGGGGGGACACGGGCAAGAGTTTCAGCCCGATTGATTTTTTTTGAGGACGGCAGCGTGACAGAGGCAAAAGAGGGCTGCAAAGAAGACAATGCGCCACCGCCCCGAGACAGGGTCGAAGAGCTGATCGCGCGCGTGTCACTGGGCGAGCGGGCCGCCCTCTCCGAACTTTATGACCTGACCAGCGCGAAACTTTTCGCCGTGTCGCTGCGTGTCTTGGGGGAACGCCAGTCGGCCGAGGACGCCATGCACGACACCTATGTCAAAATCTGGAAGAACGCCGGACGCTACCGAGTGACAGGTCATTCACCGATGACCTGGCTCATCACCATTGCCCGCAATACGGCGATTGATCGGCTCAGGGCACGGCGCAATCACGCCCATGTCGGCGATTACGAAGACACGCTGGCCGCGCCCAGCCAGACACCAGAGCAAGCCACCATCATCGCCTCGGACGCCCGGCGCATCGTGGCCTGTCTCGACACCCTGCCCGAGGATCGACGCGCCGCCATCACCGGGGCCTATCTCGACGGGCAAAGCTATGCCGAACTGGCCGAGGCCGCCAAAGTGCCGCTCAACACAATGCGCACATGGCTGCGACGTGGGCTGAGCGCATTGAGGGAGTGTATGGACGGATGACCCAATCCCATGACGATGATGAGATGCTCGCCGCTGAGTTGGCGCTCGGTCTGCTTGAGGGCGACGAGCGGGCCAAAGTGCAACGCCGCGCCGCCTCCGATTCCGGGTTTGCGGGGCTTGTGCGGGGGTGGGAAACACGCCTGTCCACGATGGCGGATTTGCCGCCCGTGACGGCGCCGTCTTCGGTCAAGACCGCGCTGATGGCGGATCTCTTTCCCGAGACCGTGAAGCCGCCCATCTGGAAACGGCTCGGGGTTTGGCAGGCCCTGACAGGCGGGGCGATGGCCGTCGCGCTTGTGCTCGTTCTCGCACTGGCGCCGCTGCGTGGCCCCAACACAACGGGCCCGCTCTATACCGCCGAGATCACATCGGGCATCGGAGATTTCCGTGTCGTCGCCGTGGTCGACAAATCCCGCCAAGAGGTCATCCTGACCCGCACCCTGGGCGGCGCTCCCGAGGGGCGCATCCTTCAGGTCTGGGCACATGGCCCCGATGAACCGGCCCAGTCGGTCGGTCTGTGGCCTGCGGGCGAAAGCATCAGATTGCCGCTGCCGCCAGACATCGCCGCGGTGCACGGGACGCTCACTCTGGGCGTTTCCGAAGAACCGCCCGGAGGCTCGCTGACAGGGTCGCCCTCTGGTCGCGTCTTCGGCACGGTCGATATCGCCAATGTCATAGGAGCGGGTTAAAAAATTTCTGTCGATACGCTTTCAGGCGGCCCTCAATCGACGCCTTCGGCTCAAAACGGTCGTTCGTGATTGTTAATGGCGAAAGTCCGCTCTTGCCCTTTGGTGACAGTCCCTGGCAGATAAAAAGAGGGGCCAGCACCGGCCCCTCTTAAAGTATCTATTGTCTGAGCCCCATATTGCACTGGGTCTCATGCGAACTTTCTGCGACGTCCGATCATTTGAGCGACCAACTCAATCCCCAGCAGAAGCAACATCGACAGCCCCACCAGCGGGAAGAAGATCCCCGCCACGACGGCCATCCCGAGCAAGGTCCGGGGAATGCGCCAATCGGTCGGAACGGTCGGAATACCCAAGGCACCGGAGGGACGACGTTTCCACCACATGGTTGCCGCTGACACGCAAAGCATGACCATAGCGAGGCAAGCGAGCAGCAGGACGATCTGGTTCAGAAGGCCCCATTCCTGGCCCATATGGACCGAGATGCCCCATTCCGCCCAGCGACCCAGAGTGCCCAGGTCTTCGAGACCCGCGTCGTAGAGCACTTCTCCCGTGTAGCGATCAAGGTGGATAACCCGCTCAAAAGTGATGTCGTCAGGATATACGGAAGCCGTGAAGACCCCGGTCGGCGTGGTCGGCACATTGATGGCATAACCCGGCACGATGCCCAGTCGCTCGACCGTGGCGACCACTGTGTCGAGGAGCGGAAGCTCAATGCCCTCCGGCGTGGGGGATGTCGTCGCATGTTCGCCATGGCCTGTATGAGCGCCACCCTCAGGGAGCTGCGAAGACGGGATCGTCTGGCGCTCCATGATCCAGGGCGCGCGATCTACCACGTCCTGTGTGGGAACCTCGGATTGCGGTGTCTTGGACCAGTAACCATCGGGCATTCCGAGCCCAAACGCGTAGGCGGTGTCATAGAATTTCGCCCCCCAGACGCCGGACCAAGGCAGACCCGTCATGGCAAGAAAGACGATGAAGCCCCCGGTGTAAATCCCGGTGACCGCGTGCAGATCGCGCCACCATGGACGTCCCCGAGAGGCCTTTATACGTAGCGTCCCCACGGTCTTGCGGCCACGCGGAAGCCACAGGTAGATGCCGCTGGCCACCAAAAGGACCATCCAGCCCGCCGCCGCCTCAATCAGGCGGTTGCCGAACCAGCCGACGTATTCCAGAGAATGGAGCTTGCGCACGACATACATCATTGGGCTGCCAGCCGCGCCGCCGTCCCAGAGCGTGCCCAGCACGCGCCCGTCGTAGGGATCGACGTAGATCGTGTTGCGCAGCCCATCCTCACCGACGATGTCGACCTCGGCGCTGCGATCCGGGGCAGAAGCAGGAGTGTAGGCGCGAAGCGTGCCGGGATGGGCAGCCAGCGCGGCCCCGGTGATCTGCGAGGCGGACAGGGCCACAGATTGGGCCTCCACGAAGCGCAGGTTCCGGTGCACGGTGTTGTTGATCTCGTCGTTGAAGAGATAGATTGCGCCTGTCACGGCCAGGATCAGAACGAAAGGCAGGACGATAAGCCCCGCGATGAAGTGCCAACGCCAGACGGCGCGATAGAGTGCAGCGCCTGCTGCACGATTTGGTGTGTCAGTCATTTGAACATTCCTTAGTTCCCCCTCTTGGGCGGGAACGGGCATGGGATTTGCCCTGCGCGCCAGGCGACAGGGCCGTCGAATCTTTGCCAATCAGGCGATCCGCGGAGGGGCCCTTGTGGAATGATTGATGTTGCGCGCCGAGGCTGCACGTCGCAGTGGCTCTATCTGTCGCCACTGTTCATGCGGCCGGAATGCCAGGCACAGGTCAGGCGCGTTCATTTGCGGCGCGTTAGGGAGAGCGTGGCAGAACGGACAATTGTGCGCGTGCTCACCATGCCCCGCATCGCTACCACAGAAATCTTCCGCCTCTAATCCGAAGACCATCGCATAGACGGCCTGGGCATTGCCGGTTCTGTTGGGGGCCATATGGGTCGCCGATACAACGCTCGTCACCGCGAGGCCGAAGCCAAGCAGCAAAGCGAAGATGGTCGAGGTCCGAACTGTCATCCACTTCATATGCCAGCAACTCTTGCAAATGTGAATGATGGTATTTGCGACGGAGCGCTCACGCAGAAAGCCGACTTTCACCCTAAGAGCAATAGAATGGCTACCCGCCCAAAATGACGGATGGCCGCATACGGCCCAAAGCTGTCAATCGTTTTAGGTGCAGCGAATGACCGGCTCTGGCCGGCCAATCCAGAAACCAAAATCCGCAAAGTTGAAATCAGAGATTACGCATGAAGCTGGCGGATAACTCCTTTGACAAACGCCACGGCAGAGCTTGGTTAATTTCCAAGCATTATTACCACCTAGGTCGTGCCCGTGAATTTGGGAGCGGATCAAGGGGACCGTTAACATTCAATCGTCATTTGGAAGTAGAAATGCTTTCGATAATTCGGTCAAACCGCTCGTGCCAATATCGCTCTCCATAGGCTTGACTACCTTTTAATGCTTGGTGCCAATCCAAGAGATTACTCCCAAAATCCTTGCCCAGAAGAGCAACAAGAGAGGCCCGCGCCTTTTGTTGCTGTATGGCTTTGGTCTCCTCTGGGAGTGGTGTCACAAGCCATCGAGGATTGATCTGATAGCCGCAAAGCTGGACCATCCATTTTTGTGGCTCAGTCAGTTTCATGGATTGAAGTGTCTTATTTAACTGTTCAGGTGTTCCGCGCATCATCCCCCCCCTGCATCACGATAGTAATCAATGTAAAAGTTCTGACCTTTGGGTGGCCAGTTTCCGGTACGTTTAAAGTAATCGAATGCGGATTTGTGTGCTGCGAAATACTCTTTCGTCTCCCTTAGATCGCTCGGCGAGATTTTGATCCCCTGTGCATCCAAAGATCGCAAAACTCTGCGCTGAGCCGCGCCTTCGACGATGAACTCCTCTCGTACATAGGCGACTGAAAGTTGAGGATGGCTGAAGTGCAGATTGGTGAATGCGTCATCGGACAAATTACTCAATCTACGGAGGAGATTGAATATCTTTGCGTGCTGAAGCTCATGACCAGCTGTTATCAATTTCCCTGCTTGTCCGAGCACATTAACTTGCTCACCCGACAAAGCCAAGATGCGTTGCCCATTCTCTATCGTAAAGTAACTGGATCCTGTTGGCTCATATCTCACTACGTCGACGTAGAGCCTATAGTCCGCAATCCCCAGATGAGAGGCCGCTTCCTCCACTAACTTTTCAGCGTCCAGGTCTCCAGCCACACGTCGAGCGCTTGCGTATCCTGCATGCGCTCTGCTCATGTTGGCCGTAAGTACGCTCTGCTTCGCAGTATTCATCCTGAGACGCAGGCGGGGTAAGCTTTCCCAATGCGGAACGACGAGGCGACCTACGCCTCTGATATTCATTGCAATCCTCCCAGAAGGGAGCGAAGCATAATGTAAAATTAATTCGCCGAAACGCGCGCCCTTGATGCCGACGATGGCGGTGCGGGCCGACGCCAAAGTGCGTTTGGACACCTCGGCAATGAAATCGAGCTGCCGTGCGGCTTGCCCCACACGCCCGGCCTGCACGGCTTTGCCTGCATAGCCCAGAACGCCCGCGCCGCCCAAACTCAACCCCAGCATCGCAAAGGACCAGTAACGATTGAACGAGGCCTGATCATTTTGATCAAGCACACCGAACGTGTTCATCATGGCATAGGTGGCATCGCCCAGCCAGCCGGTGCTGTGGGCGGCTTCATTCGGCGTGTGCCACATGTCGATGCCCTGAGTGATTGCCTCAAAGCCTGCGAGGGACAAAGCGCCACCCGCAACCGTTCCCCACCCCAGCGTTCCCGCCGTCAGCGCCACGCCGCCGATAAATTCCGCCGCGCCAAAGACGATATTCATCCCGCCCCAAGCTATGCGGGCACTCCAGTTGTCGGAAAATTCCTCGTCGGCGCTAGCCCCCGGAAGGCCGGATCGCGCCATCCAGTCGCCCATCACCGCGTTCAGCCAATCCGCGCCCTCGGCATTGGTCGGCATCCGGTTGATGTAATCCCCGTCATCGCCAAGGAAGAAGTTGTTTACATTAATGTTTCGGTTGATGCGGGTGCTGAGGTAAATCGTGCCATTCGCAATATGCCAGTGTCGCATGGCACCCAGCTTGCGCTGCTCGCTGGCATAGGTGTCGCGCATCTTGTTCAGAAGCGCGTAATCGTCATTGGTCACAACCGAACGGGTCTGCCTGCGGACCAACGTGCCATAATCATCGAGCCATTTTTCCAAAGCGACCTCGGCAGCGGTCGGGTTCTCCTCGAAGACAACCTTGTAGCCTTGGGTTTCGATCAGGATGCTCAGAAGCTGGGCGCGTTCTGGGTATTTGCGCGCAAAGCAATCCATCAGCCCGTCAAGCGTCAGATAGGCGCCGTCATAGATGACGGGAAACACCTCATCCGATAGCGGGTAGCTATCGACATTGGCAAGGCCCAGATCAAGCTGACTGTCCGCCGCCGATCCTACAAACAGCTTATCCATCGCCACATTGCCGATTTGCTGCGGGATGAAAACGCCTTCACCGGGGCAGGTGCCGCCTTTCGTGCAATCGTCATGGGGCAAGTAAAACTCAGCCTCGGTGGCCATGGAAATTCCTAATCTTGTTTCCGAAAAGCGCCTTCATCTCGCGCGAGATCGCGACAAAGCGGGCCTCTGCGTCGGTCTTCGTGGCGGAAATTTCTTGTTGAATGCGTGGAGAGGCCGTCTTGAAGTCCCGGCTCAGCGCAAGCGTCCAATAGACAAAGCTGCCCAAGTGGTAGCGGCTTTTGAAGCCATATGCGTGATACTGCAGAGCCACGCGGACCGCGGCGTCATGGGCTCTACGCCGTGTTTCAGGGCTGATGGTGTGATCCGCGAAGAAGCTATCGGCAAAGCGATGCGCATGGTTGCGCAGGGTCAAAAAGCGCAGCACGGGCATGTCAAACTCAGTGCGTGGGCGGGTGTTGTGTCCACTGATACGTGTTGCCGTGCAGATCACGGCGCGGTCTTTGTCAGCATGTATGTAGGATCGCACCAACGGCCGTGACGGATCTTGCGCATCAAAGCCAAAGATCGGGCGTAAATCACATTCCGCGCGGCCGTCGGCATAGCGCAGATAGTCGATGAGACTGCCGTTGTCCCAAAACCGGAAGTAGAACCAGTTCCCAGCCTCATCGCAGATGCGGGTGAATTTACGCAGATGCTGCCATAGCTGATCGAAGCTCGCACTCGAGCGCAGATACAAACCGGGCTGGCGACCCCACAAGTGCCACGGCGCGTTTGACCGGGTGAACAGACCCATCGTGAACTTATTGCCGTCCTCCAGCCGCACGAGCCAAGGCGCAACCTCGCTCAGTTCCTCTGCCGTTTCCCCTTTGAACAAGCAGCGATACTCAAGACCGGACGTCGCCAGCATCTCAGGCAAGTTCTCGACCTTTCCCGCATCCAGAATGGCAAAGCACTGCGAGGCGCCATCCTGTCCACCAAAGACAGCCGGGCGCAAAACATCCGGGACGGAACGCTTCGGATCGACCCCAAACTGCTTATCCAACGGCTCGACCTTCAAAATGTCCTCGATCTGAAGGACCAGAGGACGGTCCGCCCGTTGCACAGCAACACTCTCAATATCCAGCCAAAAATCTTCGCTCACGTCGGCCTTACATAACAATACCTAAAACATGGCGGGGAGTATGCATCGCGGTCGCTATCGGCGCAAGAAGCCAACGATAAACATCATAGTAAAAAACTTGCTTAAGGCGTGCAGCTTCGACGTCTGGTGGATCGGATTTAGGACGCCTTTGTCTGTCTCGGAAGGCTGGCCCTCCATTCTTTCGTGAGCATCGACGAGGTTCAGCAAGATCGCAACGGAATAGCTACGGACTTACAACAACGGTCGCTCCAACATAAGAAACAACGGCATCGTACCTGCTTAAAAATAATAATGGTCGTGTGAATGCTACGATCAATCCCCTGCAAAAGAGATCGGATTACCACATCAGCGAGTTCTGAACCTTCCGTCATCTGGATCCTGTGGTATGCTCTCGATCAACTTTATTATAGGCGGCTTGGGCATGAAACACCTTGCGAAAAGGTATTCATGCACCACGAAATCGGATCAACATTTCGCAAAACCGACATTCAAGCATTACGCAGCGAACGGCAACTCCCCGCCCTCCGCGTCTGATCACTGCCTCTCAGCCAGCCATGTTTTCTGCCAGAGGTAATAGGCCGATTGGCTGATCGGCGGGCCTTCCAGAATCGCGAGGGTTTTCCATATTTTGATCCCTTTATAACCGGCCTCGATCATTTGGATGGCAACAGCTTTTCGCAGATCTGTCATGCTCGGCTTACGCCCCAGGCGCTGACCACGGGCCTTGGCATCTTGCAGTGCGATCTTGGTCCGGTCCGAGAAGCCTTTGCGGTCGAGGCGGTTGAGGGCGCTCAGTAGAGTGCCGATTTGGGACTGCCAATCGGTTCGGCTGTCGAATGCCTCATCAAGGCTGCGGATATGAATGCCCAACTCCCGCGCGGCTTCCAGCGTGGCGGCGATGCCCTGTGTTGATAGATTGAGGTCGCTCAGAGACGGAGCGATCAGTTCCGAATTCGCGCTCATGGAGTAGAGCCAGACGGGCGGTGCATTTGGCTCTTCGGGATTGGTCGTGAAAATCTGATCCGTCGGAATACCTTCAGATTCAAGCCGTGCAATCGCGAGCTGCCGATCCTCCGCGCTTCGCAGTCCAGAGATCACGCCATAGCGATTTTCGGACATTGGAGACCTTTCGGAGAGAGCTAAAAACGGAGCGTGTTCGTGTTGGACCTGCGAAACATCTACTACATCTTGTGTTTCAGAATTTTCTTGACACTGAGATGCACGTTTATGCTCCAAAAATGCACTCTTATGGTCCAATGACAAAAATTTGGAAAATTGGTGGAGTCGATCGGGATCGAACCGACGACCTCGTCATTGCGAACGACGCGCTCTCCCAACTGAGCTACGACCCCACTTAATGCGTTTTTCTTTTTATCTGAGACAGGAAAGAAAACGCAGTGCGAAATATAAACGTTTTGCGCGCTTCACACCAAATCTGTGAAGCAGATTTAATGCGAAACACTTCTAGCGAAAGAAGTGGGTATTTCAGGCCGCAAAGTCAAGCGGCCCGCCCCCGGCGTCAGCGCGGCAATTTGCCGTTTTGTTCGACAAAAGCCACGATCTCGCGCGCCGAGCGGGCGCCGGCGATACGCCCCACCTCTTTGCCGCCTTGGTAAAGGATCAGCGCAGGGATGCCGCGGATGCCGTTTTTCATCGACACGTTGGGGTGATCTTCGGTGTTGATCTTGGCAAAGCGCGCGCGGCCCTTAAGTTCCTGCGCCGCCTTAGCGAATTCCGGCGCCATCATCCGGCACGGCCCACACCAAGGCGCCCAGAAATCCACCAGCACCGGCAGATCGTCCTTTTTCGACAGCGCCTCAAGCCCCTTAGGGTCCAGCTCCGCCACTTTGCCGGACATCAGCGGCTCACCACAGGTGCCACATTTCGGACCTGCGGTGAGTTTTGCCACGGGAACACGGTTGACTTGGCCACAGGTCGGACAGGCCAGTTTCACATCGGTTTTATCAAGAGCGGCGGCCATGGCCTGCCTCCATTTATATTCGAGTTGAAGAATATATGTAACCTGACACAACACGGTTCAAGAGGGCGAACTGTCTCTGTTTCGACCTGAGATCACAGCCTCACTCCGCCGCTTCGATATAGCTTTCGGGCGGCGGGCAGAGGCAGATCAGATTGCGGTCGCCATAGGCGTTGTCGACGCGGCCCACAGGCGGCCAGTATTTGTCGACGCGGAAGGCGCCCGGCGGGAAACAGCCCTGTTCACGCGGGTAAGGCCGATCCCAATCGGCGACCAGATCATTGACCGTATGCGGCGCGTGCTTCAGCGGATTGTTGTCTTGCGGAAGCTCTCCCGCCTCGATCTGCGCGATCTCGTGACGGATCGACAACATTGCCTCGCAGAAGCGATCCAACTCGGCTTTGGTCTCGCTCTCCGTCGGTTCGATCATCAGCGTGCCGGGCACCGGAAAGGACATGGTCGGTGCGTGAAACCCGCTGTCGATCAAGCGCTTGGCGATGTCATCGACGGTCACCTCCGTGGCCTTCTCAAACCCGCGCGGATCGACGATGCATTCATGCGCAACACGGCCCTGCTTGCCTTTGTAGAGCACCGGGAAGGCGTCGTTCAGACGCGCTACGATGTAGTTGGCGTTCAAAATCGCCACCTTCGTCGCCTGCGTCAGGCCCGCACCGCCCATCAGCATACAGTACGCCCAGGAAATCGGCAGGATCGAGGCAGAGCCGAAATTCGCCCCCGACACCGGGCCCATATCGCCCGAGCCATCCGGCGCGCCCGGCAGGAAACGGGCAAGATGTGCCTTAACCCCGATCGGCCCCATGCCGGGACCACCGCCACCATGCGGGATGCAGAAGGTCTTATGCAGGTTGAGGTGCGACACGTCGGAGCCGATCTCGCCGGGTTTGGCGAGGCCGACCAAGGCGTTGAGGTTCGCGCCGTCGAGATAGACCTGCCCGCCGTGCTCATGCGTGATGCGGCAAACCTCTTTCACCGTCTCCTCGAACACCCCGTGCGTCGAGGGATAGGTGATCATGCAGGCGGCGAGTTTGTCTCCGGCAGCTTCGGCCTTGGCGCGGAAATCATCCAGATCGATGTCACCATTCTCGGCGGTTTTCACCACCACGACCTTGAGACCCACCATCTGCGCGGAGGCCGGATTGGTGCCATGCGCGGACATCGGAATGAGGCAGATGTTGCGCCCACCCTGCCCGTTCGCGCGGTGATAGGCCTGAATGGTCAAAAGCCCGGCATATTCGCCCTGCGCACCGGAATTCGGCTGCATCGACATGGCATCATAGCCGGTGATCTCGCAAAGTTTGGCGCTCAGATCGTCGATCATGTAGCGATAGCCTTCGCTCTGATCCTCCGGCGCATAGGGGTGGATGGCGTTGAATTCGGGCCAAGTGATCGGCATCATTTCGACGGCCGCGTTCAGCTTCATCGTGCAGGAGCCAAGCGGGATCATCGCGCGATCCAGCGCCAGATCGCGGTCCGCCAGACGCCGCATGTAGCGCATCATCTCGCCCTCGGCGCGGTTCATGCCGAAGATCGGATGCTCCAGATAGGCGCTCTCACGCACCAGTTTTTCGGAGAAACCGAGGCCCGGGAAGCCCGAAGGCACCTCCGCCTCATGCCCGAAAGCGCGCCAGACCTTGGCGATCACCTCGTCATCGGCCATTTCATCCATCGAAATCCCGATCCGATCCTTGCCCACCTTGCGCAGGTTCAGGCCTTCGGAGACGGCGGAGCGCAAGATCACGCCCTGCATCGCGCCGACCTCGACCGTGATCGTGTCGTAAAACGTGGCGGGCGAGACTTTGAAGCCTTCGGATTTGAGACCTTCGGTCAGTTTCACCGCCTTGGCGTGGATGTGTTCACCAATCGCGCGCAGGCCCTGCGGCCCGTGGAAGACCGCATAAAACGACGCCATGACGGCCAGCAACGCCTGTGCGGTGCAGACGTTCGACGTCGCCTTTTCGCGGCGGATATGTTGTTCACGGGTCTGGAGCGACAGGCGATAGGCGCGGTTGCCACTGGCATCAACTGAGACACCGACGATGCGTCCGGGCATCGACCGTTTCATCGCATCTTTGCAGGACATGAAGGCCGCATGCGGACCACCGAACCCCATCGGCACGCCAAAACGCTGCGCCGAGCCGACGGCAATGTCGGCATCCATGGCGCCCGGCTCTTTGAGCATCGTCAGCGCCATCAGATCGGTCGCCATGACCGCCACGGCTTTGACCTCATGGAGCGCTGCAATCTGCGCGGTGAAATCCTGCACATCGCCATAAGTGCCAGGATATTGGAAGATCGCGCCGAAGACATCTGCGGGCACCAAAGCGCGAGGGCTCCCGATGATCAGCTCGATCCCCAGAGGGGCCGCGCGGGTTTTCATCACCTCGATGTTCTGCGGGTGACAATTTTCGTCGATGAAAAACGCCTTGGCCTTCGATTTCGCGACGCGCTGCGCCATGGTCATCGCCTCGGCGCAGGCGGTGGCCTCATCCAAGAGAGAGGCGTTGGCAACCGGCAGGCCGGTGAGATCGCTGACCATGGTCTGGAAGTTTAGCAAGGCCTCCAGACGCCCCTGCGCGATCTCCGGCTGGTAGGGCGTATAGGCCGTGTACCACGCCGGATTTTCCAAGATATTGCGCTGGATCGCGGGCGGCGTGGCGGTGCCGTAGAACCCCTGCCCGATGAGCGAGGTCATCACGAGATTGCGCTTGGCCACCTTACGGATATGGCCCAGCACCTCATGTTCGGTCATCGGCGCCCAGTCGAGCGGCTCCATCTGACGGATCGCCATTGGCACCGTCTCGTCGATCAGTGCATCGAGAGACGTGGCGCCGATCACTTTGAGCATCTCGGTCATCTCGTCGGGAGACGGACCGATGTGCCGGCGGTTGGCGAAATCATAGGGGTTATAGCTCGACGGGGTATAGGCCACGGTGCGCGTTCCTTACGAGATGAAGTCTTTGTATTCCGCTTCCGACATGAAATCGTCGAGCGCGGAGAGGTCTTCGATCTTCATTTTAAAGAACCACGCGTCGCCCATCGGGTCCTCGCCGACCTTGCCCGGATCTTCGGTCAGCGGGTCGTTCACCTCGACAATCTCGCCGTCCAGAGGTGCCAAGATGTCGGAGGCCGCTTTGACGCTTTCGATCACCACGACCTCATCGTCTTTCGACACGGTGGTGCCTTCTTCGGGCAGTTCGATGAAGACCACATCGCCCAGTTGTTCGGCGGCATGTTCGGTGATGCCGACGACGATCAGATCGTCCTCGACGCGGAGCCATTCGTGTTCTTCGGTGAATTTGATGTCAGCGGCCATAAATAAGGTCCCTAGTTGTGTTTAGCGTTTGTAAGAGGTGGCGTGGAACGGCATCGGAGCGACCGTCACTGGCAGGCGCTTGCCGCGCAGTTCCGCGAAGATTTCGGTGCCGTTTTGAGAGAAAGCGATAGGCAGGTAGCCCATAGCAATGGGGCATTGAGCCGAGGGGCCAAAGCCGCCAGAGGTGATTTCGCCGATCTGGTCGTCACTCTCAGAGGTGGCGAAAAGCGGCGTGCCTTCGCGCATCGGCGCACGGCCCTGCGGCAAAAGGCCCACGCGTTTACGCTCTGCGCCGTTGTGGAGTTCAGAGAGGATACGATCCGCGCCGGGAAAACCGCCTTCGCGGGCGCCGCCAGAACGACGCACCTTTTGAATGGCCCAGGCGATATTGCCCTCAATCGGCGAGGTTGTGGTGTCGATGTCATGGCCATAGAGACAGAGCCCGGCTTCAAGCCGCAGGCTGTCGCGAGCGCCAAGACCGATGGGTTCGACCTCTTCCATGGCCACCAGTTGTTCTGCGATGCTCGGCGCAAGAGCGGCGGGGATCGAGATTTCAAACCCGTCCTCGCCAGTGTAGCCCGAGCGCGAAATCCACCACTCAACGGCATCGACGGTGATGCGCACAGAATCCATGAATTTCAACTCCACGACCTGCGGCACCAGACGCGCCAGCGCCGCCTCGGCCATCGGCCCTTGCAGTGCCAAAAGCGCGCGGTCGGTGATTTCCGTGACCGTCACATGGTCCGGCAGGGTGGCGTTCAGATGCGCGATGTCTTCCACCTTGCAAGCGGCATTCACGACCAGAAACAGCCCGTCGCCGGTGTTGGAGATCATCAGATCGTCGAGAATGCCGCCGCTCTCATCGGTGAAAATCCCATAGCGTTGACGCCCCGGCGCAAGCCCCAGCACATCCACAGGCACGATGCTTTCCAAGGCCAGAGCCAACGCCTCAACCCCTTCGGGCGAGGTGAGCATCACCTGCCCCATATGCGACACATCGAAAAGCCCCGCGCCCGCCCGCGTGTGCAGGTGCTCTTTCATCACGCCCATGGGATATTGCACCGGCATCTCATAGCCCGCAAACGGCACCATCTTGGCGCCCTGCGCGATGTGAAACTCATAGAGCGGTGTGCGCATGAGCGCCGTCGCCTGATCCGACATTCTATCCCCTTTGCATCTCTCTGGCACCACGACCCAAAACCGCCGGTGCCCATATGATGCCCCCTCTGTCCTATGCGCCTGAGATCGTTATCCCTTCGGCGGAGGTGTCACACCCCTCTCTCCAGAGTCCTTGACCGTGCGAAGGTCCGTTTACCTGAGAGTTTTCCGGGGCGGTTGCTCCTTCGGTAGGGAAGTCCCTTCTCCCAACGCACGATTTGCGGCGACATTATGCAAGGTCCAGATTCGGGACAAGCCGAAAATATTTCCGATAGGAAACTTACGACATTTCGACAGTAAAAAGCCGCCATGCGGGCGACCCCGAGGCGGCTTTTCGTGTAATTTCGAACAGAAACGCTTAAAGCGTCGGCTTTTTCTGCATCAGCGGCAGGACGTTGGACATGTCCGGGCCATGCGCCATGCCGGTCACGGCCTTGCGCAGCGGCATGAACAGGCCTTTGCCCTTACGGCCCGTGGCCTCTTTCACGGCCGTCGTCCACTCTTTCCAGCTCTCAGAGCTGTAGGGCGGTTCGGGCAGCATGGCGAAGGCCTCATTGATGAAGCCTTTGTCTTCATCGTCGACCAGCGGCTCGGCGCCATCGCGGAACAGCTCCCACCAGCCTTTCATATCGGCTTTGACGGTGATGTTTTCGCGCACGACGGTCCAGAACAGCTCGGCGATTTCCGCGGGCACACCGAGTGCTGCCACTTCGTCGGCCACATCCGCAAAGGGTTTGGCGTGGTTGATCTGCGACGTCAGGGAGAACAGGTCCTGACTATCGAATTTGGTCGGAGCAGCGCCAAAGTGCGACAGATCAAAACCTTCGATCAGCTCTTCCATGGAGGTCCGAAGTTCGACCGGCTGCGACGAGCCCAGACGCGCCATCAGGGACAAAAGAGCCATCGGCTCGACCCCCGCCGCGCGCAGGTCGCGCAGGCTCAGCGTGCCAAGACGTTTCGACAGCGCCTCACCCTGCGGACCGGTCAAAAGCGAATGATGCGCAAAGGACGGCACGGAGCCGCCGAGCGCTTCGATGATCTGGATTTGCGTCGCGGTGTTGGTGACGTGATCGGAGCCGCGCACGATGTTGGTCACGCCGAAATCGACGTCATCGCAGACCGAGGCAAGCGTATAAAGGAACTGACCGTCGGCGCGGATCAGCACCGGATCGGACACAGAGGCCGCATCGATTGAGATGTCGCCCAGAATGCCGTCATTCCACTCGATGCGTTCCTGATCGAGTTTGAAGCGCCAAACGCCATCGCCACGCTCGGCGCGCAGGGCGTCTTTTTCGGCCTCGGAGAGCGCCAAAGCGGCACGGTCGTAAACCGGCGGCTTGCCCATATTGAGCTGTTTCTTGCGCTTCAGGTCCAGTTCTGTTGGCGTCTCGAACGCCTCGTAGAACCGGCCTTTCGCGCGCAGCTCATCGGCGGCGGCGTGGTAGCGGTCCAGACGTTCGGATTGCTTTTCAAAGCGATCCCAGGTGAAGCCCAGCCATTCGAGATCTTCAAGAATGCCGTCGGCATATTCCTGTTTCGAGCGTTCCTGATCCGTGTCGTCGAGGCGCAGAATGAACTGCCCCCCGGCCTTGCGGGTGATCAGGTAGTTGAACAGCGCAGTGCGCAGGTTGCCGACATGAATAAAGCCCGTGGGCGAAGGCGCGAAACGTGTGACGATCATCGTGGGTCTCCTGTTGCGCTTCCTCTTTCATATCGCGGCCAAAGAGTCCATATCGGAGCCAGTCCCAACCGGAGGTCAGACATGTCTTCACCGCTTCTTGATGCAACCGCGCCCGATCTCGATGTGATCGAGGACATCGCCCGCGCCACGATGAACGACCTGCCGCCCGCTTTCAAAGTGCAGGCCTCGAACGTGGCACTCACCGTGATGGACTTCGCGCCGGAGGATTTGCTGGCCGAGATTGGCATCGAGGACCCCTTTGAGCTGACCGGGCTTTATACCGGCATCCCGATGACCGAGAAATCAACGATGGATCAGGCCATGGCGCCCGATACGATCTGGCTGTTTCGGCGGCCCATTCTGGACGAATGGTGCATGCGCGGGACTGTGACTTTGCAGCAGATGGTGGCGCATGTGACCGTGCATGAGCTGGCGCATCATTTCGGCTGGTCGGATGAGGACATCGCCACGATCGACAAGTGGTGGGAATACGACTGAGCAGGGACTTTCCTGACCTGACGCAATTGTCATCCTGCCGAAGAGAAGCTGTGCTATTCTGATCCGGATCATATCCGAAACCGGAGGACGCACATCATGAAAAACACTTCTCTGAGAACGCCTTATCTGTCCCGCCGCCATCTTTTGCTGGGCGCCGCCGCTGTGCCCCTGGCCGCCGGCCTGCCCTTTGGCGCCCGCGCCGAGGCGCCGATGATGGGCGCGGCTTTGGCTCCCTACCGTCGCTTTACTCTTGGCAATTTCGAGGTCACGACGCTTTTGGCCGGCACACGCACCGTGCCCGATCCGCACACGATCTTTGGCCTCAACGCCTCTGACGAAGACTTCGCCGCCGCCTCCGAGGCCGCCTTTATCCCCTCCGATGCCGCGCAGTTTTTCTTTACGCCGACGCTGGTGAACACCGGCTCCGAGCTGATCCTCTTTGACACCGGCCTCGCGCCCGAGGGCATCACCGCCGCACTTGAGGCCGCCGGTTACACTGCCGATCAGGTCGATCGCGTGGTGATCACCCATATGCATGGCGACCACATCGGCGGCATCTATGCGGACGCCCCGACCTTTGCCAATGCCGCCTATTCGACCGGTTCGGTGGAGATGGATCACTGGGACATGTCCGGCAATGACGGGTTCGAGGCCAAAATCCGCCCCCTGCAAGACCAATTCGACCTGCTGGACGATGGCTCCGACGTCACCTCCGGCATCACCGCCATGGCCGCTTTCGGTCACACGCCGGGGCACATGGCCTTTCACCTCGAAAGCGAAGGAGAGCGCCTGATCCTCGGCGCGGATTTCGCCAACCATTACGTCTATTCGCTCGCCAACCCGGATTGGGAGGTGCTCTACGACACCGACAAGGCGATGGCCGCCACCACCCGCCGCAAGCTTTTGGACATGATGGCGACGGACCGCGTGCCCTTCATTGGCTATCACATGCCCTTCCCGGCGCTGGGCTATGTCGCCGCGAAGGACGGGAATTTCGAATATGTTCCCGCGAGTTACCAGACGATGATCGAAGGCTGACGGACACCCGGATTAAGGGCCCGTCTTGAGGCCCGATGTCACATATCATTTGCAAAAGCATTAGACAGTGCATAGCGGGACTGCGTAAAAAACACGCGTGCCGCATTGCGGCGTGACCTGCATCAATGATGTTAACGCTACCGGCGCTACAATAGGGCCAAAAGTGAGAGAGTCGTGACTCGGAGATACCCATGGCCCATATCCTGACCATCACATTGAACCCGACCGTGGACCTGTCCACCACGACCGCAAGCGTCGAAGCAGGGCCGAAACTGCGCTGTGTCACACCGGAGGCCGATCCCGGTGGCGGCGGCATCAACGTGTCGCGCGCGATCAAATTTCTGGGCGGAGAGAGTACCGCCTTTACCGCCGTTGGCGGCGAAACAGGCGCACAGCTTTTGCGGCTTTTGGCAAAAGAACACGTGCGCTTCACCGCCTTTTCCGTCACCGGCGGTGCAACCCGGCAATCCATCGCCGTGACCGAACAAGAGACCGGACAGCAATACCGCTTTGTCATGCCCGGGCCCTATTGGAACCACGAGATGGTCAACGAGTCGCTCAACGCCATCGCACAAGCCGCGCCCGCGAGCGGTGTCGTCGTGCTCTCCGGCTCACAGCCGCCGGGCGTGCCGATGGATTACCCGGCCCGTCTGGCGCGTCATCTGGCTGCGAAAGGCGTGCAGCTTTTTGTCGACACTTCGGGGCAGCCGTTGCACGAATTGGTGAAACACACGGCCAATCCCTATGTGCTCAGAATGGATGATGTCGAGGCAGAAGATTTGGCGGGGCACCCGCTTCCGACGCGCGAGGACACGGCGGATTTTGCCTCGGAGCTGGTGGCCAAAGGGGTCGCCGAAAACGTCATTGTCGCGCGCGGCGCGGACGGCTCGACGCTTGCCAATGCGACCGGACGCTGGCACGCCTCGCGGGCGATCAATCCCGAAGAGGTGGTCTCCGCCGTGGGGGCGGGCGACAGTTTCGTGGGGGCGTTTTCATTGGCGCTCACCCGTGGCGATACGATGCAAGAGGCGCTGCGTTTCGGCACAGCCGCCGCCTCCGCCGCCGTTTTGAGCGCAGGCACACAGCTTTGCTCCTCCAAAGAGGTGGCGCGACTTTTGCCGGGCTGCGACTTGATTGCGCTCTGACGTTTACGCGCCCTCGGCAGAGGCCAAGGCGAGACCATCGACGACCGCCGTAAAGGCCTCGCCGCGCAGCGCACGGGCCTCGGGCAGCACTGTCTGACAGGCCGCTTCGACCACATGCATGAGGCTTGAGCCGCCAACATAGACGACCGCGCCGACGGCATCTGCCTTGAGATCCGCAAGCGACAGGATGGCCGTGATTGCCTCTGAAAGCTCAGCCCTGTAACCCGCCAAATCTTCTGCCAAAGCGGCAGGGGTCAAGGGCGCAGACAGGCCCTTTTCGACAAGCGCCAGATCAATCTGGGACGCAGCCCCGCCATTGGCGCAGATCTTCGCCGCCTCGACGGCGAAAGCGACATCATGGCCCAGCTCGGCCTCGATCACCTCGACGAGACGTTCGAGTTTTTTCGGCTCCACCGCATGGGCGTGAAGATCCTCAACTTTCGTCAACGTGTCGCGGGTGTAGAGAAAGGGGATGTTTTGCCATGTGGCAAGGTCGTTGAAAATCTGCGTCGGCATCGGCAAAAGGCCCTTGCCAAACGTGCGTTTCAATTCGGTGCCTGCGCCCAAGAGAGGCATGGCATGCGCAAGGCTCAGCGCGCGGTCGAAATGCGTGCCGCCAAGGCGAATACCATGGGAGGCCAGCACCTCGACCTTGCCATTTGCCTTGCGAAACAGCGTGAAATCCGAAGTGCCGCCGCCGATGTCGACGACCAGCCCGATCTCGCCCGATTGCAAATCCTTGGAGGCCAGCGCCGCCGCTTCGGGTTCGGCCAGAAAGCGGATGCGGGAAAATCCGGCCATCTCATAGGCCTCGCGCAGATCGCGTTCCGCCTGCGCGTCGCGCTCGGCATCTTTCGAATGGAAATGCACCGGACGACCGGAAACGACGCCCGTCACAGGTTGGCGCAGCTGCTCTTCGGTGCGGGTTTTCAGCACGGTCAGAAATTGCGCGATGACGTCCAAAAGGCTCTGACGCTTGCCGCCGATGGGACGGGTTTCGCGCAAAAGTGGCGTGCCCAACACGGATTTGAGCGCCCGCATATAGCGACCTTCATCGCCGTCGATCAGCGCCTTATTGGCCGCCGATCCAAGCCGCATATTGCCACGCGGATCAAAGAACACCGCCGTCGGCAGGGTCTTTTCCCCCGGCTCAAGCTCGACGAGCCAAGGCGTGCCGTTGACCGCAAGGCCCAGCGCAGAATTCGAGGTGCCGAAGTCGATGCCAACCGTGAGTTCCATAGCGCGCCTCCTTGTCAGAAAGCGCGCTGTCTAACGCCGCACATCGCACAGGGCAAGAGGAATGCGTCAGCTCGGGTCGCGCCAGCGGCTTGCGATCGGATAGCGACGATCCAACCAGAAGGCACGCGGCGTCAGACGGGTGCCCGGCGCGGATTGGAAGCGTTTGTATTCGGAGATATAAAGCAGATGTTCGACGCGTTTGACGGTCGCGCGATCAAAACCAGCCTCCACCAGATCGGCCACGCTTTCCTCGCGGTCCACCAATCCTTCGAGGATCGCGTCCAGCACCTCATAGGGCGGCAGGCTGTCGTCATCGCGCTGATCGGGGCGCAGCTCCGCCGAGGGCGGTTTGTCGATGATCGTGACGGGGATGACCTCGCCCTCGGGGCCCTTCATCCAATCGCGATGGTTCGCATTGCGCCAGCGGCATTGCTCGAAGACGCGGGTTTTATAGAGGTCTTTGATCGGATTATAGCCGCCATTCATATCGCCATAGATGGTGCAATAGCCGACGGCCATTTCGGATTTGTTTCCAGTTGTCAGCAACATAGAGCCAAATTTGTTCGACAGCGCCATCAGGAGCAGCCCCCGTAGACGCGACTGGATGTTTTCCTCGGTCGTATCGAACGGCAGGTCGCCAAAGATCGGCGCAAGCGTGTCGGTGATCGCATCGCGGCCTTGCGTGATCGGCACGAAGTCGTAGCGGCACCCGAGACGATTGGCGATGTCCTTAGCGTCCTCCAGAGAGCCCTGCGAAGTGTATTCCGACGGCAGCATCACACAATGCACATTCTCGGCGCCCAGCGCATCGGTGGCAATCGTCGCCACAATCGCCGAGTCGATACCGCCGGACAGGCCCAGAACGACCTTTTTGAACCCGGTTTTGCCAAGGTAATCGCGCAGGCTCTCGACCATGGCGCGATAGTCCTGCTCCCACTCATCCGGCTGCGGGGTCACCTCGCCCTCGAGCGCCACCCAGCACCCGTCGGCTTTCTCGAAATCGACATGGCGCAGCTCTTCGGCAAAAGCCGGCAGGATATGCGCCGGTTTGCCGTGACGATTGAGCACGAAAGAGCCGCCGTCAAAGACTTGATCGTCCTGACCGCCAACCATGTTCAAATACACCAGAGGCACGTCATTCTCGATCACGCGCGACACCATATGGGTGAGCCGCGTGTTGAATTTGTTGCGATAATAGGGCGAGCCGTTGGGCACGATCAGAATCTCCGCCCCGCTTTCGACCTGCGCCTCGGCGACGTCCTCGTACCACGCGTCCTCGCAGATCGGTGAGCCGATGCGCAGCGGACCGATGGCGTAGGGACCTTCGACGGGACCAGAGGCAAAGAGGCGCACCTCATCGAAGACCTTGTAATTCGGCAGGTGATGTTTGCGCAGCACCTGTTTGACGCGGCCCTCGGCCAGAATCCAATAGCCGTTGTAAAGCGCATCGCCATAGGAATAGGGCGCGCCGACCCCGATGGCGGGACCATCGACTGTCAAAGCGGCCAGTTCCTCGACCTTGGCCATGGCCGTGTTCACCAAAGCGGGCTTCATCACCAAATCCTGCGGCTGATAGCCGATCAGGAACAGCTCCGGAAAGACGATCATATCGGCACCTGCCGCTTTGGCCTCGGCATACGCGCTTTGGACCTTGTCGGCATTGGCATCAATCGCACCCACACTCGGGTTGAGCTGGGCCAGGGTCAGGCGGAAGGTGGTCTGGCGGAAGGTCTCGGTCATGGCACTCATGTATCCTGAAGTCTCACGCATGGTTTAGCAGAATGACGCCCAAGGGAAAGGCGCTCACGGGAAAAACATTTGAAGACCGCGTGTCTTACCCCTAGTCTGGCGCGCGACGGGGCCCCCGACAGGATGCGGAAGGTCCAGAACTTAGAACAAGTCCACCTAGCTCCTCTTGGCAGCACAGGCAGACACATGACCTCATCGGGAATGGGACGTAAGACAGTGACACGAATGCGCATCACGCTTTTCGCGGCAACGATGATCGGGGCCATGCCAGCCCTGCCAACGGCCATGTTGGCGCAAGACAGCGGAAAAGTGGAGACCCGCCAGTTCGAAGAAGGCGGGATTTACGAAGGCACGTTCAAGGACGGTTTGCAGGACGGTGTCGGCACCTACAGCCTGCCGAACGGCTATGAATACACCGGCGAATGGGTGATGGGCGAGATCAAGGGCCAGGGCCTTGCGCGGTTTACCGACGGCTCGGTCTATGAGGGCGCCTTTGCCAAGGGGAAACCCGACGGCTTTGGCAAGATCACCTATGCGGACGGCGGCACCTATGAGGGCGACTGGGCCGAGGGCGAAGCCACCGGATCGGGCGTTGCGGTCTATGCCAATGGCGTGAAATACGAAGGCGGTTTTCTGGCCGCCAAACACCACGGACAAGGACGCTTGGAGAGCCCCACCGGCTATATCTACGAAGGCGGCTGGGTCAACGGCGTCAAGGAAGGCCGTGGCACGATCACCTATCCCGAGGGTGCCACCTACGAGGGCGAAATGGCCCGCGACATGCGCCACGGACCGGGTATTCTGACCACAGACGAGGGGATGATTCTCGACTGCAACTGGGTGGACAACCAGTGCAACGGCCAAGGCACGATCACGCAGCCCAACGGAGATGTCTTCGTGGGCGAGCTGGTCGGCGGCAAACGTCAGGGCGAGGGCAAGGTGACCTACGCCAATGGCGACGTCTATGAAGGCAGCTTTGACGACGACAAACGCGACGGCCAAGGTACGTTTACTGGCGCGGATGGCTATCTCTACGTCGGCGCATGGACCGAGGGGCGGATCGAAGGACAGGGTCAGGTGACCTACCCGGACGGCTCGGTTTACGTGGGCGACTTCCTCGATGACCTGTCGCATGGCAAGGGCAAAATCACCTATCCCAATGGCACGACCTACGAGGGCGATTGGCAATATGGCGTGATCGACGGCACGGGCGTGGCGCGCTACGCAGGCGGGCTGACCTATGAGGGCGAGTTCCGGAACGCGCAGAACCACGGCAAGGGCAAGATGACCTACGCCGACGGCTTCGTCTACGACGGCGACTGGGTCGATGGCCAGCGTCAGGGCAAAGGCAAAGCCACCTATGTCGACGGCACGGTCTACGAGGGCGATTACGTGGCGGGCAAACGCGACGGGATCGGCACGATTCAGATGGCTTCGGGGTTCTCCTATACCGGCGAATGGAAAGACGGCGAAATTCAGGGCCGCGGCAAGGCGACCTACCCCAATGGCGACAGCTATGAGGGCATGTTTGTCGCGGGCAAATCCAACGGCCACGGCACGATCACCTATGCCGATGGCAAGGTGGTGTCGGGCGAATGGGTCGATGGGGCTTTGGTGTCTGAGGATGCGCCCGAGACGGAGACGCCTGCGGCCTCTGAATAACTCTAAACGGTTTCCCCTTTTGAGAGGCGGTCCAGAAATGCGGTCGCCTCTTTCAATATCACCGCGCGCTTCCCCTCATCCATCCGATCCCAGGTGCGATACATCCGGCCCATACGCGGATTGCCTTTGAAGCGCTCGCGATGACGGTCGAGGAAATGCCAATAGAGCAGGTTAAAGGGACAGGCGCCCTCCCCCGTCTTTTTCGTCACTGAATACGTACAGTCGCCGCAGTAATCCGACATTTTGTGGATGTAATTGCCCGAGGAAATATAGGGTTTGGAGGCGATCATCCCGCCGTCGGCAAATTGGCTCATCCCCACCGTGTTGGGCGCCTCGACCCACTCGAAGGCGTCGATATAGACGGCGAGATACCATTCATGCACCTCTTTCGGATTGACCCCGGCCAAAAGTGCGAAGTTACCGGTGACCATAAGGCGCTGAATGTGGTGGGCATAGGCGTCTTCACGGGTCTGGGTCACGGCATGCGACAGGCAGTTCATCCGGGTCTCAGCGCCCCAATAGAGCGCGGGCAGGCCGCGTTGATGGTTGAGCTTGTTCTGATGTGGATAGTCGGGGCCTTTGAGAAAATACAGCCCCCGCACATATTCGCGCCAGCCGAGGATTTGCCGGATAAAACCCTCGGCGGAGTTGATCGGCACTTTGC
The DNA here is from genome assembly GCF_048270365.1 of Celeribacter sp. NCBI lineage: Bacteria > Pseudomonadati > Pseudomonadota > Alphaproteobacteria > Rhodobacterales > Roseobacteraceae > Celeribacter > Celeribacter sp. The sequence continues at coordinate 27,013 of NZ_JBLWTA010000022.1, forward strand.
CGTCGCGATAACGCGCCTCAACCGCTTGGCAGAGCGCCAGCGGGTCCAGCAGGCCAATGTTGAGATAGGCGGACAAAAGCGAGTGATGCAGCACACGGTCATTTGAAAGCATCGCGTCCTGATAGGTGCCGAAATCCTGCAAGTGATGGTCGAGGAAATGCTGCTGCGCGCGGTCCGCGTCTTGGCGTGTCACGGCATAGGTGAACGGGTGCAACTCTCCGAAATTTTCGCCAATCCGCGCCTCGACCAGATCGAGCACCGCGCGGGTGATCTCATCTGGCTCGAACGTCAGAGGCTTGGCCCGGAACAGATCATCCGAGGCGGGTTTGCGATTGTCATGATCGAAATTCCACTGCCCGCCGCAGGGCGCGTCGCCGTCCATCAAAAGCCCGGTCTTGCGCCGCATCTCACGGTAGAAATACTCCATCCGAAGCGCCTTGCGCCCCTCGGCCCAGTCGGTAAATTCCTGTTCTGTCGCAATAAATCGCGTGTCCGGGAGTTGCCGCACCGGGAGGGCGCTTTCTTCGGCCTCAAGCCTCAGCCGCCATTCCCCGGCCTCCGTCATGACGATCTCATCCGCGCCATGCGCTTGCGCCCGCCGCCGCGCTTCGCCCAAAAGCGACTGCGTGTTGTCGTCATCATCGAGCTTTGTGTAGGCCACCTGCCAGCCCGCCGCGCGCAACTCTTCAGCGAAGTGGCGCATGACGGCAAAGATCAGCGCGATCTTTTTCGGGTGATGCCGGACATAATCGGTCTCGGCGGCGACCTCCGCCATGACGACCAGATCACGGGTTTTGTTGCCCTCTTCGAGCGACGACATCTCAGGGGACAGCTGATCGCCAAGGATCAAAATGACACGGCTCACCACGGCACCTCTTCGCCTTTCCAGTCATAAAATCGCCCGGTGTCGCCCGCGTCCCGCGCCGCCATGACGTCGATCAGATGGCGGGCGGCCTCCTCGGGGCTCAATTTGTCACGGCTGTAGCCTTCGGTGAATTTCGTCGCGACCGTACCGGGGTGATAGGCGATGAGGCAGGCCTCATTATGACTGCGCGCGATCTCGATGGCCGCCGTGCGGGTCAATTGATTGGCCGCCGCTTTCGCCGCGCGGTAGCTGTACCAGCCGCCCAAAGTGTTGTCGCCGATAGAGCCCACACGCGCGGTCAGAACCGCCGCCACCGAGGGCGCATCTTTTGGCAAGAGCCGAGGCAATTCCCGCAGGATCAAAGCCGGGCCGATGGCATTGGTGGCGAATTGGTCCAACAGCGCCTCGGCGCTCAACATCCGCAACGATTTCTCTGGCGGTGCTCCTGCCCCGTCGAGTTTCCCCGTGGCAATCACCACGCGCTCGAACGGACCTTCTAGGGCGCCAAGATGCCGTGCCACGCTGTCGGGATCGGTGACGTCCAACCCGTCTTCGCGCCGCGATAGGCCTGTGACCGACATGCCTTGAGCCGCAAACCCGCGACAGACGGCCCCGCCGATCCCGCCCGAGGCGCCAATAACCAATGCTTTCATATCTCTACCCTCTCAGAGACAGTACGCCTCCGCGCTCAATATGGTTCAAAATCGGACTTTTGGATTTTTGGGGTTTTCAAGCCGTCCGCGCGGAGTATATTCCGACCCCATGACGAGCACGACACATATCGCGGCATGCCATTTTGCCTTGCCCCCGCACGCTGGTGCGGCGCTTCGTCGTGGCCTCCTCCTTCTTAGCTGCCTCTGAGCGTGCCGACGGCGCGATGCTCAGAGGTGACCGCATGCGCCGGAGAGAAACGCTAAGGACTAAAAGAGAGATTTCAAAATGACCGAGACATCCAAACAGGACCGCGTCCTGATTTTCGACACGACCCTGCGGGACGGCGAACAATCCCCCGGCGCGACCATGAGCCACAATGAAAAGCTCGAGATCGCCGCCATGCTCGACGAGATGGGCGTGGACATCATCGAGGCGGGGTTCCCGATTGCCTCAGAGGGCGATTTCGAAGCGGTCAGCGAGATCGCGAAGAATTCCAAGAACTCCGTGATTTGCGGTCTGGCCCGCGCCAGCCTGCGCGACATCGACCGCTGCATGGAAGCCGTGCGTCATGCCGCGCGTCCCCGGATTCACACCTTTATCGGCACCTCCCCCCTGCACCGTGACATCACGGCGCTTTCGATGGATGAGATGGCGGACAAGATCCACGAGACCGTAACCCACGCCCGCAACCTGACGGACAATGTGCAATGGTCGCCGATGGATGCGATCCGCACCGAGCACGATTACCTCTGCCGCGTCGTCGAGATCGCGATCAAGGCGGGCGCCACCACGATCAACATCCCCGACACTGTGGGCTACACCACGCCGCGCGAAAGTGCCGACATCATCCGCATGCTGCTCGAGCGCGTGCCGGGCGCCGATGAGATCGTCTTTGCCACGCACTGTCACAACGATCTGGGCATGGCGACCGCCAACGCTCTGGCCGCCGTCGAAGCCGGTGCGCGTCAAATCGAATGCACGATCAACGGTCTGGGCGAACGTGCGGGCAACACCGCGCTCGAAGAGGTCGTCATGGCGCTCAAGGTGCGCAACGATGTGATGCCGTTTTCGACCGGGATCGACACGACGAAGATCATGAACATCTCGCGTCGCGTGTCGCAGGTCTCTGGCTTTGCGGTCCAGCCGAACAAGGCCATCGTCGGCAAGAACGCCTTTGCGCATGAGTCCGGCATTCACCAGGACGGCATGCTGAAGAACAAGGAAACCTTCGAGATCATGCGTCCTCAGGACGTGGGTCTGTCGGGCACCTCCCTGCCTTTGGGCAAACACTCCGGGCGTGCCGCGCTGCGCGCCAAGCTCGACGAGCTGGGCTACACCTTGGGCGACAACCAGCTGAAAGACCTCTTTGTCAGCTTCAAGGAGTTGGCCGACCGCAAGAAAGAAGTGCTCGATGACGACATCGTCGCGCTGATGCAAGCCACCGGGGCCGACAGCCAGAACGAGGTCATCAAGATCAAGCATCTGCGCGTGATTTGTGGCTCCGAAGCGCCGCAAACCGCCGACATCATCCTCGAAATCAATGGTGTCGAAAGCCATTGCACGGTCGAGGGCGACGGTCCGGTGGACGCGACTTTCAAAGCGATCAAGACGCTCTACCCGACGCAGGCGCGTTTGCAGCTCTATCAGGTGCAGGCCGTCACCGAAGGCACCGACGCGCAGGCCACCGTGATGGTGCGGATGGAAGAGGACGGGCGGATTTCCACCGGGCAAAGCTCGCACACGGATACGGTCTTTGCCTCCGCCAAGGCCTATGTCAACGCGCTGAACCGCCTGATCGTGCGTCGCGGCAAAACCGCGCCCAACGCCGATGTGCGTGAGATCAAATACACGGACGCCAGCTAAAGCGTTTTTCGTTTCATCTGAATCAGATTGAGCGAAAAACGTTGCCACACTGAATTGATATTGCTGCGCCGCATTCTTTTCAGGCAATTGTGAAGAGGCGCTCCTTTGTGGGCGCCTTTTTCATGTTCAAAAAGAGGTTTTGAGCAAGTCTTCGCCAAAACCCGCCATATCGCCCCCTTTTCCATAGCCACCACGCCCCCTATAAGTCTGCCGATACGGGGGGATTCTCCCCTTCGCGGCTGGCCACTTTGGCTAAACGGGGCATACGGGGCATAAATATGGCAGGATTTGCGGGACTTTTCTCTTCCGACATGGCAATCGACTTGGGCACGGCGAACACGCTGGTCTATGTCAAAGGCAAGGGCATCATCCTCAATGAGCCTTCCGTTGTGGCCTATCACGTCAAAGACGGCCGCAAACAGGTGCTGGCCGTGGGCGAAGACGCCAAACACATGCTCGGCAAAACTCCCGGCTCTATCGAAGCCATCCGCCCGATGCGCGAAGGTGTGATCGCCGACTTCGACACCGCCGAGGAAATGATCAAACATTTCATTCGCAAGGTCCACAAACGCACCACCTTCTCCAAGCCGAAGATCATCGTCTGCGTGCCGCATGGCGCGACCCCCGTCGAGAAACGCGCGATCCGTCAATCCGTGCTCTCCGCCGGTGCGCGCAAGGCCGGGCTGATTGCCGAACCCATCGCGGCGGCTATCGGGGCGGGCATGCCGATCACCGATCCGACCGGCAACATGGTTGTGGACATCGGCGGCGGCACCACCGAGGTGGCCGTTCTGTCGCTGGGCGACATCGTCTACGCGCGCTCCGTGCGTGTCGGCGGCGACCGGATGGATGACGCCATCATCGCCTACCTCCGCCGCCAACAGAACCTTTTGATCGGCGAAGGCACCGCCGAGCGCATCAAGACCACCATCGGCACCGCCCGGATGCCCGATGACGGACGTGGCGCGGTGCTGACCATTCGCGGGCGCGACCTGTTGAACGGTGTGCCGAAAGAGATCGAGATCAACCAGGCACAGGTCGCCGAAGCGCTGGCCGAGCCGGTCATTCAAATCTGCGAGGCGGTGATGACCGCCTTGGAAACCACGCCCCCGGATCTCGCCGCCGACATCGTCGACCGTGGTGTGATGCTGACGGGCGGTGGTGCGCTTTTGGGCGAGTTGGATCTGGCGCTGCGCGAACAGACCGGCCTTGCCATTTCGGTGGCCGACGAGTCACTCAATTGTGTGGCTCTGGGCACTGGCAAAGCGCTGGAATATGAGAAACAACTCCGGCACGTTATTGATTACGACAGCTGAGGGCTCGCGCCTTTTGGGCGCCTCCCCGGCACATTGTCTGGCGGCATGCCCGGCGCGCGGGTCCGGAGGATAGATGGCCAGAAACAAGGGCAATTCGGAAACCTATGTCCGCCCGATCCGGCGTTTGCTGATCGGCGTCATGCTCCTGTGCTTTATCGGCCTCTTCATCCTTTGGCGTATCGACAGCCCCCGGGTCGAGCGGCTTCGCGCGGGGCTGGTCGACAAGGTGGTGCCCTCCTTCGAGTGGGCCTTGGTGCCGGTCACCAAGACCATCGGAATGATCGAGAATTTCCAAAGTTATCAACGGCTTTACGACCAGAACCAGGAATTGCGCAACGAGCTGCGTCAGATGCAGGCCTGGAAAGAAGCCGCGCTTCAGCTGGAACAGAAGAACGCCAAACTTCTCGACCTGAACAAGGTGCGGATAGACCCGCGCTACACCTATGTCACCGGCGTCGTGATGGCCGACAGCGGCTCGCCGTTTCGGCAATCCGTGCTTTTGAACGTCGGCGCGCGCGATGGGATCATGGACGGCTGGGCGACGATGGACGGCATCGGCCTTGTGGGCCGGATTTCCGGCGTGGGCCAGAACACCGCGCGGGTGATTCTTTTGACCGACAGCAACTCGCGCCTGCCGGTGACGATCCAGCCCTCGGGCCAGCGCGCCATTCTGTCGGGAGACAATTCCATCCGCCCCTCGCTCGATTTCATCGAAACGCCCGAGCTTGTCCGCCCCGGTGATCGGGTGATTTCCTCGGGCGATGGCGGGGTGTTCCCGCCGGGCATTCTGATCGGTCAGGTCGCCAAGGGCCCGGACCGGCGCCTGCGCGTCATTTTGGCCGCCGACTACGAGCGGATGGATTACCTGCGCGTCTTGCGCACCCATCAGAGCGAACGCATCACGGACCCCGGCGCCTTGATCATCCCGGAACGCGAAGACCCGCAGCCCGAAATCGACGGGGTCGAAGACACAGACCAAAGCGCGGAGGCCGAGAATGGTTGACCCCCGCACGGTGCGCAAATGGTCCTTTCGCGGCGTATTTCTGTTGATCACCGCCTTGGCGACGTTTTTCTACCTTCTGCCGCTGCAAGTCGGCTCAGGTCGTTGGCCGGGGCCCGATCTGATCCTCGCCTTCGCCTTTGCCTGGGTCCTCAGACGCCCAGATTACGTGCCGGTGTTTCTTGTGGCCGCCGTTATGCTTTTGGCCGATTTCATCTTCCTGCGCCCGCCGGGGCTTTGGGCCGCGCTCAGCATCATGGGCCTCGAATTCCTGCGTAGCCGCGAACCCACTTCGCGCGATCTGCCCTTTGCCATCGAATGGGCGATGGTGGCAGGCGTCATGCTGGCAATGGCGGTGACCTATCGCTTGAGCCTCGCGATTTTCATGGTGGATCAGACCTCTCTGGGGCTGGCTATTTTGGGACAAATTTCGACGATCTTGAGTTATCCTATCGTCATTGCCATCTCCCATTACGGGCTTGGCATCGCCAAGATCACGCCCTCTGAGGCCGATGAGATGAGGTATGTGCGATGAAACGAACGCCTACGGAAAACGCCGCCTCCGCCCGCAAGATCACCCGACGCGCGCTGTTTCTGGGCGGCTCTCAGGTGGCTTTCATGGGCGCTTTGGGTCTGCGAATGCGCTATTTGCAGGTCGATCAGGCCGACACCTTCCGGCTTTTGGCCGAGGAAAACCGCATTCGCGATTTCCTTTTGGCGCCCGCGCGCGGGTTGATCTACGACCGCAACGGCGCGCTTTTGGCGGAAAACGAACAGACGCTCCGTGTGGTGATCCGCAAAGAAGATTCCGCCGAACTGGACGCCGTTTTGATCAAGCTCGAAGAGCTGATCGGCATCACCGCCGAGGATCAGGCGCGTGTGCGCGACGAGTTGAAAAAAGCCGGCCCCTCTGCGCCTGTGATCATCGCGGATCGCCTGAGCTGGGAGGACTTCTCCCTCGTCTCTGCCAACGGCCCCGCGCTTCCGGGGGTGACACCCGAGGTCGGCCTGTCGCGCTATTATCCGCTGCACAGTGATTTCGCCCATCTCGTCGGCTATGTCGGCCCGGTGTCGAGCTATGACATCTCCCGGATGGAGACGGTCGATCCGGTTTACAAAATTCCGAAATTCCAGCTCGGTAAATTCGGCATCGAGGCCAAGCTCGAAGACACGCTCAAGGGCAAGGCGGGGCTCAGACGTGTCGAGCAGAACGTGCATGCCCGGATCATCCGCGAGCTGGACCGCCAAGAGGGTCAACCCGGCTCGAACGTGCAACTGACCGTCGATCACAAGGTGCAGAATTTCGTGCAGGCGCGTCTGGGCACCGAGAGTGCCGCCGCCGTGGTGATGGACGTGGAGACCGGCGACATCATCGCCGCCGGGTCGACGCCTGCGTTCGATCCGAACCTCTTCGTGCGCGGCATTTCCGTCTCCAATTACAATGCGTTGTTGGAAAACGACCACCGCCCCCTGCCCGCGAAATCCGTGCAAGGCGCCTATCCCCCCGGCTCGACCTTTAAAATGGTGACGGCGCTGGCGGCTTTGGATGCCGGGGTGGTTTCACCGGAGGAAACCGTGCGCTGTCTGGGCCACACGGAGGTCGGCGGGCGGCGGTTTCACTGCTGGAAACGCGCAGGCCACGGCAATGTGAACCTCGTGGGATCTCTGCGCCATTCCTGTGACGTCTATTATTATGAGATGGCCCAGCGCGCTGGCATCGAAAAAATCGCCGAAATGGGCCGCAAACTTGGGCTGGGTCAGACCTATGACCTGCCGCTGTCGGGGATCAATTCGGGCCTCATGCCGGACAAACAGTGGAAACTGGCCAATCGCGGTGCGGATTGGGTCGTCGGCGACAGTCTCAACGCCTCGATCGGACAGGGTTTTGTTCTGGCCACGCCCTTGCAGCTTGCCGTGATGACCGCCCGTCTCGCCACGAACCGCGAAGTGATCCCCCGCGTTGTCCGTTCGATCAATGGGGTCGAACAGCCGGTGCTGGGGGGCGGGCCACTGGACATCAACGAAAACATGCTGCGCGCGGTGCGTCAGGGCATGTTCGAAGTGCTGAACTCCAACCGCGGCACGGCCTATGCCTCGCGCATCGCGGATGAAACACTGCGGATGGCGGGCAAGACCGGCACATCGCAGGTGCGCTCGGCCGTGGTCAACAACAAGAACGTGCCATGGGAAGAACGCGACCACGCGCTGTTCGTGTCCTATGCGCCCTATGATGCGCCGCGTTATGCCGTTTCCGTTGTGGTCGAACATGGCGGCGGCGGGTCTTCTGTCGCCGCGCCGATTGCCCGCGATCTGATGCTCTTTGCGCTGCATGGCTCCGTACCACCGCTTGAGGCCTATCCAAGCTCGCAGCGCAATACCATCCGCGAGCGTTTTCGCACCCTGCCGCTGCTTGGCGATGAGAGTGAGAGCGACGAGAGGAGCCAAGCATGAGCTATCTCGAAAGCACGCTCAAGACGGTGCCCACAGGCATCGCCAAGGTGCTTTACCTGAACTGGGCGCTCGTGGTGTTGCTCTCTGCTGTCGCCTCGGTCGGCTTTCTGATGCTCTATTCCAACGCGGGCGGCTCATTTCAGCCCTGGGCAGAACCACAGATGAAGCGCTTTGCGCTGGGGATCGTGGCAATGCTGATGATCGCCATGGTGCCGATCTGGTTTTGGCGCAACATCGCGGGGCTGGCCTATATCTTTTCCTTCCTGCTTTTGATTTTCGTGGAGTTTTTCGGCCACGTCGGCATGGGCGCGCAGCGTTGGATCGATCTTGGCCCGATCAAACTTCAGCCCTCCGAGTTGATGAAAATCTCTCTCGTGATGCTTTTGGCGGCCTATTACGACTGGCTGCCTATGGAGAAAGTCTCGCGGCCCTTGTGGGTTCTGATCCCCGTCGTGCTGATCCTCGTGCCGACCTTCCTCGTGCTCAAACAGCCCGACCTCGGCACCTCGATCCTCTTGGTTGCGGGCGGCGCCATCGTGATGTTCGCGGCGGGGGTGAGCTGGATCTATTTCGGCGTGGTCATCGCGCTTTTCGCCGGGCTGATCACCGCTGTTTTCGCCTCGCGCGGCACGCCGTGGCAATTGCTCAACGACTATCAATACCGCAGGATCGACACCTTCCTCGATCCTTCCGCCGATCCTCTGGGCGCTGGCTATCACATCACCCAAGCCAAGATCGCGCTTGGCTCCGGCGGCTGGACCGGACGCGGGTTCATGCAGGGCACACAGTCGCGCCTGAACTTCCTGCCCGAAAAGCACACCGACTTCATCTTCACCACTTTGGCGGAGGAATTCGGCTTTGTCGGCGCCTTCTCGCTTTTGGCGCTCTACGCCGCGATCATCGTCTTTTGTCTGGTCTCCGCGATGAACAACAAAGACCGCTTCGGCGCGCTGGTGACCATCGGCATCGCGGCCACGTTTTTCCTGTTCTTCGCGGTGAATATGTCCATGGTGATGGGCCTGATGCCTGTTGTGGGCGTGCCCCTGCCGCTGGTGTCCTATGGCGGCTCGGCGATGCTCGTGCTGCTGGCCGCCTTCGGCATTGTGCAATCGGCGCATGTCCACAGGCCCCGCAGCAAAAGGTAAGGCAAAAGATGACGCTGACCCTGTTATTTTCCGCGCCCGAGCGGATTTGGCCTACCTACGAAGACGTGCTGACGAAAGCCTTGGAAAACGCCGGTCTGGACGCGCGCCTCACCCGAGACGCGTCGCCCGAAGAGGTCGATTACATCGTCTACGCCCCTAATGACGCGCTCAGGGATTTCACACCCTACGCGAATGCCAAAGCCGTGTTGAGCCTCTGGGCCGGGGTCGAGAAAATCGCCCCAAATCCGACGCTGACCCAGCCCCTGTGTCGCATGGTCGATCCGGGCCTTGCACTTGGGATGCGGGATTATGTCGTTGGCCATGTGATGCGCTATCACCTCAGCATGGATCGTCATATCCACGGGCTGAACGGCCAATGGGACCACATCACGCCGCCTCTGGCCAAGGATCGCCGCGTGACGGTTCTGGGACTTGGCGAATTGGGGCAGACCTGTGCCGTGGCCCTCGCGCAACTTGGCTTTGACGTCACCGGCTGGTCTCGGCGCCCCAAAGGGATTGACGGTCTCACATGCCTCAACGGCCCCGATGACCTCGCTCAGGCGCTGAGCGCCGCCGAGATCCTCGTCACCCTCCTGCCCGACACGGCGGCGACGCAAAACACACTGAACGCTGACACGCTTGCGCTGATGCCCAAAGGCGCGCGGATCGTGAATCCGGGGCGCGGCACGCTGATCGACGATGACGCGCTTTTGGCCGCCTTGAACAGCGATCAGATCGGCCACGCCACGCTCGACGTCTTTCGCACAGAGCCCCTGCCCGCCGATCATCCCTATTGGGCGCATCCCAACGTCACGGTCACGCCCCATATCGCCGCCGAGACCCGCGCCAACACCGCCTCCGGCGTCATCGCGGAAAACATCCGGCGCTCGGAGGCGGGTGAGCCGCTCCTGCATCTCGTGGACCGCAGCGCAGGCTACTGACCTCAACCATTGCGTTTCCTTTGCTGCGAAAAATACTCACATCACCGCAGTTTCGGCGGGGCGGTCGGGTCCATGCCCGGCGCCGACGGGCCGGTCGAGATCGGCTCGGGGGCTGGCAAATCGAACCGCAGGCCAAAGCGGGCCAAAGGCGCACAGAGCGGGTCAGAGGATTTGAAAAACGCCACATCCAAAGCCCCCGCTTCGACACCCGAAAAGATCAGCGCTTCAGAAACCAGTTTTGCCAAAGCATCCTCAGCACCGGGGATGTGATCCACGAAAGCCAAGAGATGCGAGCGCACCCCGTCTTCGTATTTCACGCCGGACAGATAGACGAGCTTCGCCAAACCGCCTGCAATCGCCAGTTTGGCATCGAGCGCCACGATCAGCGCTTCGGGAAGACCTGCGGGCGGAAAAATCTCCTCGGCTTTGCCGTGGGCCTCTGAGGGCGCATTGCCCAAAGTCGCATGAAGCCAATCTACCGCCGCCCCCGGCAAAAGCATTTCAGACGGCGCCACCGACAGGTTCAGCCCCAGACCATAGCCCGACCCCGCCAGCATCTCCGCCAAAACGCGTCCCGACATGGCGGCATAGGGCGCATGGCCCGCGAATTCCGCCAGACGTTGCTCGCGGTCAAAGGCCAGCACAAAGTTATCCGCCTCGACCGGAAAGACACGCGGCGTGATCGGGCCTTCGCCGTCATGTTCCTCCTCCAAAAGCAGGAACCATTCGCCATCGGCCACCCGTTCGAAAAACCGCAGACGGGCGTTGTCGTCGTCGGGGGAGGCCTGCATCGCGGCATGGGCCAGATCAATCGGGGTCTGTTCGGTCATTTCATCTCTCACAACAGCGTTTGGATACGGGCGCGCAGGTCCGGCAATAGCTCGGCCTCGAACCACGGATTTTTCCTGAGCCAAGCCGTATTGCGCCAGGACGGATGAGGCAAGGGAAAGAGACGCGGCGCATCGGCGCGCCAGTTCATCACCGCCTCGGTCAGGCTACCTTTGTGACCCGTATGATAACGGATCGCATGCAGACCCACGGGCAGGATCAGCTCCAGATCGGTCAGCTCCGCCATCACCTTGTCGTGCCAGGTTTCTCGACAGAGCGCGGGCGGCGGCAGGTCCGATCCCTTGGCGTCGTAGCCCGGAAAGCAAAAGCCCATCGGCACGATCGCGATCCGGTCGCGGTCATAAAACACCGCCTCATCCAGCCCCAACCACGCCCGCAGCCGCTCGCCCGAGGCATCGGTAAAGGGCCGCCCGCTTTCATGCACCCGCGCGCCGGGGGCCTGTCCGGCGACCAGAATGCGCGCCGTGGGGCGGAACCAGACCACCGGCCGCGGGCTGTGCCGCGTGGCCGTGACGGCAAAGCGATCCGCGCAGAGGCGACAGGTCTGGATGTCCTGAGCGAGTGTCATTTTGAGGTTGTAGCGCGGCGGCAGGGAATTGGCCACTTGACTCATTTTGATATTTTTAGAAATATAGAAATGAATCACATTTCGGAGTTCCCTATGTCCGCCCCAAGACCGCACGCGCAATTCGATGATCTATCCCTCGCGGAGGCCGCAAGCCTGTTTTCCGCCTTGGGCTCCGAACAACGCCTGTCCGTTCTACGCACGCTTTTGCGCGCCGGACCGAAAGGATTGTCGATCGGAGAGCTGGGCAATCGCACCGGCATCACCGGCGCGACGCTCACGCATCACATGAAAACACTCGCCGCCGTCGGCGTCGTGAAACAGGAAAAACAAGGCCGGTCGGTGATATGCATCGCCGCCGATTACGACCAGCTGCAAAGCCAGCTCACCGGTCTTTTGGACGAATGCTGCGCCGACTGCACAGATGACACCTGCACCCCGGAGGCCCATTGCCATGACTGATCTCACCCAAACTCCGCCCCGCCTCCCGCAACTTTGGAAGCGGCTCGACAAGGCGCTCCTGCTCACAGGGATGGTGATCTTGGCGGTTGCGCTCTTTGACCCCGCAAACCTGCTCCCGACTTTCAAATTCACACTGGAAGCCCTGTGGGAGGCCGCGCCCTTCCTATTGTTCGCCATTCTCGCCACCGCCTACGTTCAGGCCACGGGCGCCGAGACCCTGTTGAGCAGGGCCTTCGCAGGCCGCGAGATGCAGATGATCTTTGTCGCGGCGCTTGTGGGCGGCATTTCGCCCTTTTGCTCCTGTCAAGTCATCCCCTTTATCGCCGCCTCGCTGGCCGTCGGCGTGCCTTTGTCCGCCGTCATGGCCTTTTGGCTGGCCTCGCCGCTGATGGACCCGGCGATGTTCTTTGTCACTGCGGGCGAGTTGGGCATGGATTTCGCCGTCGCCAAAACCGTCGCCGCCGTGGGCATCGGGCTTTTGGGCGGATTGGGCGTCAAACTTTTGGGCGGGACCGCTTTGTTTGCCGACCCGCTCAAGGCCTTTGACAAACCCTCCTGCTGCGCCACGTCCGGCCTGCGTGGCAAACCGAATTGGACGTTTTGGCGCGATCAGGATCGCATCGAGACCTTCAAATCGAGCTTTCTCAAGAACCTTCTTTTCTTGGGCAAATGGATGCTGGTGGCCTATGCGCTCGAAAGCGTCATGCTGTCCTACCTGCCCGCCGATGTGATCGCCTCTGTGATGGGCGGTGAGGGCCTCAAGCCGATCCTGATCGGCGCCGTCATCGGTGCGCCCGCCTATCTCAACGGCTTTGCCGCCGTGCCGCTGATGTCCGGGCTGATCTCGCAAGGTATGGCCGAGGGCGCCGCCATGTCCTTTATGATTGCGGGCGGCATTTCCTGTATCCCGGCGGCGGTGGCGGTCTGGGCACTTGTGAAACCCCGCGTCTTTGCCGCCTATATCGGCTTTGCCCTCATCGGCGCGGTTCTGGCCGGGGTGATCTGGTCAGCCTTCTAATCCCACTTGCACGCGCGGGCTTTCACGGCCCGCGCTTGCTCTGAAAGCCCAGTTGAATTATCCCGGCTATAGGGTTTGGTGAACATCCGACCACAGGGTGCCCCCAAACCGACGGGATCGGGTTAAAAAGGGCTGAGCATGTATAAGGTCTGGAATTTTATCACCAACTATTCGCTGCTCTTGATCATCGGTGCGATTTTGGCGCTGATCTGGGCGAATGTGGATGCCCAGTCCTACCACGCGTTTGTCGAATACCCGATTGCCGAGAATTTCTTTATCGGCCACGCCCATGTCGACGATCACGGTCATGTCCATCGCACCTTGACGCTGCATTACCTGTTCAACGATCTCTTCATGGCCTTCTTCTTTGCCATCGCCGCGAAAGAGGTCTGGGAGGCGGTGATCCTCAAGAACGGCAGCCTGCGCGGTAAGAAAGCCGCCACGCCCCTGATCGCCACCTCTGGCGGGATGCTGGGCCCCATCGCGGTCTATCTGGGCCTCGCGTTGATCATGGGCTCCGACACCTTCGATGCGGTGAAAAACGGCTGGGCCGTGCCGACCGCGACCGACATCGCGTTTTCCTATCTGGTGGGCCGCGTGGTCTTTGGCGCAGGGCATCCGGCGGTGCGCTTCCTGTTGCTTTTGGCCATCGCAGACGATGCGGCTGGCCTTGTGATCCTGGCGATATTCTATCCGACCGGCGAATTGGCCCCGCAGTGGCTCTTGCTGTCCTTGGCTGCCGCCGTGTTGGTATTTGTCCTCGCCAACTGGCTGCCGCGCAAGATGGATGCGGGCAATCAGCTGCGTCCGAATTCGACCTGGGTGCGCAAAAACATGACCTTCTGGCCCTATCTGATCGCGGGCTGCATTTCCTGGTACGGCTTCATGCGCGCGGGCATTCACCCGGCTCTGGGCCTCTTGCCCATCGTGCCGACCATCCCGCACGCGGACCGCGCCTTCGGGATTTTTGCCGCCGCAGAAGAGCACCTGCATGACCTGTTGAACGACATCGAGCACAAGCTCAAAAGTCCGGTCGAGGTCATCCTGTTCTTCTTTGGCTTGCTGAACGCGGGCGTTGAGTTCAACGCCATCGGCGATCCGACATGGTTGGTTCTGGCAGGACTTTTGATCGGCAAACCTGTGGGCGTTCTGGTCATGGGCGCCTTTGCCGCGCATGTGTTGCGGCTGGGTCTGCCTGCCGGGATGCGAACCATCGATCTTCTGGTGATCGGTTGTGTCGCGGCCATCGGATTTACCGTGTCGCTGTTTATTGCGGCGGTGGCCTTTGACGGCACGGCCATGCTCGGCGACACCCCGATTCAGGCGGCGGCTAAGATGGGTGCGCTGTTCTCCTTTGTCGCAGCTGCCGTTTCGATCGTGGCGGGCAAGCTGTGCGGGGTGAAGAAACAATCCGCGTGAATCGGCCCTGCGACCGCGCCACCGTTTCCCTCGCAAGGTCAAAAACTTGCGATTTGGCCGCATTCCTGCCACATTTGCGCGATCATAGATGGATTTACCGCGCGCGCGGCGACATAATATGGCCGGAATGACCGTTTAAGACGTTCCCTTAACAAGCCCCGTTAAGGGTTGGGTGTTGAGGCAGTATCAGGGCGCGTAGAGATGCTCGAATTTGACAATGTCAGCAAGTCCTTCTGGACCGGCAAGCAGCGCAAGGTGATCCTTGATCGCGCCTCTTTTCGCGTGGAGCTTGGCAATTCTCTCGGCATTTTGGCGCCCAACGGCACGGGCAAGACCACGATCATCAACATGATGTCGGGCCTTGAGAAACCCGACGAGGGCGAAATTCGCCGCAGTTGTCGCGTGTCCTTCCCTTTGGGGTTCATGGGTGGGCTGTTGGGCAAACACACCGCGCGCGAAAACGTGCGGTTCATCGCCGAGCTTTACGATCTCGATCCCGACTACGTGGAGGCGTTTTGCCGTTGGCTCTGCGAGTTGGACGAATATTTCGAAATGCCCGTGGCGACATTTTCCGCCGGGATGCGGTCACGCCTGTCCTTCGCGCTGTTGCTGGCGCTCGATTTCGATATGTATCTGATCGACGAGGGCATGCCCTCCACCGCAGATGTCAATTTCAACCGCAAAGCAGGCAGCATCCTGCGCGAACGGCTTGAGCGCACCACCATCGTCGTGGTCTCGCATCAGGCCGCCACACTAGAAAAATTCTGTCGTTCTGCTGCCGTTCTCAGAAACGGCCAACTTTATATGTTCGACACGCTGGAAGAGGCAAAGGCACTCTATGACTACGAAGGTTAAAGCCCAGAAATTCCGCGTCCGTCGGACACCGCGCGCCGCTTCGTCTCAGGCGGGGGCCTCTGCTGCGCCGGAGCTCGATCCGATCATTGAGAACCCGGCGCCTTCTGCGGCGAAGACCGGCGACATCCTAGATGACGACAAACTCTTTGACACGGACGCCAGCACAGATGGCTTTGGCGACGCGCCCTTCCCTGGCTCCGCCGCCGCAGAGGCCGCTGAGGCCAAATCGCAACCCAGCCGACGCGCCCGTCCGCAAGGCGGCGTCGCGCGCTCTCTGGGGCGTGGTGACGCGCCTGAGGACAACGCCCTTCATGGCGACATCACCCCGGCGGACGAGACCGCGATCGACGCCGACATCGACGCGATCCGACGCGAGGGGCTAACGGGTCGGCAATTGCGTCTGGCCCGGCGCGTGGCACAGAAACACGGGCTTCCTGCGACCTCGGATTTCGACGCGGTACGGCTTTTGCGCAAGGCGGGGATCGACCCGTTTCAACGCGGTGCCATGCTCGATATGGTGACCACGGAAGGCAAGGAACCGTCGCGTGAACTGACCACGACAGAGGGGCCGAAACTGCCCAAGACCGTGGAGAACAAACCCAATCTGCCCTCCAAGGACATCCTTGACCGGTTGACCCGCGATGGTGAGATTTCGCAAATCCAGCAAGACATCGCCCGGCGGCGTCGCCGCAAAATGGCCTTGCTTGCCGCCCGCCTGGCGGTTTTTGTCGGCATTCCGACGATCCTCGCGGGGATTTATTTCTATACATTGGCGACGCCGATGTATGCGACCAAATCGGCCTTTATCATCCAGCAATCCGAAGCCCCTTCGGCTGGCGGTAGCATTGGCGGACTGTTGTCCGGCAGCCCTCTGGCCACGTCGCAGGATTCGATCACCGTGCAGGATTACCTGACCTCACGCGAAGCGATGCTGCGTCTTGACGCCGACACCGGTTTCAAGGCGCATTTCTCCTCCGACGCCATCGACCCGCTGCAACGCCTGCCGGAAAACCCGACCAATGAAGAGGCCTACAAGGTCTATCTGGATCGTGTTTCCATCGGCTATGACCCGACAGAAGGCCTGTTGCGGATGGAGGTCGTGGCCGCCGATCCGCAGGTTTCACAGGATTTCTCCGACCACCTCATCGCCTATGCCGAGGAACAGGTCGACCAGATGACCCAGCGCCTGCGCGAGGACCAGATGAAGGGTGCGCGCGAGAGCCTCGATGACACTGAGGCCAAGATGATCGCGGCGCAGGAAAAGATCGTGCAGCTGCAGGAACAGCTGGGGATCATTTCGCCGGATGCGGAAACCGCCGCGATCATGTCGCAGGTCTCCGCCTTTGAGACGCAACTGCAGCAAAAGCGGCTGCAACTGCAACAACTTCTGGACAACTCGCGCCCGAACCAGGCGCGTGTCGAGGGCACGCAGGGCGACATCCGTCGGCTTGACAACCTGATCACGGATTTGCGCGCGCAGCTGACGCAGGCGAACGAAGGCGCCGACTCTCTGGCCCGGATCACCGCCGAATTGCGCATGGCCGAGGTCGATCTGGCGACACGTCAGGCGATGGCCGCCTCTGCCATTCAGGCGCTTGAAATGGCGCGTGTCGAGGCCAACCGTCAGGTGCGCTACCTGTCGTTGTCCTCCCGCCCCGTCGCCCCCGATGAGCCGACATATCCGCGCAAATTCGAGAATACGCTTTTGGCAATGCTGGTGTTTTCCGGCATCTACCTTCTGGCCTCGCTCACCGCTGCGGTGCTGCGCGAACAGGTTTCGGCCTGATGGAACGCCGCGCCTTCCCGGCGCGGCGCCTCCGCCTGCATCCCCCCGTCTGAGCGCTTTTTCCTTTGTCCTTCAGGTTTTTCACAAAAGGCTCGAAAAAGGGCTTGCACAGGACGCGGGGACGGACTAATTAGCCCCCCACGTTGGGGTGTAGCCAAGTGGTAAGGCAACTGTTTTTGGTACAGTGTACCGTAGGTTCGAATCCTACCACCCCAGCCATCTTCCTCTAGAACAATGAAACAAGACCCGACGGACCAACCCCGCCGGAAAATGCCCCTGTTTTATGCCCCGGTTAAGATTGCCCCTCCCCGATGAAAGGGAGGGACG
>NZ_JBLWTA010000023.1:0-42646 GCF_048270365.1 Celeribacter sp.
CGTCGGCTACGCACTCTACATGCGCGATAACCGCCTTGAGATGCCCGATGTCAGCGATCTTCTGATTGAGTGACCCGACGAGCAATCAAGATGACGGTTGGGTCTCTTCCAGACATCCGTGCTACGCGCATCAGATGACCGGTTTCAGCCCCAAACCGGACATGGTCTCGGGCGCTTCGAGCGGGAATCTGGCATTTATAGCGAAACATGAATGCCCATCCGACGGGTGACGCCAGCAAGCTCTTTGACTGGCCGAAACCAGTTCCCCAAGTCACTCCAAAATTGGAAGGATATCTCATATACCGGACACCGGTTTCAAAAGGCAGTTAACCTGAAGACACCGTGAGAACTATCACACAACCCAAAATGAGACATGGAAGGCCAAAGCCGACCGCAGGAATGTCAACTTATTTGAAAGAACACGTATCTCCCGAACAAAGTTGGTGGGTAGTGCGTCTGGCTATAGCGACAGGATATTGCGACGTGTGGCCACGGCGACGGCCTCGGACATTGTAAGCGCCGAGAGCTTGCGCCGGAGATTGCGACAATGCAGATCGACCGTCGGCAGCGAGATATTAAGCTGATAGCCGATCCGGTCGCGTCGCAGCCCTGCGGCGGCCAGTTCCAGGACAGCGCGTTCACGTGCTGTCAGAGAGGGGAGCTGTTCGTCGACAAAGGCAGCATCGGGCGTATGCCAAAATATCACAATGCGCACCCGCTCAGGCTGAAATGGCAGGACATTGATCTGCACCGGCTCATTCGACGCAGGAGCTTCGGACATAAGGACTGTCGAATCGGGCGCTGCCTCGCGGCTTGCGACCCGGAGCGCCGCATCGAAGGCAACATCCGGGGCGATATGGAGCCGCTCCACCTCATCGCGATGGCGATAGCCCGGATGAAGTTCAAGAAACCGGTGCGCCATCGCATCACAAGAGAGAATCCTCGCCTCGAGATCGACATCGAGACACGCCATTGCGATCGTTTCAGGCGAAAAAGTTATCTCATCCGAGACAGGCAATGTTGAGGTTTGCGTCATGATATTGAATCCAAAGCAACAGGCAGAAAATAGGTCGGCAATTGATCCGACGTTAATCTGCCCACGCATTGGGCCGCTCCCCCCTCAAGGGGGGTAAGAGCACGAAAAACACAACAAACAATCACAGTTTTCCTTGTTTTTCCAAATGTTTTAGGAAAGCCTCGGCACGTCCTCACCCCGGGGTCGTCGCACAAGAAAATCAGGATGCGACAATCAAAAAAATATTATCCAGAGCTCATGGCACGTCCATCGCAATTCATTCAAATTCTCGCGACAGCGCTCAAGAAGGCTCCTATCGCGCTTCCTTCTGAAGACGCACTCCTGCTTAATCCAAAAAACGAGGCCCAGAGCGAGCGTTTTTTCTTTCGGCATTTTGCCCAATGCCGCCTCCCGATCAACCTCTATGATGCCTCTGGCACACGGCAGATCAACAGCTATGCCCCCGATAGCGAGATGGTCTTTCCCACCCAGCTGCGGATGGCCCGCCAGTCAGTTTCGGGCTGTGCCTTTGTTGTCATCGAAGGAAAACTCTTCTTTCTCTATGACCGTGTCGAACGCTGGCCCGATGTCCCCGATCATATCGCCTTTTTCGCAGTGCATCTCGATAGCCCCCGTCTCGCTGCCCTCTCGGTGGAATTCCCCACAATGGCGCTCACACCTTCGGAATATGTGCTTCTGGCACATCTTTTGAGCGGCAAGGATTTGCAAACAGCAGCCGAGGCGACGGGCGCCTCTTACGACACCAAACGCAAACAGATCCGTACAGTACTCGACAAATTCAGAGCCAAAACACAGACCGCTTTGCTAAGGGCCCTCTCGCTCGACATCACCGCCGCAGTGCTCGACGAAATTTTGCCGCTGCAGGACCGCCGCCCCGAGACCGCCCAGGTCAAACGTCAGTTTGGCCGCGCCGTGGTTGTGAATCACCTCTCAATCGGAGAGGGTGATGAAATTCCGATCTGGGAATTCGGCGCCCGGCGCGGTCAACTGGTGCTCTACTTCCACAGCATGCTCTCGCCCGTGCTTTTCGACGAAGACATGATCCGGGCTCTGAAGGCACAGAACCTGCGCATATTGCTCGTCCCACGGCATTTCCTGAGCTTCACCCGCGAGGCAGAACCAGAGGTCCGCATGGCCCGGTTTTCCCAGGCAATGGCCGAGATCGTTGACTATCTGACCGACGAGCCGATTTTGTGTCTCGCGGAAAGCGCCGGCGTGCCATGGGCTGCGCATTTCGTGCGCCATCATCCGGATCATGTCTCGAAGCTCATTCTTTGCGGCACGCCGCAGTTGTTCAAGGCCGTAAAAGATAGCGCCTCTCCGACCATCTTTGTCGATATGTCGCATCGGCTGCGCTCGGATACCCGCGTCCTCATTGGGCTCACACAGGTTTATAATACGCTGAGCCGCGTGCCCGCCTTTGCACAAAAAGGACTTGGTCACA
Organism: Celeribacter sp.; assembly: GCF_048270365.1. Classification (NCBI taxonomy): domain Bacteria; kingdom Pseudomonadati; phylum Pseudomonadota; class Alphaproteobacteria; order Rhodobacterales; family Roseobacteraceae; genus Celeribacter; species Celeribacter sp. The sequence continues at coordinate 2,481 of NZ_JBLWTA010000023.1, forward strand.
TGTTCCGGAAATCCGAGGCCGATATGGCCTGTCTGCGCACATTGTTCGAGCGCGCGCATCTCTCCGACTGGCTGCGCTTGATCGCCAATCACGCAACCCTCGCCTCGATTGACGAGATGATCAGCCTGCAACGTGACTGGCATGCCGATCTTCTGGCCACACGCTGTCCAATGGTTATGCTCCACGGGCGCGAAGATCCGATCAGCCCGATCGAGGATGCCGCAGCCATCGCCAAAAATCTTCCCAAAGCCTTGTTCGAACCTGTCGAAAACGCCGGACATCTCGTCTTCAGCGAGGCCATTGATCATGTACTTTCACACCTGATCTGCGATCCGCTCCAGACAGAAGCAGCCCCCCTGTCGCCATAGGCCCTCAGAACCGGTAGCTCCAACCAATCCGGCAGTCCGTCGTCTCCGAAGAATAAAGCGCGATATTGGACGTCTGGACCTTGTAGCCGCAGGACAGTTTCGGCGTGCTGCCCATAATCTTGATCCGGCTACTAGAGAGTGACACCCCGATGCGGTAAATTTCGTCGCGGCGCGCAAAATCGACCGAAGCGAAATCCGTATCATATTGGCGCAGCGTCGCACCGAAATCGACCCCCGCGCGCAAAGTCTCGGACAGATCAAAATTGTACCCCGCCTGCAGGCTCCCCCCCCAATAGCGATGATACGCGAGCGAAGGCGTGCTGCGCTCTAGCGTCCCGCCCAGGGTCAGAACCCCGGAGGAATTGATCCGTTTGCTCCAGCTGAGACCAAGCGACCCATAGCGCCCCGATAACGTGTCTTTGTCGAAATAGTCGCGATATTCGATCACCCCGCTTGCACTCAGTGTCTCGTTCTCCGACAGGCGGTGAGACCATGCCCCGTGCAGACCGGTCGAGACGCGATCCGGACTGGCCCCTTCTACGTCGGAGAAATAAGTTCGATCGGCATGCAGCCCTGCACGAAAACTGCGCGCCTGCCCCTCGGATTTAAGATCCGCCGAAAGACGCCCGCGCCAGTAGCGCAGCTCCGGCTCCCCATACCAGACGCGACGCAGAACCGATCCGAGCTCAAGGCTCAACCCGTTTCGCAACGGGCGTCGATAGAGCAGCTGCGCCCCCACTTCTACGCCAATGCCGGAGGCCTCTTCGCCACCATCCTCAATCGAAAATCGACCCAACAGCGTATCGAAATAAGACTCGGAGGAAGCATTCCTGATATTCGTGCTCGGCAAAAGCGCAAAAGAGCTAGAAAACTGGACCGGATAACGTCGCGCAAGCTCAGCCAATGCCGCAATATAGAGATCGGCATTCGCCCGTTGTGCGCTGTCTCTTAGGAGATGCCTGAGAAAGGCCTCGGCGCGTCGCAGCTGCCCATCCTGCGCCCACGCCTCGGCCATCGCGAGTTGGGCACGCGGATCGGTTGGAGCCAGCCGCCAGGCTTTGGAAAAATACGCGAGGGATTTTTCAGGATTGCCCTCAGCCAGAGACAAACGCCCCTTTTGCATCAGGACCCCATGCGCCTCGGGAAGGCCCAAGGTCGCTTCGGCGGAAACGCTCTGCGCAAAAGTGAAGAACATCAAAAGCAGGGCGGCGCCAAGCACCACCTGTCGGATCGTATGTCGCTGTCGGGACGCAAAACGTGTCATATTATCCAACCTGTGAAGGCCGTGCCGCAGAGCCCTGCGGCACGGTAATTTTAAACATTTTACTGGTTAAAACAGACGCAGAGGGCTCAGTCCTCGACGGCAGCAAAGCCACCTTCGTGATATTCACCGTCGATCGTCCCTGTGACATCACCGTAGAGCGCAAGCTCACCTTCGTAATCGTAGAAAGTGCCGATCATATCCAGATCAAGGTTATGAGCTTCGTCGTCTGTCAGCGTTCCGGTCGCATCGGCGGTCAAGGAAGTGCCTGTGATTCCACCGGAAATTGCGAGCGAGCCAGTCAGCTCATCTTCGATATCCTGCGTATCTTGGTCATAGAGAGCAAAGTTGTTGGCCGTTCCGGTCACCGTCCCGCCGGTGAAATCTGCGGTCAGGGTCATGTCGCCGATGGCTTCCAGGTTTTCATCTTCGCCGATGTCACCGATGGCCAAAGCGCCGGACATGGTGGCAGTGCTGCTCATCATGCTTTCTGATGCTTCTTCGAGCTGACCGCTTTCCGCCGCTGAGACGAGCCCTTCCAGGCTGTCATATTTTTCCGGAAGATCGACCTCGGACATATCCCCATCGACAGAGGACCCCCCACAAGCCGCCAAAGTGAGCGAGGCGGCCGAGAGGGCCGCCATTGCAAAAAACCGCATTAAATTTCTCCTAAGTCTGTGCGCGTCGTTTTACTCAGATCCCTCGAGATCCGATTGAAATTGATCCAAGATTTGAGGAGACGGACAACCTATGAGAAACTATAGGTTCATTGATTTCATTGAGGAATTCGGCAAAAATTCCTCAATATTCTTCAGAAAACGCGCAGTGTGCCAGGTTCTGTCGCAAACTTTAGCAGGGAGTGCAGAACAGCCTTTCAGCGGACACACTTATGCTGCGAGGGAGGCGAATTGCTGGAAGCCCGTTTTCCCATTCGCGGCGATTTGACCTTTACGGATCATGTGCGCGGTTTCGATCCCAGCCAGCGTTGGGCGCGTGATCCGCTTGATGAAACGATGGTCCTGTTCGACCATGTTGTTCAAATACTTGCTCTGCATGATCCGGATCAACCCTCCGCTGCCCGTAAATTTGCGGATCACGTTCACGGCCTGAAGCCCCGCCAGATTGGCGCCGCTCGTGTCGATAGCAACGCGATCAGGCGTGCCATTCGTTGAAATCGCACGTTTGAAGAAACGGCGTGCGGCAGCCTTGTCCCGCTTTGCAGAGAGCATGAAATCAAGGGTTCGGCCGTCCCGATCAACGGCACGATAAAGATAGGCCCACTGGCCTTTGACCTGGACATAGGTTTCATCCATCCGCCACGAGTTGGCTGTCTGACGCTTTCGCTTTTGTGCCTCGGCTGCGAGGTCTGTCGAAAATTTCACCACCCACCTGTTCAGTGTCGCATGGTCAACATCGACACCACGCTCTGCCATGATCTCCTCCAGATCCCGGTAAGAAACCGCGTATCTGACATAGAAGTACACCGCGTAAAGGATCACGCTCTCGGGGTAATGCACCCCTTTGAAACTCGTCGCCATTCTGCCCGCCTGTTTTTTTACGCAACGGCATATCGGCCATCACGCAGAAACCGATATACAAAGTTTGCGACAGAACCGTCTCCGGGTGTCAAGGAGCGGCAAGAGCAATTGTTACGACCACGCGGCCGTCGAAATGTTTTCAGCAAGATATGCAATTTGTCGCAATCCAGTTTAAAATGTGCCCTGACAGGTCCAGAACATCTGATACTTATCAAATGCTCAGCCGTGCACAGCGGGCAGCCTGACGCAGAAAGTTGTCCCCTCGCCACTTTGGGTGTCGAAGGAGATTGTCCCTTTCATCTGCTCGACGAGCGTACGCACAATGTTAAGACCCAAGCCGGAGCTGCTGGTGCGATGTCCATTTCTCCAGCTCCCCTTGGTGTAACGATCGAAGAGCGTGTTGCGTAATTCTTCGGGGATGCCATCCCCATGGTCACGGATGTAAATCGAAAGATGTGCGCCTGTTTTCTGGGCCCATATTTCAACGGATTGATTGCGTTTCGAGGCTTTTACCGCGTTTGAAAGCAGATTGGACAGGATTTTCATCAACTGGTCTTGCACAACATGAACCTGAAGAGCGGCATATGTCGGCAACATGCAGACATTGACACCGTGATATGAGCCATACCCCTGATGCGTGGTCACAAGTCCCTCAAGGAGACTTGCGACATTTATGTTTTCGCTCTTTGGTTTCGGCCCTGCCTGCGCGCTTTCGTTGAGATCGAGGATTTCCTGAATAAGCGACAGCATCCGGTCACTGTTTGCCCCGGCAATGTTCAAAAGCGATTCGGCTTTTTCCGACAGCGGACCGACCAACCCGGATTTCAGAAGGTCCAATGCGCCCTTGATGCTTGTCAGCGGGGTCCGCAATTCGTGGGTGATGACGGAATTCACTTCTCGGCGCAGGTATTCCGCGCTTTCCTGTTCCGTTTCGAGGTGGAACATAGCGATGAAATAACGATTTTCATGTTGATCTTTTGTTGACATAACCTGCCCGTTCAGGCGCTTGCCGTCAAAGGTTGGATGGGTGCGGAACCCAGCGCTTCCGTTGCGCTCAGCCTGATCCAACGGACCGTCTTCGGCCATGAGATCATGGAAAAACCCACCTTCTCTGAGATTTTCTGCGGCACAAACGGCAGAGCCCGCACCGAGTAAATCACGGGCCGCGAGGTTCATGTAATAAGCGCCCTTCATGGATCGCTCAAACACGAGTACGGCGTCAGCCATACCATCCCAGAGTGCTCTGTTCAGGCCGGATGCAGCCTCTGCAAAGCAGGCGACTTCTTCTCCGAATGCATATCCTGTTGTGCCGTCTTTGAACTTACTTGCCATACGCATACACCTGAACTGTTCAAAAACGTCGGCCCTGGCCTACCCATCACCTTTTGCTTTTGAGGTTTCTCCCCACGACTCGGAGAGTGCACGCCAAACATAGCTTAGGTGTGATTGATTTGTGTTGAAAATATGTTTTTACTGAACACCTTACACGCCTAGCGTGTAGGCCTCCTGATTTCCTTCCTCCCAGCGCGGTAGTGCAAAGATCATCGTGGACCCTACCCCGAGTTCACTTTCGGCTTTGATCCAGCCATCCTGTAGGGCAATAAGGTCCTTGCAGATGGCAAGACCCAAGCCGACGCCGGGATTTTTTCGGTTTGTGCCAGAGGCGGCTTGCGCGAAGCGATCAAAGATGATGTCGATGCGATCTTCCGCGATGCCGATGCCGCTGTCCTTGATTTCGAAAATCGCCATGTCGCCGCGGACGTAGCTGCGCAGCTGAATTGTACCGTTGTCAGTGAATTTGACAGCATTGCCGAGCAAATTTGTCAAAATTTGCCGGAAACGGATTTCGTCAGCGTGTATCGCAGCGTCGGTCAATTCAAGCTCGATTGAAAGACCTTTTTCTTCTGCCAGGCTTTGCATTTGTTCCACCACGGATTCGATGACCTCAGTGCTCTGCACTTTGTTGGGGCTGATCCGCAGGGTGTTGGACTCGATCCGGGCGATATCGAGCATATCATCAATCAAGGCTTTCAGTTGCGTGCCTGAGGCCTGAATGCGTGTGGTGAAACGACTAATATCGGCTTCGAAACTCTTCATGGCCTCTGTGATCTTGTTGTCTCCTCCGTCCTCAAGCGCGACACGAAGGGCGGCATAGCTCGGAAGTTTTTCGAAATTGGCGACAAAACTGTTAAAGCCCAGAACCGCAGTGAGTGGGGTCCTCAATTCATGGCTGATCACATTGAGAAATTGCGTTTTGGCCTCATCCGCCTGTTCCGCCTCACGTAGCGCGGCATAGAACTTCGTCACATCTTCGGCGATACCGATGTATCCGGTAAAGGCGCCCTCGGCGTCAAAAAGTGGCTTGCCGCTAATGCGAATCCAGCTGAGTTGATCCGGGTGGAAATGGTAGCTGTAAACAATATCCCGGAACGGTTCATGTGCCTGCATCTTATCATGCAACTTCCAAAGCGTCTCTGCATCACCATGCTCGCTTTCGGCAAAATAGCTTCTATGTTTGCCGATGTACTCTGCGGGATCGACGCCGATCGTCCGGGCAAAGCCTTCGGAGACATGGGTCAAACGCATCTCTGCGTCTTGTTCCCAAAACCATTCGGAGCTCAGATCGGACACATCCTGAAGTCGGGCCTCTGCCTCGTCGCGTTTGCACAGTGCTGCGCGCAATTCTCTGTTCGAGGCTTCAAGCTCCTGCTGATGGCGCCTTAGATCCGTGATTTCCACACGGAACATGACCAAGCCACCTTCCGATGTGCGGCGCGTGAAATATTTGAACCAGCGATCTCCACTATACCGCACTTCAAGCTCAGAGGTCTCCCCCGTCATGGCGTTGAGGATGAGAGTCTGATCGTGGACGGGGACACCGTTCAGGCGGACCTCATCAGAAATTTCAAACCGCCGCTGAATCAGATCGGTCAGAGCCCGCCCAATCATCAGATTGCGTCTCACACCGTCCAGCTTTTCGCCTGCGACGATGTTGAACATGATCAGCTTGTCATCGCTGTCAAACAACCAGAAGCCAACAGGAAGCGCATTGATTGCATCGTTGAGACGTTGCTCGGCGAGTTTTGCACGATTGCGGCTGCTCTGCACCTCGGTGATGTCATTCAAAATAGCGACACGTCCACCTTCGGGTGTCTCATGCTCCAGGAGTTGCATCCATGTATCGTTGTTGAGCGCCAGTGTGACGCCGGATTCTTTTTGTGCCGTTCGCATGAGTTGACGGGACAGCCATTCGTCCTCTTGTCCGATGGCGTCGGGGTAGAGACCAACTCTCAGACCCGCCCGCAAAATGTCTTCGAGAGAAGCCCCTGTGACGATGGCATTTGAGGCCGCACCATGCAGATCCCGATACCTTACGTTGCAAAGTTCCAGCTTGTCATCCTTGTCGAACATGACAAAACCTGAAGGCGCAACATTGAGGGCGGTGCGCAATTGTGTCGCTGTGCGCCAATTCTTGCGTCTAAGCACATGCAGGTATCTTGTGAAAATCAGAGCCAGAGCTGCGCCTGTCAAAATACTCAGTCGGATGAGAAAGAGGGTTTTCGGCGCGATCTGAGCCGCGTGTATCGGAGCGATGGAGAGCGTCCAGGAGCTGCCGGGAAACGGAAGCTCGTAATTGGTTTTGGCCAGTAAGGGTGATGTCTCATCTCCAAAAATGACCGGATCCTTGCCGAGGGTCGTCTTGACCCTGATCGCAATGTTATATCGACTGTCGAATTCGCTCAGGCCGATGTCTTGTAAGAACGGATCTACGGCAAAAACGATGGAGGCGACGCCAATCATCTCGCTCTCGCCCTGATCTCCGCCGCTGCGAATGAATACCGGCTCGCGGATAATGAACCCTTGATAGCCCTGAAAAAGACGTGTCGGTCCTTCCAGATATGTTTCACCCCTGCGCTCGACCAGCTGAAGAACCTTTTTCTGCTCTGGTAGATTGGCCAAATCTTTGCCGACGAGGGAATGATTTTCCTCATACGGGTGAACATGTGTGATGATGGTGCCTTGGACCAAGGCCATGTTCACGACCGAAGCATCCTCTGTCTTGATGAAAGAGCACAGATCCGTGAATTCCGCCTCCGTGATATCCGGTGACAGAGACAATGCACCTGCAAGACCGCGTGCAAAAAGCAGCTTTTTATTGATCGATTGCTGGATGCGTGTCGCGATCACCGATTGGTCACGATACATCCGATCGAACTGTTCCTCTCCGGCCACGATGGACGCGGTGCGCGTGGCGCCGAGATAGATCAGAAAACAAAGGCCAAGTATCGCAACGTAGGATGCGCTTTCTATCAGGCGATTCATGGATTGAACGCGGTTCTTATCGGGCATTTCCCGCCCTTTTGCATTTTGGATGCATTTTACTGCTCTTCTCGGGTCTTTTTTCTAGGTTTTAGGTGCTTGTTTCTCATTATTTTCTTATTATAGGAAGAGAAACTCGCGTATAACGTGCATTCCTGAGCGTAAACTACAGGAATGCACGTTTTTTATGGTGCGATTGTGACCTGAAAGACAACATGGCCCCGTGCACCCGGTCGGAAGATGCCGTTACAATCCCATCGCAGGTTGCCCGCATAGCCCGCTGTGTTGCCGAGAGGCTCTGCGATTGTGCAGGTCATATCGCCAAGTGTTACAGGTGAGGCAATTGGTGCGGCGAGCACGGTGTAGGGGGGCGTGCGGTCATAAATCTTGACCTCGCTGGCCGGAAGCGCGGTCGGGTTGTAAACCGAAATCCGGTATTCCAGAACGTCCCCCGGTGCGCCGCCATTGCGAATGCCTTCGGCCCCACCCTGTGTCACGTTGCGAACGGTTTTGGACAGGTCAAGCGCCCCTGTGCGGGCCTCTGTGGTCAGGCGATCCACATTGCTGTCGATTTCGCTGACACCTGTCGCACCATAGCTGGTCGTGGCATCGAGTTTCACCACATAGCTGGCGTTCGGCCCCAAGGACGAGGAGGCAGAGACCCGCAGCACAAGGCAGATCGTCGTATCCGCAGCGGTCGCAAGCGGCCCGGTGATCGTCACATCCGGCGTGCCGTCGCAGCCGATGTCCTCGAACAAGGCGGCGGAATACCCTCCGCTGGGTGTCTCGGAAATCGTCGTGAGCGCAAAGGAAACCAGCCCAGGCGCATCTGCCGTATATTCATGGCGCAGCGTCGCGATCTGGCCGGCAGAGATCGAGCCGGCCTGATCTTCGCGCAGGACCGCCTGACGCAGCACGCCCATGTCGATACCTGCGTAATCCGTATCAGCTGCGGGCGTAAAGGTGAGACTTCCGTCACGCAGATCGGCATTGACCAAGGACGGCAGTGCGGCAGGGGTTTCGGAGATCACGAGGTGACCCGCATCCGCCGTTCCCGTCACTGTGACCGCGCCCGAGTAACCCGTCGGCAAAGTCAGGGACCATGTGCCATCTGCGGCGACTTCGGGGCTGTCGATCAATGTGCCGGTGCCGTCATAAATCGCCACTGTCGCAGCGGCTGTTCCAATCTCCGTGCCGTTGATCAGACCGTCATAGGCCGTACCGCCTCCCGCGCCTGTATCACGAAACACAGTGCCAGAGAGTACAGAACCCGCCCCGGTGAGCGCGACGGTGGCCGTCGCTTCGTCATCGTCCGCGATCCCGTCCGAAAGGTCATCGGTCAACGGCCCCGTCGCCGGCTCGCTGTCCGGGTCGGCTTGGTCTGCGGCGACGATTTCGGCGGTATTTGTGTGCTCGCCCGTGGCATTCATCGTGACACGGATCGTCAGCGTTACGGTTTCGCCATTGGCCACAGCACCGATATCCCAGATGCCGGACGCGGGGTCATAGGTATCCCCCAAAGCCGCGGCATCATCCGAGACATAGCTATAGCCATCCGGGATCAGATCACGCAGTTTGACGCCTGTGGCCGCCGCAGGTCCGGCATTGCTCACGGACAGAACCATATCGAGCGCTGCGCCCTCGACCGCTTCTGTCACCGGCGTGCCTGCCGTGTCTCGCGCCTCTTTGGTCAGGGACAAGTCTGCGGCAAGAGCGCCTTCGACATAGCCAAAATCCTGCCCGGGGGTGTCCGCCCCCTGGGTCACGACGACACCAGTGATCGGATTGGAGGTTGCGATGACATAGCCCGCCGGGGTGTCGGCATCCGCGCCGTCCACCTCGATCCTGTAGGTCAGGGTCGCATCGACGGCGGCAAAGCCATAGCTGCCATCGGTCGTGCTTTCGGTTGTGGCGACAAACGTATCGTCAGCCGTATCGGCAGGGGTGCCATTGTCATTGTAGAGTGTGACAGAGATCGCGCCCACGCCCGTCTCGCCCGAGTCGAACGCGCTGTTGCCATTTGCGTCCTGATAAAGTGTGCCGGAGATAGAGCCCTCGGAAAAAAGCGTTGAAGCAAACGGACCCGGCGCACGGCAGGAGGCGCCGTCATTGCCCTGATAGGTGAGATCCGCGACCGTACCCTCCACTTCGATGAAGGAAAAACTAACCGGACGGTTACCCTCAACACCTACTTCCACGGCAAAGACCTGACGCGACTGGTTGTCGAAGAGGTAGAGAAAGCCAGAACCGTCGAACCATACGGAATCCGGGTCCATCGCGAAAATACCGTTCGGCAAAGGCACATTGCCCACCAACGTGATGGTCGTTGCCCCGGGGGTGCCACCGAGCGGATCGAACGCATAAATGTCGCGGTTCGAGTCAATGAAGTATAAGAGGCCATCGCGCGGGTTATAAGCGATATCACGGCCATAAAGGCTACTTTGCCCGGTGTCGAGCACACCAAGCGCCACAGGGTTTAGCGGGTCGGAGATGTCCAAAAGCTGATAGTGGCCAAAGTTGGTGCCTGACATATAGACCATGACGCCATTCGGTAGGATGTCAGAGGAGGTATCGGGGCTTTCAATCGTCAGCCCGGAGATATCGGCCACCTCCTGTACCGCGCCGGAGGACACGATCCGCATCAGTGTGCGCGGGCTTTGGCGCACGCCATAGATGTAGCCGTCAAGCTCGTTATAGCCCCAGCCGGTCACGAGATAGTTGCCGGTGTAGTCCGGCGACAAGAGCCTTTGGGACAGATTATAAATACCGCCCGCTTCGCTCACGCGCAGCTCACTGAGCGCGGGAAGGTTCTGTGCCGTTTCCGTGGCGACCATGTAGAACGTGTCCGAACAGGTGAACGGTCCGTTCGGGTTCGACAGTGTAACCAGATAATCTTCCACCTCGCCGTCAAAGTTCAGCCCGTCGAACGGATCTGATGCTAAGGCGCTTGAGGTCGACCAGCGCACCCGGGCAAAGCTTGTGCCGTTGCCGATATCGGAAGGCACAGGAACGTCGAATGTGATCTGGTTGTTGAACACACCGTCCGTGTCGCCAGTGCCGCCATCGCGGTAGTCTACGGCAAACTGTTCGTTGGCATCAAAAACGCCATTCTGATTGAAATCGACCCAGAATTGCAGATTGGTGATGCCCTCACTGACCGGTAGGCCGAGATCAAGCTGGAGGCTGAGCGTTTCATGCGTTTGCACCGTAATTTGCACCGTGTCCCCGGCTGTAAAGGTCGGCAAAACCGCAATTGAATCTTCATCATCGACCCCGGTGAGATCATCGCCGTCGGCAGTCGCTGTGTTTTGCGGCACGACCTCCGTATCCGGCAAACCAGCCCCAAGATAAATCTCAGGCACAACGATATGACGCGGATCGCCATAGGAGGCGGGCGCATCGCCCCGGTCGACCAGATCGGCGGCGGCAATGACCAAGGAATAATCCTCGACCTCGCCATCGACGGCAAAGGACTGTGGCGACAGGCCTTGCTCGGAACTGTAGCGGAACCGCGCAAATGTCGTGTTTGTTGTGGCATCTGTCGGAACGGACACATCGATCTGGATCACGCCATCGCCCGCCACATTGTCAAACACAGTGCCATCATCGCGCAGATCGGTGGCAATGCGTTCGCCAAGCGTTTCTTCGAAAAGTCCGTCGCCGTTAAAGTCGATCCAGGCCTGAAGGTAACCGTCGCCGGTGACATCGACATCAAGCGTGGAAATCATCCCTTGCGTGAGGACAGGAAAGATCACCCCATCTTCATCGTCAGTGTCCAACAGATCGTCGGCGGTGGCTGTTCCATCCGATTGGGCCAGCACTTCGGTGTCCGGCGCGATATCGCCCAAAAAGACGGTCGGAGAGGCACTCACACCATGTGAGGCTGTCAGGTAACTGAGCGGCGCATCGCCAAAATCTACACCATTACCGCTAAACACCGCCACGGTCACTTTGGCGCGGTCACAATCGCTCAGGTTAAGGGCGTCGCACATCTCATATTCGATCTCATACACCCCCGAAGGCACCCCGGCAGGCACCACGACGCGCCCTTCGTCGAGGCCAGAAGCTTCCAGAAACGGGACCGGATCACCGGTGTTTTGCGGCGTCGCCGGGGTCAGCACGCTCAACTCAGCGGTCGTCACATTCGCCGCGATGCCATTGATCGTGTCATTGGCATAGACTTCACCTGCCGTGCCCCCCAAGAGGTTGTTCACAGGGGTCGCCGTATAGTCGTCATCTTCGGCCACCACATTTACAGAGGTGTCCGCGATGGCGCACAACAAGATCGCGGAGCCCCGTGTCGCGGCATTCAGCGAGGTGCCCGTATAGCCGTGGATGAACTCCGCTTCGACGAAAGTGTCGAATTCAAAGGTCACATAGTTGTCGAACGCGGTTTCATTCGGCTCCTCGATCCAGTTCGTCGGATCACCCACCTTCGCCGGGTCCATCGCAATCGCTGTCCCGCCTGTCGGAAAGCTGGCAAGGGGGGCGGTGTTGAAGTGGATGATATTCGTCGGTGTGACCAAGCTGCCCACCACATCGGAACTGTCATCTGCCGTATCGCGGCTGTCGACATCCGTCTGTTGCACGATCAAGCCGTTATAGGCGCTCTGACCTACGGTCGTGCCCAACGGATTGGACGTGGTCGCTGACCCATCCTCGACCAGACGCAAGCGGTAGGTCAAAAAGCCATTGTCGGCAGGCACCATACGCGCCTGAATGCCCGTGCTGACGGAGGGGTTGATTGCATTGCTGATCTGGGTGAGCTGAAACACGATATCGATCGGATTGCCGCGGCTGTCGGTGGTCACATCATCGAACAGGAAAATGTCATCGAGACCCGGAGCGGCAGCCGAACCAGAACCCGCAAGTTGCGTGCGCGGCGACCCAAAGATCGACTGCGGAGTGCAGGTCAACGGCGCGGTTCCGCCCCCCAGTGCAAGCACTGTGACGCTTTCGCTTGTCGATTGCAGGCGGTTCACGAATGCCGTGCCTGTGCGTGCGATCCCGGCGGTGGCGGTGCTATCGACGCTGCCGGACACGACATCGGCGGCGGTGACCGGATAGTCTGTGCTACATGTCACGGTGCCGCCCGAGGCGATGGGAGCCGTGATGGCGGGGCAAGTCACGGTGCCCAGTTGAGAATCCTCAATGACAATATCCTGCCCGGTGTTGAAGGGCAGCGTGCCGGTGTTCGTCACCGTGTAGCTATACGTCAGCGTGGCGCCTTCCGTCGCCGATGCGGGCGTCACAGTGCGGTCCAGACTGATGCTCTGGCCTACGGTGAAATTTGCTTCCGCAAACATCCCTATGCCGCGGGCACCTGGGTTGTAATTTTGGAACGCGGGATAATTGCGTACGTTTTGAATGCTTTCGTCATACCAGAACGTGACGGAGGAGGTGCCATTGGGGAAGGTCGCGCGGACCGTACCGTTATTGTCATTGGGGGAGCTGGGCGAGCCCGCAGAGCCTTCATTATAGATACATTGTGCCTGATTTGGGGCTAGAACACCGGTGAAACCAGAGCCGGGACCGGGCCCTACAACAACTGAGGGGCTGACGCCTAGGGTCAAGAGTGTCGGATTTCCATTGTCCCCGAATGCGGTCAAGAAATCGCAGCGGTCCGAGGTGGCGTTGTTGTCGGTTGTGTCAATGTCCAGAACATCGATCCGCAGATTGTCCACCTGCACCGCGATGCCACCGGAACTGGCCGAAACCGTATTGACCACCCGGTTGTCGCCGATGGCGCCGGCGTTGAACGGTGCATCTGCCACCAAAATAAGGGATTCGATGTTGCCGCCGAAAATCGTGTCGTCGTCCGGTGTTTGAACGGTTTGGCCCGTGCCATTCACATAGCTGGCCAAAGCGCCGCTGACCTCCACCGTCACATCCACGGCGAACCCGTATTGATCGTAAAGCGTCCGATCAAGTGGTCCACCAAAGCCTGCGGGCCAATCAAACGCGCCCCAGTCAATGGTAAAATCCCCGGCCTTTGCGGAGGAAGGCACCAAACACGTGCCGCCCAGAGCGACGGAAAAAGAGACAGCTGACAGCAGCGACCGCGACACAGGTTTGAACACAGGAAAGTACCTTATCTGGCCCTGCTGTAGGTCCTCGGGGCCATGGGACCGGCAGGGAGGCGGAACCCATGCGCATCTCGCCCGAGGCTTGCGACATAGGGTTCATCTTGGCGTATTCAGAGAGGAATCTCTTGCGCGCCTTGGGCTACCTTCATGGGCATTTGATCTACCGCGCTATACGTTCGGATAGGGCGTCGGTGCGATCGAGATGTGGGAGGCGCGCAGGGTGTTTGGCGCAGCACTATGTGCCACACTGAATTGATATTGCTCCGTTTCTCAAAGATTGAGTGCCTCAAGTTTTTGAGAAACGCTTTAGATCATATCTCGTCGAGAATGGCGTCTTCCATCAGGTCGAGCAGATCGTCTATTTGGAATGACAGGCTTTCGGATTGGCTGGGTGTGAATTTTGTAATGTCATGATGGATTTTGCCAGCACACTCACCGATTTCAGGATAGCCTACGGTCGCGGAAATGCCGCTTAGGCGATGGGTCACAAATGCAAGATCACCCAAGGCGTCTTTGTCTACATCGCCGTTCTTGATCAGGGTTTGAATCGCCTCGATTGTTGTAATCTTTTCCGGCAATTCCAAGAGGAACCGCTGTCTTGTACGACCGATGGCATCCGCCAGTTTTGACGGCATGGAAGCGTCCGAAGGAAATTTGTTCACCATATACGCCTCCAAAAACAGAAATGCAGGATCAGTACTGATACCAATCCTGCGCAAAGTCACGCGATAAGGAAAGGGAGGTCGAACTTCTTCGATACGCTTTTGATTGTGGTGACCTGAGCAAGTGCACGCGAAATCATGCGTTGAGGCGAGGTGTCGAATATCGACATTTTCGTTGCTTTGCCGACTTTAACATTGACGTCTTTTGGCGTCGTGTCACCTTCCGTCAGGCCAAATTCCTGCAACTTCATGGCGAGCGACAACTCAAGATCCGTCTCGTCGACCTGCAAGGCGCGCGGGAGAAGGGCAACGTATTGGCCGTTCCCAAGATATGAAATAATCGCCTCATAGCCTCGCAAGGTTTCAAAGAGCGCCTCTGCAACATCGGTCAGAATACCATGAAACTCAAGCGGTGTCGTAAGTGAGAAAAGGGTCTCAGGTGTTTCGATCTGAAACGCGATAGCTCCGAACATGAAGCGTTTGATCCGGGACAAACGATGCAGATAGTTTTCCAACTGGAGATTGCCGATGACCCGAGGCACATCGTAGATGGCAATCGGGTCGGCCAACTCAAAGCGCATGTCGTGCTCTTGATGATTCAGCCCGAGGCGCAACTCCTGTTCGCGCCGGGTGGCGTCCGTGGATCGTTTCTGTTCCGTGAACAATATCTGAGCGACGCGCAGTCTCGCGGCCAACTCGGTGGTGTCGATCGGCTTGGTGAGATAATCGGTCGCGCCGCGTAGAAATGCCGCATCGATATGCTCTTTATCTTTCATCGAGGTGAGCATGAGGATCGGCGTGTCCCGATAGGCCGGGAATGCGCGGAGATGGCCACACAGTTCAATCCCATCCATGCCCGGCATCTGGATGTCGAGCAGGATTGTCGAGAATGTGCGCCCAGAAAGCTGAACGAGGCTCAGGGCTTCCCGGCCACTCTGTGCGCATACAAAATCTTCGTATCCGAGAGAGGGCAGGATAGCACGCATCAGCTCCAAAATATTGTGATCATCATCTACCACCAAGAGAGTCATGCGTGTCTCCAGCTCGTCTTATTCTGAGGTGTCGTCGCTTTTGTTTCTTAAATCGCAACGCAATTCGGTCTTCCATCAACCTTAAGAAGAGAATTGTCTTCAAATTGGGTTAAATTGTGTCCAAAATGTGAAATTAATTTTTCCATTTCTGTGACTGAAAGACGACGATGGAATTGCTGTGGATATGTGGCGGTCAAAGCGAGGAAGTCTCTTGTGAGATGTGCCCCGAAAGATATAGTTCTATCCTATGAGAGAATTAAATCGCATCATGCATGTCGAAGACGATCCGGATATTCGGGAGATTACCCGGATGTCCCTTGAGCTCGTGGGTGGTTTCGATGTGGTTCAGTTTAAATGTGGCAAAGATGCTATCGACAGCCTGCCCTCTGAAGTACCTGATTTGATTCTCTTGGACGTTATGATGCCCATCATGGATGGGATGGAAACACTCAAGCGGCTCCGTCAGGTCGAGGCCTATGTCGATGTGCCGATCATTTTTGTGACAGCCAAAACATCGCGCGCCGATTTCGGGCATCTCAGAGCGATTGGTGCTCAGGACATCATCCTGAAGCCCTTTGAGCCGATGGAATTGCCGGAGCAATTGCGTGAAATCTGGAAGAATTGTGGCACTGCATAAACTGCGGCACGCTTCCCCGTTAAAAGACCGGCCACTCCTCCGGGGGGATAGGAGGAGTGGCCGGGGTTCGGACGAAACTCAAAGTTGGGAAATCGTCGTCCGAAGTCTGACGAGGGTGATTTCACCATATAGGATCATCCAGCTTGGTGTAGAGTTGCAAAAGCACAATGGCGCTATTCTTAAGTATAATTGGATGGCCCGGTGCGAAAAAAATCGTCAAACGCCGGGGCAAGCTCTGCATGTGCGTCCGGCAAAGCATCGACAAGATGCCTCGCCCCCTCGTCGTCCAGCGCATCGCATGCGATCTGTAGGTTCCGACACAATCGACTCAGTTTTGCAGCCCCGATCATACCGCTTGAGCCGGCCAGAGCATGCGCAAGTGCGCGCAAATCGGCCAGATCTTCGGCCTTGGCCATGTCGTCGATTTGCTCTGAGGCTTGAACCAGAAATTTTTCAACTCGCTCTCTGGTCTTTTCCAACCCAAGGATGTCGCATATCTCACCGATCTGATCGGTGTCGAGGATGGCATCCGATTCCGACGCAGTGTCGTTGGATTGTAGTTCTGCGCCCTCGCTGGACGATATGTCCTGTCGCGGTGTCGCGTATTGAGCCAGAACGTCACTGAGTATCGCCCGACGGATGGGTTTCTCGACAAAGCCTTCCATGCCGGCCGCCTTAAACTCCGCACGCTCTGCTGGCATGGCGTGGGCCGTCGCGGCGATGATCGGAGTCTGTCGGTTGATGCCGCCACTCGCTCGGATCATCCGCGTGGCCTGAATGCCATTGATGCTGGGCATGGAAATGTCCATCAGGATGGCATCGAAAGCCTCCTCTTCCGACAACGCAACCGCCTCTTGCCCGTTCTGGCCAATCACAACGCTATGACCCATCTTCTCCAGCATCGCCTTGAGAAGATCGCGGTTGAGAACATTGTCGTCCACGACAAGCAAATGCAGAGGCACCTGGTGCATCTCAGCGGGCTGGGGTGTGAAATCGTCCGCGTAATCCGTCTTGGTCTGGTGCATGGGCAGGCTGACGTGAAACACCGTTCCCTGCCCCAATTCGGACTCACAGGTGATGTCGCCATGCAGTCGTTTGACCTGGCGTTTGACGATCCCAAGACCCAGACCCGTCCCGCCCGTGCGTCGTTCATAGCGGCTATCGAGAGACACGAAATCCTCGAAAATGCGGTTGATGTCGTCTTTGGCGATGCCCGTGCCGGTGTCGCTGACTTCCAGGATCAGTTGCATGTCCGGCTCATTTGCCGCCGCATCCACCTTTTCGTAATGCGCGCTCAAGGTCACATCGCCGCCCGGAGAAAATTTGATCGCATTGCTCAGAAGATTGGCCATGATCTGTTGCAACGCGCGCGGGTCGGTCAAAACGCTTCGGTCATCAAGCCCGCTTTGGTCGAGATGAAGGTGCACGTTTGCACTGTCGGCAAAGGGTTGCATGGCGCCGATCATGGTCGCCGTCATCGCCGCAAGATCGACCGGCTCGAGCGTGATCCCCTCTTCCGTTTCGGCCTTTTCAATGGCCAAGACGTCGTTGATGTGCCCCATCAGAATATCGCCAGACGCCATGGCTGCCTTGAGATACTTTTGCTGATCCGCGTTCAGATCGCCAGAATCCAAAAGCTCGAGCGCCGCGATAATGCCATTCAAAGGCGTGCGCATTTCATGACTCATCATGGCAAAGAAACGCGATTTCTCGCGGTAGGCCGACAGAGCCTCGTCGCGCATCTGGAGGATTTCGGCTTCCCTTTCTTTGCGCTCCGTGATGTCACGAATATATGCAACAAAGAGATTTCGATCACCGCCCTGAACAAGAGACGCCGCGATTTCGACTGGGAATTCACGTCCCGTGCCATCGACCATCTCATATTCCAGAACGCCTTTGTCGGCGATGCTGGTCACGCCGGTTTCGCGAAAGTTCTTAAGATAAAATCGAAACTGCTCTCTGAGACGATGCGACACAAGGATGTCGGGCAAGGATGCGCCAAGCAAACTCTGCCGAGGAATGCCGAAAACGGTTTCCGCGGAGCCGTTCAGATCGACGACTCGACCGTGGTCGTCCACCAATAGCACCGCGTCAATGGCAGAACGCAGCATGGTTTCCAGCCGCGCCTCGTTCTCCGTGGCTTTTTGCGTCGCGATCCGCAGAGATTTGGAGCGTTGCGAAAGCACGTAAATCGCGCTGATCAGGAAAAAAGCGACGAGCCCCAGCACGTAAATCAGGGTCTTGATATAAAAGCTGACCTGTTCGCGCTGCGCTTCCGAGCGTTCCGCATGTATCTTGATCGAGGCGATGGCCACCTCGCGCGGCACATTGCTCATGTCATGCAAGGTTTCCGACAGATCGCCCAATGCATTACGCAATTCTGCGTCGCTGCCGTCGATCGCGGGGATGAACCGGTCGAGCGTCGTGAGCAGTTCCGAGACGCCGTTGACATCATCTGCGGCATTGAGATGCATCGTATTGGCCAGTTTCACCCGGCTGTAGAATACATCAAAGCGCGCGCGCAGGGCGGCGTAATCCGCACTTTCGCCAAATTCGACCCGATGTAGTTCGGACATCAGCTTGAGATATTCTACCTCAAGTTGCGAATAGGCCCAGCCTCGCTGGTCCTGACGCGCGGTTTCGATCTCGTCCAGTTTGGACCAGATGGAGAAGGCGAGAAATCCGCCGATGGCCAGAGCCAGCACAAGGCATAGCAACCAGCCCCGGTAAATCCAGGTGTTTTTCATGGCATGATCGAAGCTCTGCTGCATGTCCCCCGCGTAGCGGAGAGTTACTCGAAAGTCACGCGGTCAAGTTGCCAGATCGCGCGGCTGTAGTAGGTTTCCGATTGGTATTCCGGGGTGTCGTCAAACGGGTAAATGACCCAAAGCGGTCCTTTGTCGCGGCGCGACATCTCCTCGCCGTTCATTTCATAGGCGATGATCGGGCCACCCTCGACCGCGTCGGACACTGGGATTTCGACCTTGTAATCATTGATCGCGATGGCGCCCATGGTGCCTTCGCTCACCTCGAAATGTGCAGTGAAATCGGCGAGAGACACACCGGTAAAGGTGACGGCGCCACCTTCGGTCCATTGAGTCACGGTCTCAAAGCTGGTCGCGGGCATCGCTTTGAGTTCTGCCATGGTCAGGGCGGTCTCCTGCCCGTCTTTGGTGACGGTCAGAACGGTGTCTTCGGCAAAGGCCCCCGAGGCGATCAGCGTGGCGGCGGTCAGAGCAGAGGCGAAAAGATGTTTCATGTGGGTCTCTCTCGTTAAACGGGTGTGAACTGTCTGAGAGGATACTGCCCGGTCCCTTTCTGTCTTTCCAGAAGGCAGAAGAACAGGCAGACTATGCTTTAGGATATAAGAAAAACGCATTCGCCTAATACGTGTAAATTAGCGTTGTCAGAAACTGGTCTTCATGGAAGGAAGACTTGACCGACTGGTAAGCATCGCACTGCGGATGTGTAGAGTTATGAATAAAGAGGGTAGGAGATGACTTTAAGGATATTGATTGCCGACGATCACGATCTGGTCCGGGAAACACTTGCGATGTTTCTCGATGCGGATGGATCGACCGCAACCATCGCCGCAAAGGATTTGCCCGAGGCGTTGGACAAAATGAAAAGCGAAGGGCCCTATGACCTTGTGCTTCTGGATTACTCCATGCCGGGGATGAAGGGGCTTGAGGGTCTCGAAAAAGCGCTTGCCGCCAATGAGGGCAAACCCGTCGGGCTGATTTCCGGCACGGCGACGCGGCTCATTGCCGAACAGGCGCTTGAGGCCGGGGCTGCGGGGTTTTTGCCGAAAACCCTGCCCGCGAAATCGCTGATCAACGCGGTGCGCTTTATGGCGGCGGGCGAGGTCTACGCTCCGGTGAGTTTCATGTCTGGCAAGGACGACCCCGAGGAAACCGATTTCGAACGCGATCTCTCGGAGCGCGAGAAACAGGTGCTGCGGGGCCTGATGGCGGCCAAGTCGAACAAGGAGATCGCCCGCGATCTCGACCTTCAGGAAGTGACGATCAAGCTGCATGTCAAAACGCTGTGTCGCAAGCTCGACGCGAAAAACCGTACGGATGCGGCCATGATTGCCCGCGACGCGGGATTCGTCTGACCGCCTCCTGACACATCCGAGATTTCTGAAAACGCACACGCCACACCGGCGGGTGCGTTTTCTTTGGGGTCAAGGGCTTATGAAACGGAATAGTCTCCCCTATCCGCCCTGACTGACCCGCCTATCCCTACGGATAGTCCCCTGCCCTCCCGACAGTTTTCTTAGCCCTGTGCGCCAATGCATGGGCTGCTGCCTCCCGCAATGATGGCTGCATCACCGTCCGCAGATCGCGGGCCGATGCGCAATCGCCGGGAGACCGGCCACAAGGGAATGTCGCTCATGACCCTCACATCCTATCTCAGCCCGCTTGTCGCGGGGCTCACCCTGAGCCTGTCGGCCGCGCCTCTGGCCGCCGACGCGGTCGAAAGTCACCTGTCCTTTCTCGTGGTCGAAACCGCCCAGGACGGCACGGAGGCGCTCACCGAGCGCGCCGAGGTCAAGCCGGGCGAAGTGATCCACTACGCCCTGTCGCACGAGAACACCACGGACACCGAAATGCAGGGGCTCATCATTGCCGCCCCTGTGCCCGAGGGTCTGACCCTCACAACCGACGGCGCAAGCACCTCCGTGCCCGCCGTCTTCGAGGTCCAGGCCGATCTCGATCCCGAACTGGAAGGGCTGGAATGGTCCACCCTCCCGGCGATGCGCAAAGTTGTCGATCCAGATGGCACCCTGCGCGAAGAAGAGCTCCCCTTTGAGGAGGTCCGCGCCGTGCGCTGGTCTCTGAGCGAGGGGCTCGAAGCGGGCGAAATCGCCCTCAATACCTATCGCGTTCGCGTCAACTGATCCGTCTTTTCGGGTCATTTCCACCACAACTGAAACCCCTCGAATAAGGTAACTCAACGTGTCCTATCACTCTAAATTCATGCGTACGGCCAGTGCCGCGGCGGTGGTCTCCGTCCTCGGAACCGCCGCCTTCGCCGCCGCTCCCGAAGCGGGCGCGGTCATCGGCAACCAAGCCGTGGCCACCTATCAAAACTCTGCCGGTGACACGATCACCGTGACCTCGAACACGGTCGAAACCGTGGTCCAGCAGGTCGCGGGTGTCACCCTGACCTCCGACAACTCGGAAACCATCGCGCCGGGTGGCAAAGCCTTCCTGCCGCATGTCATCACCAATGACGGCAACGGCACCGACAGCTTTACGCTCTCCGTCATCGAGACCGACAGCGGCACCCTCGACACCACCAACCTCGTGTTCTACCCGGACGCCGATATGGATGGTGTGGCCGACAGCTCGACCCCGATCACCTCCACCCCGGTTCTGGCCGGTGGCGAACAGTTCGGTGTCGTGATCGAGGCGAGCGTGGCCTCCACCGCCACGGGCTCCGACACGCTGACCGTGACCGCGACCTCCGCACTTGACGGCACTGTGACCTCGGTCAACACCGACACGCTCACCATCTCCACCGACGCCATCGTCGAGCTGGTCAAAAAGATGACCGTTGATCCGGGCATCAACGGCATCGTGGATGCGGGCGATGAAGTGACCATCACCCTCACTTACTCCTCCACCGGTCTGACGGCGGCGAACAACTACTCCGTTCAGGATATCCTCGATGGCGATCTGACCTTTGTGCCGGGCTCCGCTGTCTGGTCCGACGCCTCTGGTGCACTGGATGATAACAACACCCCGACCACCGTGGATGCGACCAACGGCGTAGGCGAGACCATCGCCTGGGATTACGACGACGCGCAAACCGTCGGCTTTACAATCTCGTCGGTCGGTTCGGGCCGTTCGGGCAGCGTGACGTTCAAGGCCACCGTGGCCGCGACCGCGCAGGCCGGGATCATCGCCAACACCGCCACGCAAGACGTGAACGGCACCGCCTTCCCGAACTCCAACACTGCGCAGATCACGGTTGACGAACAATATGCCGTCGCCGTGGCCGATACCGCGATCAACCCGGACCTCACCGCCAACACCGCGACCGTCTCCTCCACCGACGATGACGCAGCCAACAACGACGTGGTGACGGAAAGCGCCGATGTCTATCAGGGTGGCGTGATCAAGCATGAGTTCGTGCTGACCAACAACTCCAACGTCGCTGATAGCCTCACGGTCGATGTGTCCAACGTCGATTACCCGGCGGGCACCACCTTCCGCTTTGTCGGCTCTGACGGCGTGACGCCCATCGTCGGCCCGATCGGCCCGCTGGCTATTGGCGAAAGCACCACGGTGACCTTGATCGCTCAACTGCCTTCAGACGTAGCCCCGACCGCGACGACGGATTACACCGCCACCGTGACGACCACCTCCGAGGGCTCCGGCGTCTCCGACACCTCCACCGCCGAGTTCACCGGCGCGGTTCTGGCCGCCGCTGTCGATCTCGAAAACGCGGTTGTCGGCTCCGAGGGTGACGGCGCGGCGCCGACCAACGGCGGTCTGCCCTGGGTCACCACCGCGACCGATCCGGGCGCACCGGTCAGCTTTGAGATGCTGGTCGAAAACAATGGCCCTGTGTCCGACACCTACACGCTGTCTCTCGGCACGCCGTTGCCCGATGGCTGGACGGTTGAGTTCCAACTGGCGGATGGCACGGTCGTCTCCAACACCGGCACCATTCCGGCGGGCGGCTCCGAGACGATCTTTGTGATTGTCACCCCGCCTGAGGACGCGCTTCCGGGTGATACGCTGATCGACATCAACGTCGCCTCCGCGGTCTCCGGCCAGTCCGACAGCATCACCAACCAGGTGGCGGTGAATGAGATCTACAACGTCGAGATCATCGAAGATCAGACGGTTCAGGCCTCTCCGGGCGGTGTCGTCGACATCCTCCACACCGTGACCAACACCGGCAACGTCACCATCACCGATGGTGGGATCTCCGAGAGCGGTCTCTCCGGTTTCTCCGGCGCGATCTTCTATGACGCCAACGACAACGGTGTGCTCGATGCGACCGATCCGGTTGTCGACAACTTCAACGACATCGTGGGCGGTCTCGCCCCGGGTGACAGCCTCTCGCTGATCTACCGTGTTCAGACGCCGTCGACCGCAACGGTCGGTGTGTCCGAGATCGGCACGATCACGCTCGATGCGACGCTCAACGGCACTGAGACGGATGCGGACGCCACCGACAACGCGGCCTCCGACACGATCCAGATCATCTCCGGTGACGTGACGCTGACCAAGTATCAGTACATCGATGCGAATTGTGACGGCACGGTCGGCACCTTTACCAAGACCCGTCTCGACGTCGAACCGGGCCAGTGTATCCGCTACCTCGTCGAAGCCGAAAACACCGGCTCCTCGCCTGCGGACAATGTGCTGATCAACGATGCGGCGCCTGCCTACACCTCGATCACCAACTGTGGTGGTGCGTGTGGTGAGACGCTCGTCCCCGGCACTGCCACGGCGACGATCAGCCCGACGGGTGTGAGTTCCTCGCACGGGACCGTGCTTCCGGGCTCCATCGCCTCCATCGAGTTCACCGTTCAGGTGGATCAGTAACCCCAGCATGCGCCCCCGCTTGTCTCTCGCTCTCTCCTCGGCGGGGGCGCATTTTCCCTCACTCTCATTCGACGGACGGACCAGATGCGCGGTTTTTCTCAGACGTTGAATGTATGCGCTCCCCGGATTGCCGCTGTTGTCGCATGCGCTCTCTCTTTCTCCTCTCCTGCCGACGCAGGATCCGTGCCCGCCGGCACCATGATCCGCAATGTCGCGGAAGCCACATTCTTCAACCCCGCCCTCGGGATTGAGGAGACCATTTATTCCAACGCTGTTGAGGCTCTTGTCGCGGCCGTTCCGGCGCTTGAGATCTCCGGCACCTCCGAACTTGCCCTGTCACGGGGCGCGATCGGTCAGTATTATTTCGACGTGGAAAACACAGGCAATGTCGCGCTTGAGGCCACCGTGTCGATCTCTGACGTGTCCTACGCGGATATGACCCGCAACGGGCGTCTCTATCTCGACGTGAACGCCAATGGCGTGATCGACAGCGCCGATCTTCCGATCACGGCCCCTCTGGCTCTTGCTCCCGGCGAACAGGCCCAGTTGATCTATGAATTCAATGTTGCGACCGAGGCCCCGACCGGCACGGTCCTGACCTCTGAACTGTCGGCCACCGCGGTCAGCGATCAGGTCGCCGATGTGCCGGTGAGCGGATCGGGCAAAGGCATCACGCATCTGATGTCCGCCACGCTGGAACTTGAAAAGACCCAGGCCGTCGCGCCGGGCCCCGAGGCCGACCGCCTCACCTACACCCTGCATCTGCGCAACAATTCCGACGCGGATCTCGCACCCTATGGCGCGATCGACGGCGCGGCGCTCCGTATCGACGGGACAGAGGTCTCAGGCGTGCTTTTGCGCGATGAGATCCCGCTCAACACCCAATTCGCGGCCCCTGTCAGTGCGGGCGGCATGGTGGCGCTCTATCACCTGCGGGGGGCGGAGCTGCACGACTATGTCACCGCCCTTCCTGCCGATCTGAGCCAGATCGACGCGGTCGCCTTTTTCCACGACGGCAGTTACCCGGCGGGATACGCCAGCGATCCGTCCTTTTCCGTGTCCTCCGAAGTGGCGCTTGGCGCGATTTCCATCGAGAACACCGCCCATGTCGGCCTGACCGAGACGCTCGATCTGGCCTCGAACACCACCGTTTACGCCCGCGACGCGGAAGCACTCATGGGATTTGTCGATCCGGACACAGGCGCGGAGATGAGCTTTGGCGAGATGGGCACGGATACCTCGCTCACGCTTTGGGCCGGGGCCTGTAATGCCTCCACTGGGATCGACACGGTCGAGATCACCCTGACCTCCCTGCGCACGGGCGATGTGGAAACCGTCACCGCGCGGGAGACCGGCGCGAACACCGGCGTGTTCACCACCACGGATATTCCTCTGGTGCAGATGGACCTGCCGCAGCCACAGGATGGGGTCATGGCCACCAGCAATGGCGACCAGATCATCGCTCTGGCGGACTGTGGCACGGGACGGCTTGAGGATACGCTTTGGGTGAACCCCGGCAACTTCCTGTTCAACTCCGTCACCAATGCACCGATTGCCGGGGCGATGATCACGCTGATCGATGCCAACACGGGCATGATGATGGGCTCCTCTGTCACCGATGCTCAGGGCTTTTTCGCCTTCGATCCCGAGGCAGAGGGCATGATGGCCTATCGTCTCGTCGGCGCGGAGGCCTGGGTCTACCCCTCTGAGCGGGTCGATTTTCCGGGCTATGGCCGGATCGTGACGGAGGCGGGTTATGGCGAGGCGTTCGCTCACACCGGCGGCTATCCGATGGTCTCTGACATTCCGGTCGATCCCTATTACGGCACGCCTCTGGCGCTGGACAAATCCGTGAGCCGGACCGAGGTCGGCATCGGGGAATTCGTGACCTATACGCTCGATGTGACCAACAATATGTATCAGGCGCTCATGCACACCGTGCTGATCGACAGCCCGGCGCAGGGTCTGGTTCTGGTCAAAGGCTCTGTGCGCTTTGACGGCGCGCCGCTGGCTGATCCCGTGCGCGACGCGGCGGGGGATCTGAGCTTTGCTCTCGGCACGCTTGCGCCGCTTACCAGCTATGAGTTGAGCTACACGATGCAGGTCACGGCCGCGACAGGCGAGGGCGACAAGGTCAACAGCGCGCTCTATTCTGGCTATCAGGCGGGCACAGGCACGCCGCGCACCTCGCCTCTGGCGCGGGCCGTGCTGCGTGTCGACAATTCGGGCGGCGTGTTCTCGCGTGAGGGGACCGTGATTGGCTCCGTCTTTATGGATTGCGATGGCGACGGGCTGCGCGAAGGCGCGGATGAGCCGGGCATTCCGGGCGTGCGCATCGTCACCGATCAGGGCCTCACCGTGGTCACCGATGCCGATGGCAAATATTCGCTCTACGGCCTCTCCCCCGTGACCCATGCTTTCCTCGTGCAGCCCGAAACCCTGCCCGTGGGCACCTCTGTCGCGATCACGCGCACCAACGATCTGGGGCGTGGTGGCTCCCGCCTCATCCCGCTCAAAAAGGGTGAACTGCGGGCCGAACATTTCGCCGTAGAGGCCTGTACCCCCGAGGCGATGACAGAGATCGACGCCCGCCGCGCCTGGTTTGCCGAAAACGCCACCACCGAGGCACTCACCGCCGCCGATCTGCCGCTGGTCGGCAGCCGTCCGGCAACGCGCTCGGCCCGCACAGAGGCCGGGATTGCCACCAAAACCCAACTCTCGCCCGAGAAACTCGCGCGTCAGGCGGAGGCGCAAGAGGAGGCGGTTCTCACGCAGAAAGCCCAACGTGCGCAGGCCGCCGTGCCTTTGGCCGAGCTGATGAAAAGCCTCGATAACACGGCCGGGTTCATCGGGATTGAGGACGGCCAAGTGATGGATCGCCGCACTCTGTCCTTGCGCGTCAAAGCCAATATGGCGCTGAGCCTCACCCTGTCGGTGAACGGGCGCGAGATTGGCGCGGACCGGATCGGTGAACGCGGCACGCTCGAGTCCCGTGACCTTCAGGCGCTCGAATATGTCGCCGTGTCTTTGCGCGCGGGGCTGAACACCCTGACGCTGGTCGGGCGCGATCCCTTTCGCATTGAGCGCGAGCGCGTTGAGATAACCTTGATCGCCCCCGGCGACCCGGTGCGGATCGAGATCCTCGCACCCGACACCGCAGGAGCCGATCCGACGACCCCCTTCCCCGTGGTGCTGCGTCTGCTGGACGCGCGCGGCCAACTGGTCCCCGCCTCTGCTGTGGTCACTTTGGACGCCCGCCGCGCACTCTGGGATGTTGAGGACATTCGCCCCGACACCCCCGGCCTTCAGGCTTTCATCGACAATGGCGAGGCGACCTTTGACGTCATCCCGCCGCAGGTTTCCGGGCCGGACACGCTCACCGTACGCGCAGGTTTTGACAGCGACAGCGTGAGCGTGACCTTCACCCCCAATCTCGATGAGCGCATTCTCATCGGGGTGATCGAGGGCGCAGTCTCTCTGGGTGGCTCTGGCAAGGGTACGCTTCTACCCGCCGATAAGTTTTCAGACTTTGAGGACACCACCACCGGCCTGCGCGGCTCGCTCTATCTCAAGGGCGTGATCCGAGGCGATGCGCTTTTGACCCTGCGCTACAATTCCGACCGCGACACCGAAGCGCGCCTGTTCCGCGATGTCCGTGGCGATGAATATTACCCGGTCTATGGTGACAATTCCGAGCGCGGCTATGATGCGCAATCCTCCTCGAACCTCTATGTGAAGGTCGAGAAAGGCCGCTCTTATGTGCTCTATGGCGATATCGACATTTCGCCCGAGGCCGAGGCGTTCAAGCTTGGCAAAATGGGCCGCGTGGTCACGGGGGCCAAGGCGCATTGGAGCGACGAGCGCACCTCTGTCACGCTCTTTGCCGCACGTACCTCCGCCACGCAAAAGATCGTCGAGATCGCCGGGCGCGGTGTTTCCGGCCCCTACACGATCGACCTCGATGGCTATGTCGAAGGGTCTGAGCGGGTGGAGATTCTCGTGCGCGATGAGGACGGCGGCGACATCCTGTCGACCGAGACCCTGCGCCGCGGCACCGACTATTTGTTGGATTTCTTTGCCAACACCATCACCTTCGATGCGCCGTTGCGTCAATTCGATGCCGATGGCAATCCGGTCTCCATCCGCGTGACCTATGAGGTTGAGGCGGAGGATGGGGAGCGCTACTGGCTCTATGGCGGCGAAGTGAACCACGCGCTATCTGAGCGCACCATGGTGGGCGCGCGTGTGGTCCATGCCGATGCCGAAAAAGGCACCGAGGCGCGGAGCCGTCTGGCCTCTGCCTATCTCACCCATGAGGCCCCGAATGGCGGCGAATGGGAGGCGGAGATCGCCCGCTCAGAGGACGCTCGCGGCGACACTGGCATGGGCGCGCGCCTGTCCTATGCCCGCGTGACCGAGGACAGCCGCTTTAGCGCTGAGGCGATCTACACCGACAACGGGTTCTATGCGCCCTCTGCGCTGACCGGCGCAGGCAAAACCCAGCTGCGGTTCTCTTATAGCAAAACGCTCGACAGCCGCTCTGACATCACCGTCTCCGGCGAGTACGATCACGACCGGATCAACGACAGCAGGCTGATGCGTCTCAACGCGCTCTATGCCCATCAGCTCAAGCCGCATCTCGGGATAGAGATCGGCGCGGAGATCGAACGCCGCGAGAGCGCGGGGGAGAGCGAAACGGAAACCGCCCTGCTTCTGGGGGCGCATTGGGTGCCGCAGGACCGCGACCACACCACGGTGAATGCCCGGCTGCGCTATCCGGTGACCGGCTCCGGCGCGCCGAAACTGACGCTGGCGCTGGCTTCCGAGCCGGAAAAGGGCTGGCAGGTCTATAGCGAAACCGAGCTGAGCTTTGACAAAGGCGCTGCGATCACCCGGTTCGCGCTTGGCTTCGACTATCGTCTGAACGACTGGCTGACCGGCACGTTCGATCTGAGCCAGGGTGCAGGCGCCGAGGCAACCACCTATACGCAGGGCCTCAACGCCGTGTGGAACCGCGACGAGTTCACGACCTTTACTTTCGACATCGAGCATTCGCGCGATCTTGAGACATCAAAGGCGAAACTGACCTCTGTCGCGCTTGGGGCGAAATGGCAGGCGCCGGACGAGAGCTGGGTCGGGGATGCCGATCTGGAGGCCACGTTCGAGCCCACCGGCCAGACCTATTACGCCAGCCTCGGCGTGGCAGGAAAACTCAGCGACGATCTCACCTTGTTGGGGCGCTCGCGTATCGCGCTTGATCAGCGGAATGGCGAAGATCACACCCGGATGCGCACCCGCATCGGCATGGCCTATCGCCCGCTCACCGATCCACGGCTTGAGGTACTGGCCTGGTACGAACATCGCCTCGACAAGAAATACGACCGCACCGAAACCCATATGTGGTCCGTCGATGCGGCCTATGAGGTCAGTGCCGATCTGCGTCTCAACGGCAAATATGCCGGGCAATATCAGAGCTACGCGCTCGATGATGTCGCCGCATCCAAGGCGCTCACGCAACTGGCGCAGGCGGGGCTGAACTGGGAATTCGGCGGGGATCGGTTCCAGATCGGGCTGAACGCAAGCCATCTTTGGGATGATGCGGGCAACACCGCCACGGGGCTGGGCGCGGAGATCGGCTATGTGATCTCGAAGGGAATGCAGATCGCCCTTGGCTACAACCACACGCGCGGGCGGGTCGCAAACCAGTCCGATCTTTATCAGGACGGGATCTACCTGCGCTTCAACATGCTTCTGGACAATTCCCTTTGGGATCGTCTGGACGGATTTCTCGGCAATTGAGCGACACGATTACCGGGAAAAGGCCGCCCCCCTCTGCGCATCCGGGGGGCGGCCGTTTTTATGAGATTTCGCAGAGCGATCAATACGAAGGGGCGCGGTGTCCTATCCTTTCGGACCTTCTCCCTGCCCCGACGCGCGCCCCAGTCTGATCGTGGAATCAGCCACACTTGGTCCAGTTCTCAATGTCGCAATGGAGACCAAGGATGTCGCTTTTTAAAACCGCTTTTACGGCCACGATATGCTGTAGCCTGTTGGGCTCGGCACTCTCTGCCGAGCCTGTGATGAATTTTTCCTACGAGGCGCTTCGGCCCATGCCGATGCTGTCCTATGAGCCGAAGGAGGATCAGACGTTTTATCTGTCAAAAGCCAGTGCCTCAACGGATGATCTGTCAACCGTCCGCACCTTCGTGCCCAAATTCGAGGGCAGCGCGACGGACAATCTCAAAACCCTGATCGCCAGTGTCGAGGCCGCGGCGGGCGGCTATGATGCGGTTGTTCACAGCGCCTGGAAAAAGCCTGCGAAACCCGCAAGTCAAATGACCATCGCGGAGATCTATGACTGGATCGAAGCCACGCCGCACCAGAACCACGCCATCGGACGCTATCAGATTATTCCGAAGACGCTGAGGCGTCTGGTGAGAAAAAGTGGATTGTCATTAACCACACGTTATTCGAAAACGACGCAGGATTTTCTGGCTGACATATTGCTCGAAGAGGCCGGATATTCGAATTTTCTCCGTGGCGGTCTGAGCCAACGCGGGTTTATGAACAATCTGGCGCGCATTTGGGCCGGGCTTCCGATGCCGTCCGGGCGGTCCTATTATCACGGCGTTGCGGGCAATCGCGCGGGGATGTCCTGGACCAGCTACAACCGCGCGATGACAGAAATTTTCAACGGAGCACCCAAGGAAGTGGCGCTGGCGGAAATTTTCCCCTTCTAACTCGTTCCCTGATGATTGCTTCTGACAACGCGCCAATTTTGGCGCGTTTTCTTTTGGCGATTTGCGCCGGTTCGAACGGACCAATAGCCCCTCCCTATGGACGCCACAGCGCACTTTCGTCCGGTATCATATCCCGAAGGATAGCGGCATTAACCATAGGCTTTCAGGACAGGCTTCAGGTCATTTTTAATACTGATTTCAGATGGTCCAAGCCTATGGATTTGGTCTGAGAACACAGGTGAAGAACGCGCAGACGTGTCGTTGCGTAGCGTTCATAATCCATTGAGCATTCGGATCAGCCTGACGTGGACTTTATTGAAATCGCAGGTCGATCTCCCGCCAGGACTCCGTCTTTGGCGCAGGGACAGATTGGCCGTCCTACAAGTTGGAGATGCGCAAATGAACATGACAGGCGTGACGATACTCACCGGGGGACGCGGAGACGATGTCATCAATGGCGACAACATGGGCTCTGTCTGGCTTGGAGGCTATGCAGGCGATGATGTGCTCTCTGCTCTGAATTCCAGCGGCATGAGCGGGCTTTGGGGCAATCGCGGCGATGATATCCTCATTGGCTCCGTGCCAGGCGAGGGACAGATTCACATGGGCGGTGCAGAAGGTAACGACCGCCTGATCATGGATGTCACAAACGAAAGCGGCTTTCAGGGTCATCACGTCTACGGCGGCAAGGGGGCCGACAGTTTCGAGTTCGTCAATACGGGGGACGCCAATGCCCCGATCCTCGGCCGGATTGACGATTTTGACGCCTCGCAGGACAGCATCTGGATCGATGGCAACGAGATCGACCTCTACAACCTGCCCGAGGGCGTCGAACTTGTGATGTATCAGGATCAGTTCTGGCTCAAGATCGGAGACAATATTCTCTACGGTCTCGAAGGTGCGCGTGATGGCGGCGAAGAACGTCACTTTGCTGCCTTCCCGGAAGATCTCGATGCTTTGGAACGTGTAGAGTTTGTCGATCACGTCAACTATGTGCCTTTCGAGTTGTTCGCCGATGAAGTCGAGGAGCTCAACGCGCTTTATGCATCGCATGCGGGTGTTGCGCAGGGCACGGATGGAAATGACTGGATATACGATTCCAATCTGGATCGCTTCGATGCGGACGGAAATCAAACAGCGACGGCGGACGGTGTTCTCTCAGGGGGCGCAGGCGATGATGTCATTGAGGGGGGCAAAGGCGATGATCGGATTTCCGGTGGCATGGGCGATGATCTGATCGCTGGCGGGCAGGACAATGACCGCATTTATGCGGGAGACGGCCATGATCAGGTCTGGGGCGGTAGCGAAGACGATTTTGTAAATGGCGGCCTTGGCGACGACCTGATTCATGGCGGTTCGGGTGAGGACCATCTTGTTGGCGCGGCTGGCAACGACCAAATCTGGGGCGACGGTGGGAATGATCGCATCGCCGGTCACAGTGGAAATGATGTTCTGCATGGGGGGCTGGCAATGATCGAATTTATGGCGGCAGGGGCAGCGATGAGATTTGGGCCGGAGAGCACAGGGATCTTGTCAATGGCGGCTCTGGCGACGATTTGATCCATGGCGAGGCCGGACATGATCGGTTGTTGGGCGGCTCTGGCAACGACGAAATTTACGGTGACGCAGGCCATGATCGCCTCTTCGGCCAAGACGGAGATGATACGCTCTCCGGGGGCGGTGGGCGTGACCGGATTTTCGGAGGTTCAGGCAACGACGAAATCGATGGCGGCTCAGGCCATGACCGATTGTTCGGAAATGCCGGTCAGGATGTGCTTTCCGGTGGTTCCGGTGATGATCTGCTGAGAGGCGGCGCTGGAGATGATGTCTTATCCGGCGGCGCCGGGGCGGATGTTTTCATGGGCGGTGAAGGCGCGGACATTTTTGCTTTCGCGGCAGGGGATCTCGAAAGCTGGGATGATCTGATTGGAACGCCCATGGAGCGTATGGAGCAACTGGACCGTATCGAAGACTTCGAAATCGGCACAGATCGCCTCTCTTTCGAGCAATATGATGGAATTGAGAGTGTGGATGATCTTAAGGCTTGGAAGGTCGAGGAGGACGAGGACGAGAACGTGATGTTCATGCTCCAGATTCCAGGAACGGATGAACGCATGTTGGTCGATGTTGACGATGAAACCGAGTGGGGCGATCTGATGGATGACGACAATTTTGTTTTCTAGTGGTTGTTCATGTGTGAGATGTAGAGAGTTGATCGGTGAAAACTGTCAAATGAGCCCTCGCGGAAACGCTTGTGTTCCCACCTCGCGGAGGCTCTGTTCAGCAAGAGCCCATAACTTTCAAGCCAGCCGCGAATATCGGTAGGCGGACATCGGGAAACTGAAGGGCGCAAGCAGATTATATCCGCTCTCATATCCCTCTCTGGAATGTAAAACCGGCCTCGTTCTGTCTCAAATTCGAGACAGTTCAGGTTGCGACTTTCGTCTCGATTTTATGTGGGGTGTGGCAATTTGTTCCATGCGGGCTAAATGGAGCGCTTCGAAAGGCCAAGATGTTTCCAAGCTACCCTTGTCGTTACACAGCCACAACATCAGACCCCAAAAGGTTCTTCAGAACAATGATCAAACGCATACTCACCGGTGGTGTCGCCCTCGCGGCTTTGGGCATTGCCGGTTTCGCGATCTACGCATGGCATCCGGCAATCGACCCGATCGAAACGCCCACCGCAGACAGCTTTGACGCCGATCAGATCGAACAAGGTCGTATTCTGGCCGCCGCCGGATATTGCGCCACCTGCCACACCGCCTCCGATGGTGCGCCCTATGCGGGCAACTATCCGATGAAGACGGATTTCGGCACCATCTATTCCACCAACATCACGCCTGACCGGGACACCGGGATCGGCACCTGGTCGGAAGAGGCCTTTGAGCGCGCCATGCGTGAGGGCATCGACCAGAACGGCGCACATCTTTTCCCCGCCCTGCCCTTCGATCACTTCACCAAAATGTCCGACGAAGACATCGCGGCGCTCTACGCCTATATCATGTCTTCCGTGCCGCCCGTGGCGCAGGAGCATCGCGACAACGACCTGCCCTTCCCACTTGACCAACGGGTTTTGCAGGCGGGCTGGAAAATGCTGTTCTTCGATGAGGGCCGCTATGAGGCCGATCCCGAGAAATCCGATGACTGGAACCGTGGCGCTTATCTTGTCGAGGGCGTAACACACTGCGGTGCCTGCCATACGCCGCGCAACGCGCTTGGCGCCGAGGACATGGACGAGATCTACGCAGGCGCTGCGATCGACGACTGGATCGCGCCGCCGCTGACCGCCGCGAACCCGTCGGGTGTCGCGTGGACCACCTCCGCTTTCTTCGATTATCTCAAAACCGGCTCGTCGCGCTATCATGGCGGCGCCTCCGGCCCGATGGCCCCTGTGGTCCACGCCGGTCTGCGCGAGCTGCCGGACAGCGATCTGCACGCGATTGCGGTCTATCTCGGCGACATGGTCGGCGCGCCCGAGGAAGACCCGGCCACCAATCCGGCCGTGATCAAATCGCTTGCGGCCGGCGTCCCACAACAGGACTATCGCGCCGATCAGGGCGAGCGTCTCTATGCCACCGCCTGTGCCTCCTGCCACTACAACAGCGAACAGATTGCTGCAGGTCGCCCCGATCTGGGCATCAACTCCGCCATGCGCCTCGATGACCCGACCAACCTCATCCATGTGATGCTTGAAGGCGTCAAAGCCGATCAGGGCATGGAAGGCGTGGTCATGCCCGCCTTCTCCACCCTGTCGGATGAACAAATTGCCGCCATCGCGGCCTATCTGCGCGCGAGCCGCACGGACAAGGCGCCTTGGGACGGCCTGGAACAGCACGTCGCCGAAATCCGCGCCCTTGGCGCGACGGCGCATTGAACGGATCGGGAGAAAGAGAATGACTCGTTTTACGATCAACGGAAAAGCGATTGAGGTCGATGTCGAAGAGGATACGCCCCTTCTGTGGGTGATCCGCGACGAGATCGGCCTGACCGGCACCAAATTCGGCTGTGGCGTTGGCATGTGCGGCGCCTGCACTGTCCACGTCGGCGGGCGCGCGACGCGCTCCTGCGTCACCCCCGTCTCCGCCGTCGACGGCGCGGAGATCACCACCATCGAGGGGCTCTCCGCCGAGGGCAATCACCCGGTGCAGACCGCATGGCGTGAGTTGAAAGTGCCGCAATGCGGGTATTGTCAATCCGGTCAGATCATGCAGGCCGCAGCCTTGTTGCAAGACATCCCCGAGCCGTCCGATGACGACATCGACGCGGTGATGACCGGCAACCTGTGCCGCTGCATGACCTATTCGCGCATTCGCGACGCCGTGCGCGAGGCCGCAACCGCAATGAAAGAGGAGCGGTCCAATGGCTAAGCTCAAACTCCCGCCCCGTGGTGAAGCCACCGCAGAACTGACCCGCCGCGGCTTTCTGATCTCCATGAGTGCCGCCGGGGCCGCCTTTGGGTTCCCGCGTGCAGGTCTGGCCGCGCCCGATGGCGTGCCGCCTGCATTGGCTGGCAACATCTATGAACCCTCGCTGTGGTATTCCATCGACGCCGATGGCAAGGTCAACGTCAACATCATCCGCGCCGAAATGGGCCAACACGTCGGGACGGCGATTGCCCGTATTCTGGCTGATGAGCTTGAGGTTGCCTGGGAAGATGTGCGCATCACCCATGTCGACAGCGCCGAAAAATGGGGTTTCATGGTCACGGGCGGAAGCTGGTCCGTGTGGCAAAGCTGGCCGCTTTACCGTCAGGCGGGTGCCGCCGGGCGTACCGCATTGATCGAAGCCGCCGCCGCGAAATGGGGCGTCGAACCCGCCGGCTGCGTGGCCCGCGAGGGGAAAATCACCTCTGGCGACAACACGATCACCTATGCGGAGCTTGTGTCCGAAGGCATCACCCGCAGCTTCACCGAAGACGAACTCAAAGCCCTGCCGCTCAAGCCGGTTTCTGATCTGCGCCTCGTCGGTAAAGAGGTCACCGCTCTCGACATCGCCAACAAGACCACCGGCAAAACCATCTACGGCATCGACGCGAAAATCGACGGCATGGTCTATGCCGCGCCGCTTTTGCCGCCGACCCGTCTGGGATCGTCCGTCACGAACGTCGACGACAGCGCCGCGCAATCGGTCAAAGGCTATGTCCAGACCCTGACCCTCGACGATCCGTCGGGCACGGTGCCGGGCTGGGTCATGGTGATTGGCGAAACCTTCATGGCGGCGCAGCGCGCGGCTCAGAAGGTCAAGGTCACCTGGGCTGCCGGTCCGACCGCCGATGTGACAGAGGCGCAGATTCAGGACCACGGACGCGAATTGATCGCCAACCCCGATGGCGGGTCCATCCTCGACACCGGCAACACCGACACGGGGCCTGTGTTCGACAGCGCCGCAGACAGCATTGAGGCGGAATATACCACCTCGACCGTGCTGCACTTCCAGATGGAGCCGCTCAACGCCACCGTGTTCCAGAATGCCGATGGGGTCTGGGAAATCCACACCGGCAACCAATGGCAATCGCTGATCCTGCCGACGTTGCAGGCGGCTTTGGGCGTCGAGGCGGACAAGATCGTCATGCGCACCTATATGCTGGGCGGTGGCTTCGGGCGGCGTCTCAATGGCGATTATGCCGTGCCCGTGGCGCTGGCGTCGAAGGCACTTGGTGGCAAGCCGGTGAAAATGGTGATGATGCGTCCCGAAGACGTGTTGTTCGACAGCCCGCGGTCGGCCTCTGTGCAGCAGCTCAAAATGGCGTTTGACGCCGAGGGCGCTGTGATCGGCATGGAGCATCACGCCACCGCGGGCTGGCCGACCGAGGTCATGGTGCCGTCCTTCATGCCCAAAGGCATCAACGATGAGCCCTATGATCCCTTCGCCATTGCGGGCGCCGATCACTGGTATTCCGTCGGGGCGCAAAAGGTGCGGGCGATTTCCAACGATCTGGCCAATGCCACCTTCCGCCCCGGCTGGCTGCGGTCCGTGGGGCCGGGCTGGACCAACTGGGCCGTGGAAAGCTTCATGGATGAGGCGGCGCATAAATTCGGGCGCGATCCGCTTGAGTTCCGTCTGAGCCTGTTCACTGCCGAAGGCCGCAACGCGGGCTCTGCTCCGAACGCCGTCGGGGGTGCGAAACGTCAGGCCGCCGTGGTTAAACGCGCGGCCGAATTGGCCGGATGGGGTGAGGATCTTCCCGCTGACACCGGGATCGGCATCGCCACCAGCTTCGGCCAGGAACGCGACATGCCCACTTGGGTGGCCTGTGCCGCCCGTGTGAAAGTGGACCGCGAAACCGGCGAGGTGACGGTCGAGAAACTGCATCTTGTGACGGATGCGGGCATCGTGGTCGATCCCGATGGCGCGCTGGCGCAGACCCAAGGCGCTGCACTTTGGGGCCTGTCGATGGCACTCTACGAGGGGACCGAGATCAAAGCCGGGAACGTGAGCGACACCAACCTCGACACCTACACGCCCTTGCGGATGATCGACACGCCGGAGATGGAGATCGAATTCATCGACAGCACAGAGGTGCCCGTGGGCCTCGGTGAACCGGCGACAACAGTGGTCGCTCCGGCCATCGGCAACGCGATCTATAACGCGGTCGGTGTGCGTCTGCGCTCTCTGCCGATGACACCTGAAAAACTCCGAGCGGCCCTCGCAGGCTGAGCAGGGCTTTTCGCAAAATGAAACCGGGGTGGCGGTCTGCTGCTCCGGTTTTTTTATGTTTTGCCTGCAAGCCGGGTCAAATCCTCCGGCGTATCAACATCCATCGAGGCGTCAGGCGGCAGGGGCACACGCTGAGGCTCCGGCAGATCGCGGATCAGGGCCCCTGCCCCGCGATCTCCTGTGAGCGCGCGGAGCTGGGCAAAGTATCGTGCCGGAAAGACCGCCGGGGGCAATGTTTTCTCTCCGTCGAAACTGGCCGCAGGGCCCGTTTCTCTCCGTTGCAAAAGCGTCTCCAGATGCGCCGAAGGCACGTTCGGCATATCGGCCAGCGAGACCAGCAAAAACGCCGCGCCCGCACGTTCTGCGACCTCTGTTCCGGCCCGAAGACTGTCGCTTTGCACAGGGGCGCCGCCCAGCAGGACGATCTCGTCAAATCCCGCCTGTCGAAATATCTCCCCGACCGCCGGGTCAGACACCACCGCGATCCGAAGATCGCACGGCGCATGCAACATCGTCTGACAGGCATGGGCGCAGAGCGGCAGTCCCCGGACGGGTGCGAGCAATTTGTTCGCTGCCCCGAACCGCCGCGACTGCCCGGCGGCCAGGACCAGCCCCGCGCAGATCAAGAGGCCTGCCGCGTCGAAGCGACACTTTGTGTGACAGCCGCGCTTTCGAAAGACAGCACTTCCGCCAGCACCGACACCGCCAGCGTACGCGGATCGCGGGTCGAGGGAATGACCCCGATCGGGCCTTTGATCCGCGCAAGATCGGCCTCGCTTACCCCCATGGCGCGGAGCGCCGCGATGCGGGTCGTGGCCGTGCGCAAGCTGCCCTGAGCACCGATGTAAAACGCCTCTGATTCAAACAGTTGCCGCAGAATTTCCGGCTCCCAGTCGTGGCTGTGAAAAAACATCGTGACAGCTGTGTACCCGTCGATCCCGATGTCCTTAGGTACAGTCGCGTTTGTGATCTGTCGGATGTTCAGGCCGGGGGCCTGGCGCTGCGCCATGCCCAGCGTGTCGGCATCCGGGGACAAAAGCACGCTGTCATACCCCGCCGCCGCCGCCATTGTGGCAAAAGCTGCCGCCTCCGTCCCTGCGCCGAAGATCACGAAACGCGTGTCGGGCAGCACATGTAGCCAAAGATCACTCCGCGCGCGCCTGTCCAGCACAATCGCACCGCGGTCCATGTCGAGCCCAAGCCACACCGCCCGGCGTTCCGAGATTTCCTCCCTTAGCCCGTCAAGCGCCAGCACATCGACCACCGGCATCAGGAAAA
Organism: Celeribacter sp.; assembly: GCF_048270365.1. NCBI lineage: Bacteria > Pseudomonadati > Pseudomonadota > Alphaproteobacteria > Rhodobacterales > Roseobacteraceae > Celeribacter > Celeribacter sp. The sequence goes on from NZ_JBLWTA010000023.1 coordinate 40,630, forward strand.
TATCCAGCGACCCGCCACAAGGCAGCTGAATGTCCATGAACGGCGAGCCCTGCCCATACCGCAATTTGCGCGGTGTCCTCTCGCGCAACACCTGCGCGGCATGATGAGCCACATCGCCGTCGATACACCCCGACGACAGCGCCCCGAAACAGGTGCCATCGGCCATGACGATCATGCTTGCGCCCAGGGGCCTGAAGGACGCCCCACCCGTGGCCGCAATCACCGCCAACACACAGGACGGATCGCCTCCTGTGCGACGAGCATGAGAGATGGCGGAGGTGATGGGGAAATCGAAAGCGCGCACGTTAATCATGCCGTTGTTTTAGTCTGTCTGGTGCCGCCGACAATGCCGTTTTGTGTCTTCGTCGCAGAAATCCATGCGCCCGGCGCCCGGGCGCTTGAGACCGACAAGATCGGTGTCAACCACTTGAACCGCTATATCGAGACAGACGCCACCGAACATGAAGGGCTTTAACACATGGCACATCCCCTTCACCACGCCGAAAGCTCGGTTCGAAAATTTGGCGGTGTTCCAGATGATTACCAGCATGTGCATGATTGGTTTGACACATCCGAAGAGCACCTCGCGATTTTCACCCATCGCGCGCATCAGTTCGATAGTCTCGAGGCGTTCCTACGCGATCTTGCCGATGTCTCGGATCAAAGTGATCTCTCGCTGGACCAGCTGCGCGAACGGGCGCACCGCAAGGGGGGCCTTCTGACCGTGTTTTTCTACAATCATTTCGGTTTCGCCATGAACACCATTGGATTCCACTGCCCATGGGATTCCGGCCAAGTTGGTTATGTCTATGTGACGCTTGAGGCGGTTCGGAAGGAGTTCGGCGCGAAACGCGTCACAAAGGCTCTGCGCGAGAAGGCTTAAGACATCCTGCGCAGCGAAATCGTTAGCTACGATGCCTATCTCGGCGGGCGGGTCTTTGGCTATGTCATCGAGGCGGACGGCGAGGAGATTGAAGCTTGCTAGGGGTTCTCTTCTCCCGAGCGATCGACGGCGTACCCGTTTCGGATACGCAGGCCGCAAACAGCCCAAAACTTCGGCGAACTGGTAATGCGTCAAGCTGACAAGGGCCTACGCGACAGCGCCCACAACCCCATCCCCAGATTCTGGGGATAAGTTTCCGCTGCAGGGCGGAGATCAGCACTCCCATGAAAGAGCGAGAGGCAGGGCGGGAGGGGTGACCCCTCCCGGGCGAGAGAGTGCGCGCGGGGCTTGGGGCCAACCCTCAACCCCGGAGATTGCCGATGAACGCTCACCCCCATTCCGCCCCGCTTGCGCCCGAGCCCGAGGCCCCTGCCCGCCCGGAAGCCTCGCGCTTCGCCCACAACCTGATTCAGGCTGCAAGAAACCTCGTCATTCATCACCGTCAGAATGTCTTTATGAGAAAAAACACCCCAGTAGCTTTTCTCGAAATTTTCGTTGTTGATCTTGTGAACCGGACCTTCCTCACGAAGTTTCCGAAATGCATCGTGATGTGCGCCCGTTGCATACCATACAGGGTTCGACAAATTGTTATCGATACTTGACCAATCCATAGGCTCTCCTCCCCAGACAATCTTCTTTTTTGTGCTTCTCAGCTCCCATAAGTTCGTAACAGCGCCATCGAACATTGTCCTATGAAATGATTTCATCGCCATATAAAGGATGGGCATGACGTATAATAAGAGTTTGTTTTAAATATATTTCTTCTGATTCTTCATCCAAATAGTCAGGTGTTCCGCGCATCAGGAGGATTGAAAACCGGCGTCATGAATTGTCCGGCCAACGCAGTGGCGCGGGCCTAAATCGCACGCGAATAGTCAATCACCTGTGCGAGAACCCCGGCGGCCATTTCCTGAGAAGATCTTGCCTTTGGTACGTATCCGATGTCTGACGTCAGCGCCAATGGGACAGATTAGGCTGAATTGATAAGAGAGGGTTTCTGGCTCATCGTAACCATCAAGGAGTGAAGATGAGACAGAAACCCGGAACCAAACAGAGCCATGGCGAGAAGGTCGT
>NZ_JBLWTA010000024.1:0-41289 GCF_048270365.1 Celeribacter sp.
CCGGGCGCCCGATGGCAAGCCTGGCATCAAAGCGTTCCGGATCGACATGCCAACGACGGCTCACCGAGCCATCATTCCAACGGTAATCGGTGAACAGGTGAATCTTCTGCGTCCCGTCGTTCAGAAAGCCTTCCTGGAAAGGCCAGCCTGTCTTTCTCTTCGCCATGTACCCGCGCCACTCGTGTCGTTCTTGCCGTTCTGTCTTTCGTGTTGGGGGGCGGGATCAAAGCCTCAGGAAACGGACTAGCGCTTCGCAAAAAGCTCTTCGGGGTCGACATTGAGCGCCTTGGCGATGCGTTCGAGAAGGTCGAGGGAGGCCGCGAACTTGGCGTTCTCGACCTTGCCCATATGGCCGCGGCTCACGTCGGCCCGATGAGCAAGCTCCTCCTGGCTGAGGCCGCGGGCGCGTCTCAAGTCCTGGATGTTCAGTGCTACACGGTCCCGCAAGTTCATGCCCGCGAAACGGACACGATGCGTGAAATATCACCACGCGATATATGTTACATTCGAAGGTGCGAAGAAGTAATCTTGGAACGGCGCGAGATCGCCGGAATGGGATGCCTGCCGATACGCAGGTCACGGGATGATCCGTCTCGAAAACATAGTGGGACGTTCAATCGATCTTTCGGAAAAAGGGGCGGCACCGGCAATACCGGTGCCGCCAGTTGGTCGTCCACAGGGAGGTTGTAGAGGACGATCTAATTCTCGATCTTTTCGGAGGCTTAGATGCTTGGGGGCTATGAAATAGTTTAATCTATCTTCTCACGATTGAGACAGTTTAGCGTGCATCAATCAACGGAAGTTCGATTGAGCACTGAGTTTGATGTCGAATCAGCTACAATCTCGAATGCAGCCTTTAGCAAGGCCTGCGTGTAGGTTTCCTTCGGCGCCGTGAAAATCTGCTCTGCCGGCCCCTGTTCTATGACTTTCCCCGACTTCATGACGATCACCTCGTCGCAAAGAGCTTTCACGACTTTGAGGTCATGGCTGATGAACAGGTAAGCAAGGTTGTGCTTCTTCTGCAGATCTCGCAGCAAGTCGATAATTTGGCCTTGGATTGACATGTCGAGGGCTGATGTCGGCTCGTCCAAGACAACGAATTTCGGCTTGAGGATCATGGCACGTGCGATCGCGATCCGTTGCCGTTGACCTCCAGAAAACTCATGTGGATGCCGATGCCGCATTTCGGGGTCGAGTCCCACTTCTGTGAGGATCGACTTGATCATCTCATCGCGCTCAATGCGTGAGGAGCCAATGTTGTGGATTCTCAAACCCTCACCGATGATCGCTCCGACCGACTTGCGCGGACTGAGCGATCCATATGGATCCTGAAAAACGATCTGGATGTCGCGCCTCATGCTTCGCAGGGCATCGGTAGTCATGAGACTAAGGTCTTTGTCCATGTATCTGATCGACCCTTCGCCATGATTGAGACGGAGAATTGCCATCCCGAGAGTGGTTTTGCCGGACCCGCTTTCGCCGACCACGCCGACTGTTTGCCCTTGGCGAATTTGCACGTCGACACCGTCGACTGCTTTCACATAGGCCACGTTGCCACGGAAGAGCCCGCCCTTTATCCCATACCAAACCTTAACATCTTTCGCCTCTAGAACGACCGGCGCATCTTGTCGTACGGCGACCGGCGCGCCCTTCGGCTCGGAATCTAAGAGGTGTTGAGTGTAGGGATGTTTGGGGTCGTTGAAGATCTGTTTCGTGCGCCCGGTCTCGACGATCTGGCCCTTGTTCATCACACAAATTCGGTCCGCCATTTTTTCGACGACCCCGAGATCGTGGGTAATGAGCAGCAATGCCATGCCAAACTGCTTTTGCAGGTTCCGCAGCAATTCAAGGATCTGGGCCTGGACCGTCACATCGAGCGCGGTTGTCGGCTCATCCGCGATCAAAAGATCGGGCTTATTGGCGAGCGCCATTGCGATCATTACACGCTGCCTTTGACCGCCGGAAAGCTCATGTGGATAAGCGCTGACGCGCTTCTCAGGCATGGGAAGCTGCACCAGTGTCAACAGCTCGATAATTCTGTCCTTGGCCTTCTCTCCGCGCAGGTCTGTATGAAGTGCCAACACCTCGCCAATTTGCTTACCGATCGTCTGCAGCGGATTGAGGGATGTCATGGGTTCCTGGAAGATCATGGATACACGATCGCCCCTGATCTTCTCCATTTCAGCCTCGTTCGCGCCCATCATTTCCTGTCCGGCAAAACGAATACTGCCTGATCTTTCATTTCTGACGGCATAGGGAAGTAATTGAAGAATTGACAGGGCCGTTATCGACTTCCCCGACCCAGACTCACCCACGAGCGCAAGGGTTTCACCCTTGTCGAGCGACAGCGAGACTCCTTTAACGGCTTGGACGCGGTTATCCATTGAGACAAAATCAACCCGCAGATCATTAATCTCAAGCAAAGTTGCGGGCGAGGTTGATACGTGTGTGGGCGTGTTCATCGGTCGCTATTTCCCTCAACTCTGGGAGCCAACGATACGATCAATCGCAGCGTCCAGCTGTTTCTCGGCCTTGTGGATGTGCTCCTGTTTTTCCGACAACCAGTCGCTGTCATCCGACAGTTGCGCTGCGGCTGCTTGGATCATTCGGTTAACCTCGGTCGGTGCGATGCTGCCGGTTGTCACGCGCGTCTTAACGAACGCTTCGGGGTTAAGCGCGTCCTTTAGGCTGCTCTCGCTGATCGCGATATCGCGACCAATAGTTTCCTGCGCTGCACGGTTCAGGACATCCTTGGTGACGTTCGCCGGATCTATGTCTTCAGCCAGGCAGTTGCGCACCAGGCGGGCAACAACATGATGCACCTGCCGAAACGAAAGGCCAGTCTCACGAACAATACCGTCAGCGAGGTTGCTTGCGGTACACCAGCTTCCGTTTAGCGCCGTGCGCATCCGGTTGTCGTGTACGATCAGTGTACCAACGATACCAGTAAAGAGATCGAGCATCCCGTCTGTGATATCTAGTGCCTCATCAATGAATGGAAGATCGCGCATTGCCTGATCGCCGGTACCTTCGGCACGGAAGGTGGCCAGTGCAGTTGTGAGCCAGCTTACGGAACCACCAGCCGCCTTCTTAATGGCCTCAAGGCCCGCCGGGTTCTTCTTCTGCGGAAAGATGCTGCTGGTCCCGCAGAATGCGTCGTCCGATTCAATGAATCCGAATTCCGACGACGACCAGATGTGAAGGTCCGTTGCCAGATCATTCAGGGTGGCCATCAGAATGGAGAGCACTCCGACGGTTTCCGCAGCGTAGAACGCTTCCCGACCGAGTTTCGAATTCTCCAGGACCGCGCCGAAGCCGAGCAACTCCGTAGTGCGAACTCTGTCGAGCGGCCAAGAGGTTCCAGACAAGCCTACGGCTCCCAGCGGATTGAGGTTCACACGAGCATAGGCCTCTCGCAAACGGGTAAAATCATCATCAAGTCGTGTCATGATGCTCAGCAGATAATGGCCGAAGACCCAAGGTTGCGCTTGTTGCATGTGGGTGTAACCCGGCATGATCGTATGGACATGTTTTTCCGCCTGACAAAGCACTGCTTCGCGAAAGACGTTTAGACGCTCTAGGACGTCAAGCATTCGATTTCGTGCATGAAGACGTCGAACCGTCGTTCCCTGGTCAATACGGCTTCGGCCAGTATGCATCTGCCCTCCTACATCTTCACTCATGCGTGAGAACAGGAAAGCCTCGACCTGAAGAAGAAAGCTCCCTTTGAGCGGATCGATTGGGAAGACCTCCGGGTCGGTTGCCCTAATTTCTAACAGGCCCTTGAGGATTTGTTTGGCAATGCTCGGTGACAAGATTCCTTGCTCTGCCAACATTGTAGTGTGAGCCAAGTCAACTAGGTTGAACTCGCGATAATGATGCTTTTCATGCATCAGAACTGGAAGATCGTAATATTTGACAAGGCTCTCTGCTGGAGGGCTGCTGAGACGCGCTTCGGCAAGCAGAATCTCTTTTTGGTCGACAGGGCGGTTCATGGCGTTTTCTTTTTGCATAGGAGTTTCTCTGAGCGGCGTCTTGCAGCCCGCCAACGAAGTGAAGGAGCATCAAACTGTGGTTGGTCCGGGCGACCGGGAGGAGACTGCCCGGACCAAGTTCAGGCGGAAAAGACCTTGTTGGCCTACTGCTTTGTCACCTGATCGAGCCCAATCAGCCCGTCGGTGAAGATCTCGAGCCCGTCGATGCCTTTGCCCACGCCGATCAATTGGACGCTGTTGAAGAGCGTTAGTGCGTTGGGTGCCTCATTCCATGCAAGTTTCTGCAGGTCGGCGAAGTAAGACATGCGTTTGTCGTAGTCGAGTTCGACTGCCGCCTTGTCGAGCAGTTCCTTTGCCACCGGATTGTTATATCCAGTCAGGTTCGAAGGATCGCCTTCGTAGAACTTGCGTCGTGTGCGCCAGTCGGCCTGAGTAATGCCGGTACCCAACAGCCACATATTGGTGTCGTTGCTGCCGTAACCAGTACCCACGCCAGGCTGCTCATTGTAGAGTGTCTTCTGATAGGATGCCCATTCCCAAACCTTGAACTCGGTTTCGATACCGATATCGTTCAGGTTCCCCTGGATCACTTCAGCCACGGTTTTGTCTTTGGGATATCGCCCATCCGGCGTCCAGATCACAACCGGTTCTGATAGCCCATCCGGAAAAGCCTCTGCCATCAACGCGCGTGCTTTTTCCTGATCATACGGATAAGGTGTTTGAGCGACATGACCTTGAACACCTTCGGGGATGATGCTGTTGGGCTCACTCGCATAGCCTAGCAAGATCTTGTCGATGATCGCTTGTCGGGGGATAGCGTAGTTGACGGCTAGTCTCGCACGAGGATCGCTGAATGGGGGCTTCGTGGTGTTGAGCTCGAAGAAGATTTGGAAAGAGCTGGGCTTTACCAGAAGTTCGGTCGTATCGTTATTCTTGATCTCCTCCGCGGCTTCCGGCGGGATATTGAGAGCGATGTCCGCGTTCCCGGTTTGAAGCTCGATCATCCGCGCAGCGCCCTCTGGAACGGGGCGAAAGGTTATCGAGTCGGCAGTACCCTGCGTGCCGTGGAAGTCGGCATTGCGCTCAAGAATCACGTGCTCGCCAGGAATCCACTCCGACAGCAAATATGGACCGGTGCCGACCGGGTGTTGTGCGTAGTCATCCGGATGCGCATTTACCGCAGTCGGACTGTTCATGGACGCGTACACTTCCGCCAGTTTTTCGAGAAGCGTTGGTGACGGTGCTTCGGTCTTAATTTCGACGGTGAATTCGTCGATCACATCTACGGCGCTGATCGCAGAGAGCTGGGACCGGTTCGGCGATCCGAGTGTGGGATCGACAATGCGTTCGAGGTTGAACTTCACCGCTTCCGCGTTGAACGGGGTTCCATCAGAAAACATGACACCCGGTCGCAACTTGAAGGTCCAGGTCAGGCCGTCGTCCGAGGTCGTCCACGATTCAGCGAGATCGGGGACGACCTCTGAAAGAGACGGATCGTTCCACTTCACTAGGTTTTCGAAGATGTTCAGGAATACGATTTGAGAAGGCACCGAGCGAGACACGTGTGGGTCGAGCGTATCGACGTCGCTTCCCTGCACGACGCGCAAGTCGAAATCTGCCAGAGCCGGCGAAGGCGATGTGATGGCGGTTGCGCTGACCAGTCCAAGACCGAGTGCAAGACACGAGCGCCGTGTTAGTCTGAGTAATCCCTGCATGGTATTTTCCTTTTTTGGAGTTTGGTTGGGTGCGTTTTGTCAGAAAGCCTTGCGCGCGCGCGGATCAATGTAGTCGCGTAGCGCATCGCCAACGAGGTTGAAGCTGAGGATGACTAGGAACAGAGCGATCCCGGGTGCGAAGATCACATGCGGATGCAATGTGAACTGCGCCCGAGATGAGGCGATCATTGCCCCCCATTCCGGTGTTGGTGGTTGAGGTCCAAGCCCGAGAAAGCTGAGACCGGACCCGATAAGGATTGCCTCCGCCAGGGAAAGTGTGCCCTGAACGATCATCAAAGAGGTGGTGTTGGGAAGGATGTGCGAGAACAGAATGCTGAGGTCTCTGGCACCCAGCGATTTTGCTGCCGTCGTGAACTGGCGGCGCTTGAGCGCCAGCACCGGTCCACGAAACAGACGTACATTGGGCGGGATGGTTGAGATTCCGATTGCCAGAGTGAGGCTGACCACACCCGGACCAAAAATCGTCACGATGACGATCGCAAACAGGGTTCTTGGAAACGCAATTAGCGAGTCGATGAAGCGCATCAGCAGCGCCGTGAACCAGTTCTCAAAGTAACCGCAGAGCGCGCCTATGATGACGCCGAAGGTCATCGCGATAGAGACGGCGACCAGTGCTACAAGCAATGTGATCCTGGCACCCCAGACCAGCCGTGCGAGCAGATCGCGCCCGACTTCATCGGTGCCGAGCGGATGCTTCAGTGACGGGGACAACAATGAGTTGAGCAGGTCAACGCGGGTCGCTGTTTCCCAGCTATAGAGCAATGGAGCACAGATCGCGGCGAGCACGAATGCAACCATGATGAAAAGTGCAATGATGGCGACGAAGTTTCTGCGGCGAATGAGATAATCCACGAAACCGACAGTAATTTTGTGCTTACGCATAGGTGATCCGGGGGTCGAGAAAGCCATAGAGCAGGTCCACAAGTAAATTTACGATGACGACGGCAGCGGCGAAAACGAGGATCGTTCCTTGCACGACGTAGATGTCACGGGCCATGATCGCCTCAACCATGAAGCGCCCCATCCCCGGCCAGGCGAAGACGGATTCCACGATTACCGCGCCGCCAAGCAGACGACCGAAGTCGAGCCCAAGAACTGTGACAATCGGGATTGATGCGTTTTGCAGTGCGTGGCGATAGGTGACCTTCCGCCAAGAGAGACCTTTCGCACGGGCCGTTCTGATGAAGTCTTCCGACAACACATCGAGCATGGTCGAGCGCGTCAGCCGGGCGAAGGTCGCCACATAGGGTAGCCCGAGCGTTACCGCCGGAAGGACAAGGTTCGCCAAACTCCCGCGACCGGTTGGCGGTAACCATCCAAGCTTGAGCGAGAAGACGTACATAAGGATAAGACCGAGAAAGAACCCCGGCGTCGAGATTCCAAGAACGGCCACACTGGTCACCGCTCGGTCAGCACCGCCTCTAGGATGAAGTGCGGAATAGATGCCCAGGGGAACGCCAAGCAGAACAGCAATCGCCATGCCGACAATCGTCAGCTCAAGTGTTGCAGGGAACGTTCGAGCAATCCCCTCCGTCACGGGAGCGAGTGTCCGGAAGGAGTTTCCGAGATCGCCTTGAAGCAGTTTGCCCAAGTATATGCCATATTGAGTGACGAGCGGCTTATCGAGCCCATAGTTGGTTCGGATCTGCGCGATATCCTCTTCCGATGCGTCTGGCCCCGCCGCCATCCGCGCCGGGTCACCCGGGATCAGATGAACCACCAGGAAAACGGCAATCGAGACGCCAATTAGCATCGGAAGAAGCAGGAAAAGACGCCTTATTACGTAGCTCAGCATGTTCGACCCTCTTGAATGTGATGCGATTTTTGCGTGACAACTTCCTAACATCAAGCGTATACGGAGTTGTCTCTCTATAGATAAATGTTATGCGAAGGCCATGAACTCACGTCAGATAGAAGCTTTTCGCGCCGTTATTCGGCTGGGCAGTATGACCAACGCAGGTGACATGCTTGGTATATCTCAACCCGCAGTCAGCCGACTCATTCGGGACCTGGAAACGTATCTCGGGTTGAAGCTCTTCCGCCGCGAAGGAAACCGGCTGATCGCGACCCACGAATCTCTCGTGCTGTTTGAGGAGGTAGACCTCCATTATCGCGGTTTCGCTCAGATCGAAAAAGTAGCTCGAGATTTGAGAAACCAATCAGTCGGGTCGCTTCGGGTGGCAGCTCCGCATTCATTGGCAAGTTTTTTCTTGGCCGATGTAACGGCGCGATTCGTGTCTGAAAAACCGTCGATCGGAGTGAGTATTGCCAGCTTCCATTCAACACTGATCGCCGAACGGATTGCTTTGCGGCAGTTTGATATTGGCCTCGTACAGCTAAAGGGCGATCACCCTGGCGTAAGAGTGATACCTCTTCAGCCTCCCGCCGCGGTTGCGATTCTTTCTAAGGCCCATCCTCTTGCAGAATACGATATACTAACGCCCGACCTGATGGCAGGCCAGAATTTCATCTCCTTAGGCCAGAACAGCCCGCTGCGCGCCAGGATTGACACACTGTTTTCGGAGCGGGGCATCGAACGTGCGCAGCAGGTTGAGGCCGACTTGGCCGCGACGGTGTGCGGGTTCGTATCGCGTGCCGTAGGTCTTTCAATTGTCGATCCATTCGCGGCGTCAGCAATGGCGAAACAAGAGGTCGTGGTCAGAGCATTCCAACCGACGATACCATTCGAAGTGGCTGTTTTAATCCCAGCGAACCGCAACCTTTCGAGCCACGCTCAAAGATATCTGGACTTAATAAAGATTCACTTTCGAGCAGGTTAAGTCGAATTGGCTGCTCGACAGAAGGGGTAACGTTTGTCTGATCAAGGCTTTGCTTTAACAATGCGAGTTCGGCCTCGCAGTGACTGAACGGGCAGCGGTGTTTGACATCGTCCGAGCTGAAGAGAACGCTGGTATCACGCTCAAACTTCGATTCCCATCCCTGTTGATCCTTTCGGTCAAGCTGACTGTTTTCAGCCCGCCATTCCGGAGAACACGTCACGGCTCAGAGCTTCCCAGCTATCAAAGTCACAAGCCGTAACCAAGGCACCATTCCTATTTGAAACATCGTATGGATGATTGTCGGTCCGTGCGGCATAGCCACCGGCTTCACGAACGAGCAAGGTTCCGGCGAGATGATCCCATGGATTGAGAATGTGATACATGGCGAAATGAGCGTGCCCGTCCGCCACCGCCCGATACTCATGAGAGGCACAACGGTAGGACGCAAAAAGATGGGCCTTGGTGAGTCGACACAACACGCCGGGACGGTAATGAGGGGGAAGATCACCGATTGAGACATAGCCATACATATCACGCAGGGGCACCGGATCGGCGACGCGCATCTTCTTTCGGCTGCCATCCGACCCGATCAGATATGCGCCGCCGCCTGTCTCGGCAACAGCACAGCTTTTTGAGATCGGATCGTAGATAATGCCGGCAACCGCTTTGCCTTTTTGCGTGACGGCCAGAACGACATTGAACAACGGCATTCCCGCCGCATAGTTGGCCGTGCCGTCAATCGGGTCGACGACGATGGCCAATTCGGCATCGGCAAGCCTGTCGAGCAGGGTTGGGTCGGCCGCCACGGATTCTTCACCAAGAAACATTGCCTCGGGCAGAAGGTCGGAGAGCGCATGACGCAAGTGGCGTTCAGCCGCTTCGTCGCCTTCTGTCACAAGATCGGTGGCACCGGTCTTGGTGCGGATGTGGTGCTGCGAAAGGCGCCCGAACCGGGGCAGGACCTCGGCCTCGGCCGCTGCCGTGACGGCCGCAAGAAGCTTGTCCATGTCGAGCTTCGGCCTCGTGGACGCAGCGATCATTGGTGTCTTCAGACTATCCGAATGCATGATTTCTTCCCGGTTGGCGATAAAGAACTTCAACTCCTCGGCTTGGTCGGTCTGGATGACTGATACACCCGCATCGATCAACTGACCCCAAACGCCCTCGGGGTCTTTCAGGGCGGCGGTGTCGGTGAACCCCGCGCAGGACACGTCATCGAGGGTGTTGCACCATAGGGTCATGCCATGGGCTGCGCCGCGTCGCGCGAGCGCCGAGACCTGGCTGATGTCGTTGAAGATGACTTCGCACAGCCGGGGTGAAAGCTGAAACAAGAGGTCGAGTTGGGTCTCGGCCGCGGGATCAAGCAGCCGGGTCTTTGCCATGAACAGAACCTTTTCAGGGTCGATCCCGTGGCGCACCCAGTGTAAATCCGCCGGCGTTCTCAAGTCGCCCCAGAAATCGACCTGTCCAAGAACGCCCATGTCCCGGGCACAGGCGACGACCTCGGGAATGATCGAGCGGTCCTTGACGTCGAGATGGAGGAAGATTCGGTCACGCGTGAGATCAAAGACGTCCTTCAAACCTGGAACGCATTCCGCGGTCTTGCCGTGTTCGGCGCCGCCATTGCGGTTTCGAAGCTTGATGCTTGTCAACTCCTGCAAACTTAGTTCTTCAGGTGCTCGATTGATGCCTGCCATGCGATCAAGCGTTTCGTCATGAAGAAGGAACAGGCCGCCATCTGCGCTACGGCGGATGTCGATCTCAACGACCTCCGCGCCGGTGCCTATGGCCCGCTCAATTGCCAGCAGGCTGTTCTCGGGCGCGTCACGCCACAGCCCCCGATGAACGGCCACAGCGCATGCCCGACGAGTGTCGGCAATATAGTCGGAGTAGGAGCACTCACCTGCATTCATATACTGTTCCTCCCATGGCCAGACCGCATCGAGCTTGGCAATTGTCTTGCCCACACTGGTCGCATCAGACGGCCCTTGCGCCGGTTGACCTCCAAGGCCGCGACACCTAGGGCACCATGAACCGTGGGCCTACTGTTACTCTTAAAGAGTAATAAGTGCAATGCCAACGGCATAAAGAACTCCGGCCGGCGTCGTCTTTGTTTTTCAGCACGTATTTGCGCTATTGAAGTACGAGGTTGACCGGTTGACACTCATCGGGAGTGATAGAGCAGGATTTAGCGGAAACGATGCGGAAGATAAGAACCTACAAACCGGAAGACCTTGTCGAGACAAAATTCAGACGCCGCGCTGGCGGTCGGGTGGTGTCCGACAACGAACGCTGGCTGCTTCGCCAAGTCTGGCTCAATCCGGGAATTTCGCGGTCCGAGATCACCGCTCGCAGCGATCTGGCCCAGCAATCCGTCCACCGTATCCTCGACCAACTGGCCGAGCGCGGCATCATCGCACTAGGCGACCCCAAGGAAGGCCTCGGCAGTGGGCAACCCAGCCCGATGCTGACGCTCAGGGGCGACTACGCTTTTACGGTCGGCCTGTCGATCAACACCGATGTTCTTGGCATTTGCCTGCTCGATATGGCTGGCAATTTGCTCGGAGAGGCGAGTGTGTCTCTACATGGTCAGCCGGTGGAAGAGGCTCTGAGTGCTGCCGACAAAAAAATCAGCGCTCTGCAGAAATCGCGTGGCCTTGACGCAGAGCGCTGTTTCGGGATCGGCTGCGGTATTGCCGGATACTATGTGGGCGGCACGCGTTATAATGCGTCCTTACCACTTCACATGTGGTCCTTGATCGAGCTCGGGCCTTTGATATCAGACTTCTTTGGCAAGCCTGCATGGATTCACAATGGCGGCAGTGCCGGCGCGGTTGCTGAAGCTTTGTTCGGCGTGGGCCGTTACATTCAGAATTTCGCCTACCTTTCCTTTAACTACGGTTTCGGCGGGGGCATCGTCAGTGGCGGAGAACTGCTTGAAGGCGGCAACGGTAATGCTGGCGAATACGGTCCCATTTTTCGCAACGGCCCGCGTCCGGCGATGCAGTATCTGATGGAAAAGCTGAAAGAGAATGGCATGTCTGTGACTTCGATCACCAGATTGCAGGAGGAGTTCCGGGCAGACTGGACGGGTGCCGCCGAGTGGGTCGATGACGTGGCGCCCCACTACAACCGTATGCTCGACGCCATCGTCGGTGTGTTCGATCCCCAGGCAATTGTCTTCGGCGGTCAGGTGCCCCCGGCACTCGCGCAGATGTTCATCGACCGCACCGATCCGCCGGAAGATTCCCGATACGGCGTTCCGCGACTTCCAGCAAAACTCATTATCTCTGAAATCCGGGGCGACGCCGCGGCCCTCGGCGCGGCCTCGGTCCCTTTCAAGGCCGAGTTTTTCTGATCAGCAAGGAGGGTAGGTGGTGCTTATTCCAGCTGGCGATCTGCCGGATTTACTCTGGTCGAGTGAACCACCCTCCTATTTGGGCCGGCCTAAGTCTTTGTGACGCTGAAATCGAACCAGCCGGGTTCTCTCTTCCACCGACAATTGCCGGGGTGAGCGCCTTCATTTTTCTTGCGAAACCTCGCTCTTCGGGCGAATGCGCACCCTTGTTACATCGACGTCGGAAGCAGCGAAACTGTAAAAAAGAGGCAAGAGACTTGCTTTCACTCATCTGTCACACTTAGGGTGTAACAAGGGCTGGCAAAGCGAATACAGATTTGAACAGCTCTCCGGAGGAGGAAGCCCATGAACAAACTACGTCTCTTGACGACCGCTGCCGCATTGGCAGTCACCGCAGCATCATCAAATGCTGCCGAAATCGAATTCTGGTACGGCAACACTGGCACCGTCGAGGCGGCGATCTTGGCCGAGTGTACAGCCTTCAACGAGAGCCAGGCTGAGCATACCGTTAGTTGTGTCGGGCAAGGCTCCTACGAAGCCGGTTTCCAGAAAGCCATCGCAGCCTATCGCTCCAATACCCATCCGGCGCTGATCCAGTTCTTCGACGGCGGCACGCTCGACGTGATGTTGTCGGGCGCAATCGAACCGGTCTACCAGTTGATGCCGGATGTCGACTGGAACGATTACCTTGCGGGCGCGCGCGGATACTATGAATCCTCCAATGGTGAGCTTTACTCACAGCCCTACAACGGCTCTACGCTCATCTTCTATGTGAACAAGGAAATGCTTGGCGCAGCCGGCGTGACCGATCTCCCGGAAACCTGGGAGGAGGTCATCGATGCGGCCCGCAGGCTCAAAGATTCTGGCGAGGCTTGTCCGTTCACAACCGATGCCCACCCTTGGCGGATCATCGAGCAGTTCGCTGCACGCCATGCCGCGCCGATCGCCTCTAACAACAATGGTTATGGTGGGCTCGACGCCGAATATGTCTTCAACACGGGCCTGATCGCCGATCACCTGAAGAATCTCGCGGCATGGCATGAGGAAGGGCTCGTGCGGTTGAACGAAGAAGTCAAGGCCGGCAACTACGCGGCGGCCTTTGCGGCAGGCGAGTGCGCAATGATGACCGCTTCGACCGGCACATATGCGTCTGCTTATGAGGCGCTCGGCGACAAACTCGCGATCTCGATGGCACCCATGTATGAAGGTCATGAGCGGCACAACACCTTTATCGGCGGAGCGTCCATCTATGTCATGAAGGGCCACTCCGAGAAAGAGATTGCCGCTGTGAAGGCGTTTCTCAACTTCATCCGTGAACCGGCGCAACAGATCGAATTCTCTCGCGCAACCGGTTATTTGCCAGTCACGCTGACTGCACTTGAAGAACTCAAGAGCAGCGGCCTTTCTGACGATCCGGCCTTCGCCCCGGCGACCGTCGGTGTCGACTCTCTCAATCAACCGGCGACAGAAGATACCAAGGGCATTCGGCTCGGTTTCTTCAGCGGCGCGCGCGACATCATGATCGAGGAAAACGCGAAAGCCTTCACCGGTCAGCAGGACATGCAAACCGCGCTCGACAACGCGGTCCAGCGTGGCAACGAGTTGCTCCGCCGTTTTGAAAAGACTTATGAAGGCGTCGAGTTGCCCTAACAAGTCGTGACATAATTCTTGACCGGCGCGATGGGTTCGCGCCGGAAAATCTATTCGGGGCACAGTTTGATGCAACATGGCTATTATAAGAACCGCTGGATGCCGCTATGGCTGTCGATACCGCAAATCATCGTCATGGTTCTTTTCTTTTTCATTCCTATCGGGATGGCATTCTTCTGGTCGTTCCATCTGGAACAACCGTTCGGCGGAGGGTCGCGGTTCGTGGGTTGGGAGAATTACCAACGGACATTTGCCGATCAGGAGTTTTGGGAAGCACTGCTGCGCACCGTGATCTTCACAATAATCGGCGTGTTTCTGTCCGTAGGCTCGGCGCTGATCATTGCCGTCGCAGCCGACCGCGCCGTGCGCTTCAGCGCACTTACCCGCAACCTAATGATGTGGCCAAAGGCAGTTTCCGCTGCGGCGCTCGGTCTGATCTTCATCTTCCTTCTCGATCCGTATCAGGGCGTCTTCGTCTATTTCAACGAGATCTTCCCCGGCGTCTGGAACCCGCGTCTGGACCCCACCGACACATGGACGATGCTGTTTATCGCCAACACCTGGTTTGCGATGTCGCTAAGCTTCATCATCCTGCTTGCGGGTCTTCAGGGTATTCCGGAAAATCTGCACAAGGCTGCCGCAATTGATGGTGCCGGTCCATGGCGCCGCCTGTGGGATATCCAGCTTCCCCTAATCACACCGCAACTTTTCATCGTCGTGGTGCTGGAGATCGCCGACAGCGTCGTCGCGTCGTTTTCGCTGATCGAGACCATGACCAAAGGCGGGCCGGGAGATGCGACCAATCTGCTCGTCTACAAGATCTATCGCGACGGCTTTGCAGGTTTCGATCTTTCCGGTGCCGCAACACAGACCGCTCTTTTGATGGTGCTCGTCATCGCGGTCACCTCGCTGCAATACGTCTTCCTAGAGCGCCGTGTGGAGTATGAGCGATGATCGAAAACACAAGCTCCGTCAACCGCGTGGCAGTCGCCATCTTGATCGCAGCATGTCTCTTCATGCTGGTGCCGCTTGCCGTTGCCTTTGTGACAGCGACCCTGGACTACCCGACCTTCCTGCGCGGTGGTGTCACCATCATTCCGGGCACCCATTTCTTTGATAACGTTATCGAGGTCTGGCAGCTTACCCGCCTGCCGCGCCAGATATTCAACAGCTTCGTAACAGCTCTTGGGATTTCGCTTGGAAAGATGTTCCTCGCCTTCACGACGGCCTATGCTCTGGTGTTCTTCAGAAGCCGATACACGATCTTTATCTATGCGGCCGTTCTGGCCACAATCATGCTGCCTCTCGAATTGATGATCGTGACGCTCTATCAGGTGACCGCGAACATCGCCGAACCGGTTAACTGGATCGCCAATATCGGTGGCCTCTGGGCGCGGTACTTCGGTGATCCGCTCGGGCTCAAACTGAGCCTGCTCGACACCTATCCCGGCATCATCCTGCCCCAGATCGCGACCGGCGGTGCCATCCTCATCATGGTGCAGTTCATGCGCACGCTCCCCCGTGATCTCGCCCGGGCGGCGACGATGGACGGGGCATCGCCGCTGCGCTTCATGTTCGACGTCGTTCTGCCGCTGAGTAAGGGACCATTGATCGCCCTGACGCTGTTCTTCTTCGTCGACGGCTGGGGCAAGTTCATGTGGCCGCTGATCGCCGCCTCGTCGCCGGATATGATCACCGGCGTCGTCGGCTTGACCCGACTCGATTTTGGAGAGGAGGCGGCCATTCCGAACTACCCACTCAAAATGACGGGCGCCTTTATGGTGTCGATTGTGCCCCTCGTCATCATCGCCGTTTTCCAGCGCCGCATCGTGCGCGGACTGACTTATATGGATCGCTAAAATGAGCTCTGCGAATATTACACTAGACAATCTTCAGAAATCGTTCGGCGACGTGGATGTTATTCCCGGACTGAGCGTTGAAATCACGTCCGGCAGTTTCACCGTCATTCTCGGACCCTCCGGTTGCGGCAAGTCGACCCTGCTGAATATGGTCGCCGGCCTCGAAGAGGTGTCAGCCGGTCGGATCCTGATCGGCGGCCGCGAGGTTCAGAACACCCCACCCAAGGACCGCGGACTGGCCATGGTCTTTCAGAACTACGCGCTTTATCCGCATATGACGGTGGCCGAGAACATCGGCTATGCGCTCAAGGTAGCAAAAGTCGGGAAGGGCGAACGGTTAAAGCGCGTTGCGAAAGCGGCCGCCTTTGTCGAACTCGGCGACTATCTTGATCGCCGCCCCAGCGAGTTGTCTGGTGGACAACGTCAGCGCGTCGCGATTGCGCGGGCCATCGTTCGCGAGCCGGAGGTTCTGCTCTATGATGAGCCGCTTTCCAATCTCGATGCCAAGCTGCGGCATGGCATGCGCATGGAACTGCACGATCTGCACAAGCGGATCGGTGCGACCAGCGTGTTTGTCACGCACGATCAGGTCGAGGCGATGACCCTTGCCGACAATATCATCATCATGAAGGAAGGCCGCATTGAGCAGTTTGGCACGCCACAAGAAATCTACCATGAGCCGGTCTCTGCGTTTGTTGCAGGGTTTGTCGGTGCGCCGCCGATGAATCTGGTCACCGCCAGAGTGGAAGGTGGAAAACTGGTATTTAACGAGGGTACTATCGGTATGATAAAAGCGCCGGACGGCCCTGTAACTCTTGGCATACGCCCGGAAAAGATTGTAGCCGATCAAGGCGCGATCTCTGTCTCTTTGGTCTACGAAGAGGATCTTGGCTCACATCGGGTGATTGTCTCGGAAGCCGCCGACGGTCAGCGTCTTCAATTGACCACGCAACTGGCGCCCGAGGCGAGGTTCGGCATTCGCTTTCCGAGCGACGCCGTTCACTTGTTCAACCCAAAGACAGGCGAACGCCTTGAGTTCAGTGTTGAGCCTATCACGTCGTAGCGCGACGAACTGCCTGCAATGAAGGCAAAGCTTGTCCGGCCAAAGTTAGTTTTGATGAAGCGGTCGATGGGACGTGTGCAGGTATGCAACGACTCGAGCAAATCGATTTTGGAACAAGGGCGGCAAGGTTCAGGCTTCTAAGGAGGTGGCGGCACCTCAGGGAGGAGAGGCACCGCCGTACCGCGCGCATCCTACGAGACGCGCGGCAATCGGCAGAAGAGCATTACGCTGGAATCATGCGATTCTAATCTACAGACGTGTTGATGATCGAAAGCAGCTTATCCGCGACTGCTCTGCCGAGGTGAGCATGAGCTTCCTCATCCAAATGAATGCCATCCAGTACAGCTGGTTCGATAACCTTCGCGGCGTCCAAGTATTCTACCCCAGTCTCTTGTGCTAGGCGTTCGAAATGGCGCGCCAACTCGCGCGATTTCTTTTCGGCGCCGGCCAAAGGTTCGGCGGCAAAACCTTTTTCATTGATGTGTGGAGGCGAGATCAGCAGAATGATGGGCGTCGCACCTTTCGTGGGTCCACAGGGTGATGTTTGGGTAACGTCAATGAGCTGCCGCATATTGTTCGCGACGAGCCAAGCAGAGGTGCCCAGATGGGCATGCAGGTCATTTGTCCCGAGCATCATGATGATGCAGTCCAACGGCCGATGGCTTTCAAGAATGATCGGCAAAGCCGCAAGTCCGGATTTGTTGCCACTGGCAGCGGGATTGTCGAACACTGTCGTCCGACCAGGATGCCCCTCCTCGATGATTTGGACCTGGTCGCCTAACTTGGACTGAACCACGCCTGGCCACCGGATATCAGAAGGGAAGCGATCCAAGTCGCCGACATGTGCCATTGGTGGGGTTCCATGGGTGTTCGAGTCCCCGAAACACAGCACGACGAAAGGTTTGGTATGTTTAGTTTTCAGCATACTCGATCTCCTTATGCTGGAGGGGATTGATGCATCTGACACGCGATCCCGCGATGTCGCAGATTTCGGGAAGTTGCAGGCTGCATTCATTTTGCCAGTGGCCGCATCTGGCTGCATAGGGGCAACCGTCGCCAGCCCGGTCTGTCGTCGCGGACATCGCGGCGGAACCTACCAACGTACTTGTGGCCATTCGCGGTGAGGAATTCCAAAGATCGACCGTGTAGGGATGGCGCTTTGCCGTTGCGAGATGGTTTGACGTCGCTGCCTCCATGATCGAGCCGCGATACATGACCGCAACATCATCCGCGAGATACTCAATCGTCGTCAGATCATGCGAAATGACCAGAACAGCGAGGTCCTTCGTGCGACGCAATTCGTCCAGAAGGCCAATCAGTTGGGCACGTACGGAAATATCGAGTGCCGACGTCGGCTCATCTGCGATCAGCAGGACGGGGTCAAGCGCGAGGCTTCGCGCAATGGCGACCCGCTGTCTCTGCCCGCCAGAGATATCGTTGATCGAGCGCGAGGCGACAGAACTCGGAAGCCGCACCAGTTCCAGAAGGTCTTCGGCGGCCCTACGCATCTGGGAGACTGGCATCGATCCGTGAATGCGCATCGGCATCATGATCTGTTCGCGAACGTCGAGATGCGGCACCAATGAGCCGCCGGCATCTTGAAAAACCACCCCCACCTTGCGAGCGAGCCATGCGCGGCGTTTCTTTGGGTTCACAATCGCTGCCGGACTGGTTCCATCTATCACGATCTTGCCGTGATACGGGACCATGCCGGTGATAGCCTTCAAGAGTGTGGTCTTCCCGGAACCGGACTCGCCAACGAGCCCTGTGATCTGTGACCGCTTGATGTTGAGGGAAACCTCACGCGCACCATAGATCGCGGATGCGCCCCCAGCGGATGGATAGGTCACGCTTACACCATCGAGAGTCAATGCTGAACTTTGAGCGGTCATGCGGCGGCATCCTTTTCTGGCGTCAGTGGAAAGTGACATGCGGCGGGATGCTCTGTCGTAACATTCAGCTGGGGACGGTTCTCAAGGCAGAACTCCTGTTGGAATTCGCATCGCCCGGCAAACCGACACCCGGTCCCGAAGTCTTTTGGATTAGGGACGGTTCCCCCGATCGAGTAGAGGCTTGGCTCGCGGGCTTCCATCGACTGCACGGACCGAAGCAGTCCTTTGGTGTAGGGATGCCGCGTTTGCGTAAGGACTTCGTGAGCCGAACCGGTCTCGACAATCCTGCCTGCATAGGCAACCGCGATGCGATCTGTCACCGCAGCGACGAGCGGAAGATCGTGAGTGATCAGAAGCATGGAGAAGCCAAGCTCGCGACGCAGGTCCGCAATGAGTTCAAAGATTTCTGCCTGCACGGAGACGTCCAAAGCCGTCGTTGGTTCATCTGCGATCAGAATGTCGGGGCGTCTTGCCAAGGAAATGGCCAGAGCAATCCGCTGACATTGTCCCCCGGATAACTCGTGAGGATACGCGCCAAGAACCCGTTCGGCCGGCAGCCGGACCTGTTCGAGAAGCTCTTTCGCGGTGAACCCGGCACCCTCTAGGACCAAACCAATCTGGTTTTCGATTTTCAGACAGGGGTTGAGCGCAGCGATCGAGTCCTGGGGTAGGAATGCAAGGCGTTTGCCCCTGATCTCTTTCAGTGCTTTGCCCGAGGAGCCCAGCAGTTCACGCCCATCAAACACCACAGATCCAGTTGTTTCTGTTCCACGGGGGAGAATGCCTAAGATGGCTTTTGCGACCAGTGATTTCCCTGAACCGGATTCCCCGACCAGCGACAGCATCTCGCCCTTGCGAAGATCCAGACTGACTCCAGCGACGACCGGAACCTCTCCGTAATGCTCGGGGATACTGATCTTGAGGTTGCGGACAGACAGAAGCGCGTCTTTGGGAACCGGCGCTATCGGAAGCGAAGACGATACGGCACGGGCTTTCGGTCGCGGCAATCTGAGCTTCCGCCCTCCCAAGGCATCGCCGAGCAAATTTACGGCAAGGGCAAACAGGACGATTGTCACACCACCTGACGTGGCGACCCACCAACGGCCCGATGCCATAAGATTGCGTCCGCCGCTGACGATGTTCCCCCACGAAGGAGTCGGCGGCTGAACCCCGACACCGATGAACGATAGGGCCGCTTCGAGAAGCACTGCATCGGCAAGGATCACAAGGGCGAAGGTTGCAACGACAGCCGCGATTGAGCGTGACACGGCCCGCGACAGGATGAACAAATCGCTTGCACCGCTGATCTGGAGCGCCGCAACATACGTTCGACCATATTCGGTTCGGATCGATGCTGAGACCAGACGTGCGATCGGGGGAGTGTAAAGAACGGCCAAGACAATAGCAGTTGTCGTCGCGCTTGGCGTTAATACTGTTGCAAGGGCAATCGCAAGGATGACACCTGGAAACACAAGAACTAGATTGATTAACATGGCGACGCCCGCGCCCACATAATCGCGCCGGACAGCGATAATCGAACCCAGTATCATTCCAAAAAAGAGAGCGGTGAGCATGCCGCTCAGGGAAATAGCAACCGATAGTCTTGCACCCCAGACCACGCGTGAGAACACGTCTCGACCAAGTTCATCTGTGCCAAAAAGGTACTCACCACCTGGCGGCAAAAGCGGACGACCCGCGCCGGGCTTCAAAGGGTCGAAGGGCGCGATGAAGCCTGGAAACACAGCGAAGACAAGGACGACAATCAGTATCGCAACCGAAATCCATTCCAGAAGGCCGAAACGCTTTGAGATGTTGCGGAACATTATGACATCTCCCGAGTGCGCGGATCGAGCAGGAACAGTGCGAGATCGACCAGAGCTGTAATGGCAAGGAAGATTGCAGCGACCAATACGGCGACAGCCCGCAGAGTCCAGATGTCGGCCTTTAAGGCTGCATCAACAAGCAGTCGGCCAATTCCGGGAATTGACATTGCCGTTTCAATAAAGGCGGCTCCGGCGAGCAGATACCCTGCATAGAGCCCCAAAACGGTGACTGGCGCGATTGCGACGTTTCTAACAAGATGTTTGGTGATCAGTCGGGCGGGGGAGAGCCCTTGGGTGCGGGCAAATTGCATGTAGTCCTTTTCCAGTTCTTCAAGTATCGAAGTGCGGACAATGCGCGCCAGTGCGCCGGCGATTGGGATGGCAAGCATAGTCGAGGGAATGATCAGGGATTGCGCCCACCCGGAGATGCCGCCCTCGGCGATGCTGGTATATCCGCCACTGGGCAGCAGTCTCAGGTTTACGCTGAGCAGGCCAACCACAACGATTGACAGCCAGTAGTTCGGCGTCGACATCATGAGTGTTGCGATGTTCTGCAACAGCCGACCGAACCACGTGTCGTACTTCGTTGCCGATATCCCCCCAACCAGTATCGCAAGCAGCACCGCGATTAGAATAGCAAATCCTGTGAGTTGCAGCGTGATGGGAAGGGTTTCGGCGATTACCTTGCTGACCTCTTGGCGCGAGACGAGGGTGAAACCAAAGTCACCTCGGATTGCCTCGCCCAAGAAGCGCACATAGCGAATGGGGATTGGATCGTTAAACCCGTTTTCCTCAAGCCAGCGGGCGCGTTCTGCTGAATCGGTCGGTTGTCCGTTGCGCGTGATTGAGGGGTCTCCGGGTACGAAGTCAACAAGCACGAACACAAGGAACGCGGCCGCGAACAGGACCGGAATTGATTTGGCCAGCCTCCAGGCAAGGAAGGTGTACCATGTTGATCTGCTAGCAGCCGCCATGTCCAAATAGCCCCCTTACTTCTTTGCCACGAGACGAACATCGAGAGATGCTGTTTCGAGGGGAGCCACGCCCTCGATTTCGTCGGGCCTCCAGGCCGTCGGCACCGCGCGGTGGAACAGGATGCTCATGGGCATTTCTTCGAGAATGATGGACTGCATTTCTGCCAGAATGGCGGGGCGGTCCACGCCCGCGCGCAGGCTTTCTGTCAGCAGCTCATGCAGGCGTTCCGCGGCCTCGCCCTCGAAGTGATTGAGCTGTTCAGACCAGAACGGTCCATGGAACCACCCATAAAGAAGCGGGCCATCCCAACCGAAGTAAGACTGGTCGGTCAGCGCGATCAGAACGTCGTAGCTTCCGTCCACGACATTGGAATAGATCGCTTCGCCACCAACGTTCTGCGAGAAATCGATGCCGATATCACGCCACTTAGAGATGATGAGATTGGCGGCTGCCTCGTTCCAAACGGTCGTGAATACCTGTGCCATGAGCTGTCGTCCGTCCAACACCAGCCCTTCGGGATAGCCAGCCTCAGCTAGAAGTGAACGGGCGCGTTCCGGATCATAGGTATAGACGGTTTCCGGTTCACGGTAGGACGGATGATGCTCGGGAATGAGCGCTTTGGCGACATTGCCATTCCCAAATAGGGCGACGTCCACGAGCTCTTCTCGGTCAATCGCGTACATGAGAGCCTGCCGCACGCGTTTGTCGTCAAATGGGGCCTTGGAGCAGTTGAACATGATGAACGAAGCCAGAAAACCCGGACGGAAAGCCGTTTCAATTTCCGGCGACGCTTCAAGGTTCAGTAAATCGAGATCGGACGGTTCTTCGATAAGAGAGACTTCCCCGGTGGTCAAAGCGATCGCCCGGCTTGAAGAGTCCATTATGATCCTGAGCTCGATAGAGTTGACCAGCCCCGGTGTTTCGCCAATGTATTCGTTGAAGCGCTCAAGAACGACCCGGTCGTTTGCGGCAGCAGAAACAAAGCGGAACGGCCCGCTTCCGACTGGTGCGGCACCGAAAGCTTCGGGATCGGCTTCGACCAATTCCTTTGGAACAATTCCAACGACAGCGAGGCGGTCTTTCAGAATGTCAGTGGGATAGGTCAGTTCCAATTCGATAAGGCCCTCTTCAATGAGCCGTGCTTCCTTGATGAAGGGAATGAACTGCCGATAGAAATAACTGTTTTCCTCGTCGACCAAGCGGTTGATCGAAAAGACTACGTCGTCACCTGTCACCGACCGCCCAGTGTGAAACACACTGTCGGTGCGATAGGCCACCCGATAAAGCGTGTCGGACACGCGCTCGGGATCGCCAAGGGCCAGCATCGGCCGTGTTTGCCGGTCTGCGAACGAGGTTTCGTAGAGGCGTTCGAAGACAAGTAGATTGGTTGCGATATTGGTCGATGTGACCGCTACCGCAGGATCAAATGTCGCAAAGTCGCGCGCCATCCCGACGTAAAGGGTGTCAGTGCCGCTTGCTGCCTGCGCTATCGCGCCGGGTGCTGCAATGATACCTGTGCCGACGAGCGCCCCCATACTCCCCAGCAAGAAACCCCTGCGGTTTGGATGCGGCAAAGCGGGCCGGGAACGGCCTGTAGTATTGTTCATGATTTCTCCTCCGATTTACTGCAGAGAGCCCTTCCTATCGCAGTTGACGAGGATTGTTAATACATCATACGTATGATGTAAAGGCGATAGGCATGAGTTTTTGTTTCAGCCAGTGTCAGCGTCACATGGAACGGATTTCCAGAATTTCTGAGATCACCTTACCTAAGGCCCTGCCGAGAGCGTGATGCCCTTCGACCGACAAGTGCACCCCGTCGCGGCCCGCAGATGCGACGCTATTGCTGTCAAAGAAAAAACATCCCGTTCGGTCGGCCACCTGCGCCAGATACTCGGCGTGTCCTTGGCACCTCTCCGCCGCGTCGCCCCAATAGGCCTTTTCGGCTATCGGCATAATCATCGGCGGGGCGACGATCAGGACTTCGGGGCCGCCTTCGGCCAACGCATAATAGCCTTTGATTTGCTGGATTAGCGTCAACATCCCCCGAGCTGACATAAACGCATTGGCTCCGAATTGAAGCTTGAAGTCGTTTGTGCCGAGCATAAGGACAACGATATCAAGCGGTGCATGCGTCTCTATGCTGGCAATGAGCAGGCGAGAGCCATTCTTGTGAGGCCCTTCGACGGGGTCATCAAACACCGTCGTGCGGGCGCTCAGGCCGTCCTCGATGACATCCACGTCAAAGCTGGATTGCTGCGCCATGATGCGTGTCCACCGATCTGACTTCTTTAGTCGTGTCGGGGTCGAGGCAATATGCTTGAAGGGTTCACAGGCCCAAGTATTTGAATCTCCGAAGCACAGGACATTTCTAATGTGGGTATCCACCGGAGCTTTTTTCATGATTTGACCCTCCTATACATATGATGTATGGACTACCAAGACCAAAACCATCAAGCGAAAGCTTCACATTGTGACAGTTTACCGGCGACCAGACCCAATTCCCGTTCAAACCGGCACCAGTCGCGAGTTTGGCGAAAGAGATCGTGATGACGGTTTTTTGCTGGAAAAGTCACCGAAAGGACTAAGCGAGAGGGCTGCTGAAAGGATACTCCAGGCTATTCTTGAGGGTGTGTGGGGCTCAGATGGCTACCTTCCGAAGGAGACCGAACTTGAGGTGCGCCTTGGGGTCAGCCGAACGGCTGTGCGCGAAGCAATAAAGATTCTTGCAACCCTATCTGTCGTTGCTCCAAAGCGTCGGCGCGGAACCGAGGTCCTTCCACGACCTATGTGGAAGATAGTTGATCGAGAAATGATTGGATGGATGAACGGGGCGAAGGTTTCGTCGGTTTCCTATCTCGAGCAGTTTGAGGCTATGATAGGAATGCTTGAATCGGTTGTGCGTAGTTTGGCGCGCCAACGGGCAGACTTGTCGCCGTGGATCGAGCGGGATTTGGCTGAGAATAGCCTCTATTCAGATCCTACTACTTTGGTTCTAAGTTCTTTCCGTCAGTTGGCGGATTGCCTTGGCAATCAGTTTGTTTCATCCTTCGTCTTTAATCTGACTTGGGCTCTTCAGGATCATCATTTCGAAGAACTCGCTCAAAACTTCGATGAAATGTGTCTCGAGAAGCTCAGCACGATGGCTGTCTTGATTGCCAACGGAAATGAACGAGCGGCGGTTGAGCAATTTCGAGAGTGTGTTGCAGGATATTTGACATCCACGAATACTCCGTCGCTGATAATTCCTTCAGTACCATGAAAAGAGAAAGACTCGGGCGAAGCGTTGATCAGCTTCACTTGAGTGGTCCAGTTTGATTGTTAGTGCATGATCGGCCTTTGGTCCATCTGTGTGATGGTTTCTGGGGCCGGTGGGTGGTCGCCCAGAGCGCTGTGGGGGCTGGCAGCACTTCGATTCCCACAGCATCATGATCGAGTACAGAGACTACGAGGGCAATATCGGCCACTCGGGGTGGTTGTCCTACTGATCTGAGTTATCACTGGGCGTCAGAGAAAACGGGCGCATGATGGCAAGGTCTGCTTCAAAGTCTTCAGGCTCGACATGCCAGCGGCGGCTCATCGAGCCATCATTCCAACGGTAATCGGTGAAAAGGTGAACCTCCTGCACACCATCGTTCAGAAACCCGTCCTGGAAAGGCCAGCCTGTCTTTCTTTTCGCCATGTACTCGCGTCACTCGGTAAGCGTCCGGTCTGACTGCCCTACGGTGTGGTTTCCCATGGCAGCAGATCATCGACGCGGTTGATTTTGTAGTCTGGAATGCGTGCCAGGGTATCGGAGAACATCTGGTTGACGTCATCGACGAAAGAATGGCCGGAGGTCAATTTCTGGGGCTCCAATCTGAGCGGGAAGGGGGGGCGGGGACGATGGCGGGAAGGGTACCGTCCCAAGGTTTGGCCGGATCAGGAAATCCCGCCAAAGCATACGTTCTTAATTTCGAGGAAGTCTTCGATGCCATATTTGGAGCCCTCGCGGCCGAGGCCGGATTGCTTGATGCCGCCGAAGGGGGCGACTTCGGTCGAGATCAGGCCGGTATTCACGCCGACCATGCCGGACTCGAGCGCCTCGGCCACGCGCCAGATCCGCGCGATGTCGCGGCTGTAGAAGTAGGACGCAAGGCCGAACTCGCTGTCATTGGCCATGTCGATGACCTCGGCTTCGGTCTCGAACCGCACCAGCGCTGCGAGCGGGCCGAAGGTTTCCTCGCGGCACACCAGCATCTTGTTGGTCACGCCGCGCAGCACCGTGGGCGCAAAGAACGTGCCGCCCAGGTTGGACCGTGTGCCGCCGGTCGTCACTTCGGCGCCCTGCGAGACGGCGTCGGCGATATGGGCCTCGACCTTTTCCACGGCGGCCTCGTTGATCATCGGGCCGGTAGTGACCCCTGCGTCGAGCCCGTTGCCGACCGCCAGCCCGCACACCTTCGCCTTCAGCTTTTCGGCGAAGGCATCGTAGACGCCCGCCTGCACATAGATCCGGTTGGCGCAGACGCAGGTCTGGCCGTTGTTGCGGAACTTGGCGATCATCGCGCCCTCGACCCCCGCGTCGAGATCGGCGTCGTCGAACACGATGAAGGGCGCGTTGCTGCCCAGTTCCAGCGACATCTTCTTGATGGTGGGGGCGCATTGCTCCATCAGGATGCGGCCGACGCGGGTTGAGCCGGTAAAGGTGATCTTACGCACCTTAGGATTGGCGCAGAGTTCCTTGCCCACGCCCGAGCTGTCGGACGACGGGATGACGTTGAACACTCCTGCCGGGATGCCCGCACGCTCCGCAAGAACAGCCATGGCCAGCGCCGACAAGGGCGTCAGCTCGGCAGGGCGCGCCACAAAGGTGCAACCCGCCGCCAAAGCGGGGCCGACCTTGCGCGCGATCATCGCGTTGGGGAAATTCCACGGCGTGATCGAGCCGACAACGCCCACGGGTAGTTTCAGCACCATGATCCGCTTGTCGCGCTGGTGGCCGGGGATCACGTCGCCATAAATCCGTTTGGCCTCTTCCGCGAACCATTCGATGAAGGACGCACCATAGAGGATTTCTCCGCGTGCTTCGGCCCAGGGCTTGCCCATTTCGGCGGTCAGGAGCGTGGCAAGGTCGTCGGCGTTCTCGATCAGAAGATTGTTCCAGCGGCGCAGGATCGCGGAGCGTTCCTTGCCCGTCATCGCGGCCCAGTCCGGCCCTGCCGCATAGGCTGCATCAATGGCGCGCGTCGTGGCCGCCACATCAAGATCTGCCACCTGCGCCAAAAGGTCACCCGTCGCGGGATCGGTCACATCAAAAGTCACCTCGCCTTGGGTCCAGACGCCGCCCAAATAGGCGCGGGTTTCCAGAAGTGAGGGATCTTTCAGCTTCAGGTCCATCATTTGAGCTACCCTTTCACGGAGTCGATGGAGGCCTCGAGAATGTCGAGCGCCTCGGCAAAGACCGCATCGGGGATCGTCAGCGGCGCGAGGAAGCGGATCACGTTGCCATAGACCCCGCAGGTCAGCAGCACGAGCCCGCGCTTGAGCGCTTCGGCGCGGATTGTATTGGTCAACTCGGGGTTGGGCGCCTTGCCGTCGGCGGCATTGAATTCGGCGGCGATCATAAAGCCGGGGCCGCGCACATCGACCATCTCGGGCACGCGCGTGCGGATCTCATTTAGGCGTTGTTTAAGGCGCGAACCGAGGGCGTTGGCCCGTGCGCAGAGATCCTCGTCTTCGATCACATCAAGCACAGCATGGGCTGCGGCATTCCCAAGGGGTTGCCCCCGTAAGTGCCCCCAAGCCCGCCCGGCTGGGCAGCGTCCATGATCTCGGCGCGGCCCGTGACAGCGGCCAGCGGCAGACCGCCCGCCAAGCCCTTGGCCATCGTCGTTAGGTCGGGCGCGACATCGTAACCCTCCATGGCGAAGAGATGGCCCGTGCGCGCGAAGCCCGTCTGGATTTCGTCCGCGATCAGCAGGATGCCGTGGGTGTCGCAAAGCGTACGCAGTCCGCTCATGAGATCGGTGGGCGCGGGATAGAAGCCGCCTTCGCCCTGTACCGGCTCAAGGATGATTGCCGCCACGCGACCGGGGTCGAGATCGGTCTTGAAGAGTTTCCCGATCCCCGCCAGTGCGTCCTCGGTTGTGGTGCCGTGCATCTCGACCGGGAAGGGGACGTGATAGACATCGGGCATCATCGCGCCGAAATTCTGCTTGTAGGGCGCGACCTTGCCCGTCAGGCTCATGCCCATGAAGGTCCGCCCGTGAAAGCCGCCGCCAAAGGCAATGACCGCTGGGCGGCCCGTCGCGGCGCGCGCGATCTTGATCGCGTTCTCGACAGCTTCGGCCCCGGTGGTCACGAACACCGTCTTCTTGGCAAAATCGCCCGGCACTCGGTCGTTCAAACGCTCGGCTAACCGGATGTAAGTCTCGTAAGGAAGGACCTGGTGGCAGGTATGGGTGAACGCCTCGGTCTGCGCGCGAACCGCCTCCATCACCCGCGGGTGGCAATGGCCCGTGTTGACCACCGCAATGCCTGCGGCAAAGTCGATATAGCGATTGCCTTCGACGTCCCACACCTCGGACCCAGAGGCACGGGCCACATAAATTTGCGTCTGCATGCCAACCCCACGCGAAATGGCGGTGTCGCGGCGGGCGGAAATCTCAGTGTTCTTCATTGTAGTCTTCCTGATATGATGGTGATCAGAGCAAAGCCGCTGCGAGATCGCGGACGATGTCTGACTGAAGGGATTGGACGCGCGCATCGGGCTGTTGAACGATGATGCGCGAGTGGATCGGATCTGGTGCACGCGTGATACTGCCCGAGAGTTCTTCGAGAACGGCATGGCCGCAGAAGGGGACGTGAAGCTCGGAATATCCGCCTTCATGGGCCGCAACGACTTTCTCGCAGGCCTCCATCACCATGCGCGTCATGTCGCGGAAGGTATGCGAACCGCAGAGCATCCTTGCGATGGGGTCAATCGCAGAGGCGTCAAAGCCACAGGCGATCACGATCATATCTGGCGCGAAAGCGCGAAGCTTCGGCAGAACGATCTGTTCCATCGCCTCGAGATAGGTCTGATGGCCGCTCCCTGCGGGAAGGGGGATGTTGACATTGAAGCCGCGCCCCTTGCCCTCACCTTGGTCGGAGACCGCGCCGCTGTCATGCGGGTAGCAGCGGTCCTGATGAATCGAGATCGTTAGGACGTCATCTCGCTGGTAAAAGATATGCTCGGTGCCGTTTCCGTGGTGGACGTCCCAATCGAGCACCGCCACGCGGCCCACAAGCCCCGCCGCTTTCGCGGCCTCAATGGCAATGGCGATATTGGCCAGCAAGCAGAACCCGTTAGGCCAGTCCGGGAGGCAGTGGTGCCCCGGCGGGCGGGTGAGCGCATAGGCATTGCGAAAGTGCCCCGCCGCCACATCCATGACCGCCTGTTTCACAAGCCCGGCTGATTGCGCAGCAATTTCAAAGCCGCCTAGTCCGAATGGGGTACGCAGGCCAAGCTCCCCGCCACCTTGGTCAGACAGTGCTTTGAAAGTGTCGAGATAGTCCTGCGGATGTACCCGGGCGAGGTCTTCTGCGGTTGCACGAGGTGGGCTCAGCATCGTCAGTTCGGACGAAAGCCTCGTCGCGTCGATTAGGTTTTTCAGTCGGCGCTTGGTTTCTGGCGCTTCGGGCAGGCCGCCGGCAACCAGAGGCTGCACCAGCCCGCCAACCGGCACCACCATCGCGTAATTCCCGCCCCCATGCCAAAAGCATGCCTCGTCCCAGTAAAACGCAGTTTGTTTCGGGTTCGTTGGCTTACTCATCGCAGATCCTCGGTTTGTTAGAAAGGCCGTGGTGGTCCACGGGGTGGATTTTGGGGGTAATTTCACGGACGAGAGCTAGAAGACTGGAATCCTCATTGCGCCGGCCAACTAGTTGCAACCCCTGCGGAAAACCTTCTCTGCAGGTTGGATCAGGAAAGGACAGGGCTGGGTGCCCTGACTGGTTGAAGGGCGCAGTGAAGCGGATCAGAGCGGCAAGGATTGAAGCGGGTTCTCCGTTAACCAGTGCGGAATCGTCGCTTCGCTCTGGAACAAGGCAGGGCAGTGTCGGCAGGAGCAGAAAATCGACCTGAGAGAACAATACGTCCAGCGCCTCCAGATAGGCGCGTCGTCTGGTTTCGGCAGCTATAAGGTCTGATGTCGACACACGACTTCCGATCTCAAGACTTTTCTGCATGATTTCAGGAAGATCGTCGCTGGTCAGATCATCACGCGCCTCATAGGTCGAAACGGCATCTGCGAGGCTCAGGTTGAGATGAAAGGCCAGTACATCGTCGAAATCGGGGAAGGCGACCTCGCTGAGGTTGTGACCCGCCGCCCGCAGGCTTCTACAAGTGCGATCCATTGCGTCGGAAATGTCGGGCTCGATGCACGCGAGACTGGACCAAGGAACGCCAATTCTGGCCGGTCGGGTTTCAGCTGGCGTGGGCGCGATGAGTCCGAACACGGCAAGAGTGCGCTCAATGCATGGGATGGATCGCGCTAGAAACCCGATGTGATCGAAGCGGGGTGACAGCGGGCGGATGCCGTCCGTCGGAATGGTTCCAATAGTCGGTTTGAAGCCGTAAATACCGCAGCAAGCCGCAGGAATGCGAACGCTGCCGCCCGTGTCGGTTCCAATCGCCAGGTCGCAAAAATCCGCTGCGATCGCAGCGGCGGAGCCGCCACTTGAGCCGCCTACGATGTGGTCGGGTCGGGTGGGGTTGATGACTTCGGGAGTGGTGACACCGAATGCACCGCTATCGGTGGCGGTGACGCCAAGGATGACAGCGTCCTCAGCGCGCAGGCGCGCGACCACCTGAGCGTCTTCAGTCGCGATGCGATCTTGGAAGCCGGGAATACCAGCGCAGCAACGGCAATTCTTGGTGTCGATATTGTCTTTAATAGCCACAACCATGCCATGGAGGCCGCCGCGCCGGTCTGCGGGCAGTGCGTCCAGATCTCTGGCGGTTTTGAGGGCGCGGGAACGGTCGACCGCGGTAAAGGCATGAATATTGGAATTGAGCCTGTCGACCCTTGCCATATATCCACGCGTCCGGCGTGCGATGCTCGAAGTATGTCCCAGCCCGTCCGGACCCGAACCGCGGTTGATGTCTGTCATGAGTCACCCGTTCGCGCAGGCGTGCATCCGGCGCGTTGCTTGAAGAAATTGCCCCGCCTCCCGTTCAGAAGGCGGGGGAGTTAGGGAGGGTCAGGTCAGTTTGCAGCCATCGACACGGGGCGCAACGGCGCCGAAGTCCTCGATGATGTCGAACTGACCATCATTGCGGCACCGTCCGATGATCGAGTGGGTCGCGAGATGGTTCGTGGTGCCGTCAAATGTTACCTTGCCCTGCGGGGCGTCCAGTTCGAGACCCGCCATTGCGTCGATGACAGCCTCGGTTTCCGCCGTTCCGGCCTTGTCCACCGCCTGCGCGTATAGCTTTGTCGCCACATAGGTTGCCTCGGCAATCGCGTTGACAAATGTGTCCGCCCCGAAATGCGCGCGATAGTTGGCGAGGAAAGTGTCGCTCGTGGGCGACTTCAGAGACGAGAAGTACGACTGGTTCACGATGATGCCCTCAACGTCCGAGCCATCCACAGCCGTCGTGAACAGTTCGTCCAAGCCGTTGGTCAAAAGCTGACCGCCAGGTTTGTAAGATGCAAACTGTTTGATGAATGTTAGCGCGTCGGCCCCTGCAAAGAGTTCCCACACAACGTCTGGCTTGGCCTGGCGGATGCGGTCTAGCGCGGGGCCAAAATCCTGAGTCCCGAAGGGAAAGAACTCGGTGCCGAGAACGGTACCGCCGGTGGCCTCGAATGCCGCGGCGATCGCCTTGGCGGTCTCCTGAGGCCAGCCGTAGTCGGACCCGAGGATATAGACCGATTTTCCCACGTTGTCCGCAATCCAAGGCACGAAAGGATCGATGGACTGGTTCGGGATCTGGCCGGTGCAGGCAAGGTAACGCTCGCATTCGCCGCCTTCGTAGTAGGTCGGGTAGATTACAAGCTTCTTGGCTGGCGCCGAGACGCTCAGCGCGGCGGTACGTTCGAGGCTGGTGATCATGCCAATAATGACATCGACCTCGTCCTGCAGGATGAACTTGCGAGTCTTGTCGATAGCTCCGCGGGTCGTGGTCTGATTGTCCTCAATCAGCACTTCGATCTCGCGACCTGCAGCCCCTCCGGCGGCGTTGATCTCGTCAACGGCCATCTGGAAGCAGTTCACCTGGGTTTCGCCGAGAAGAGTTTCCAATCCGGTCAGTGCCGAGTGGAACCCGATCTTGATCTCGTCATTCCCTGCCGCGCGCAGAATCGACGGCGCACCCAGCAGGCTTGCGCCAACAATTGCGCCCGCGCCACCGTGCAGCATCGCCCGTCGCGACATGGTGGACGCGGGTTTGTTTTTGTTATTCGACTTCATGTGGTTCTCCTTGTTGGTGATTTGTTAAGTTGCGAGCGCCTCGAATACCTTTTGTTCGTCCTTCAGATCGGCGGCGCTCAATGACTGCGCGATCTGACCTTTGCTCATCACCAGGCAGCGGGTCGCCGCACGGCTTGCGAGTTCGAGATTTTGTTCGACCAACAGGACCGTGATGCCGAGTTCTTTGTTGATCGATTTCAACAAGCGCCCGATGTCTTGCACGATGGAGGGTTGGATACCTTCGGAGGGTTCGTCGAGAAGTAAGATATCAGGTGCCCCGCATAACGCACGAGCAAGTGCAAGGATCTGCTGTTGCCCACCTGAAAACGTTCCCGCTTTCTGCCGCATCCGATCTTTGAGGATGGGGAAGCGATCCAGAATATCTTCTGGGATCTGCGTGCTGCCATCGCGCCGGGCCCTCAGACCTGTCTTGAGGTTTTCCTCCACGCTCAGATTGCCAAAAATTCCGCGCCCTTGCGGCACGTATGCTACGCCCGCGTGCGCGTGTTTGTTTGGCGGTAGGGCTGTCAGATCTGCCCCGTTCACCTGTACGTGACCTTCGGTCGGCGTGATGATGCCCATCAATGCCTTGAGCAACGTCGTCTTGCCCACACCATTGCGCCCGATCAGGACGAGTGTTTCGCCCTTCGAAATCTCGAAAGAAACATCGTGGATTACGGGCAGATTCCCGTAGCCGGCCTTGAGACCTGATACACTTAGCATTCTACGCCTTCCCCAAATAAACATCGCGCACGAGCGCGTTGCTCTCGACATCCTTGAAGTTGCCCTCAACGATGATTTCACCCTGATGCATTACGTATGTGTGGCAACCGAGGGCCCGTACGAACCCCATATCGTGTTCGATGGCCATGACAGCCGTTTCATTGGACATCGACAGAATTAGGTCCGCCGTTTTCTTGGTTTCTTCGGGAGTCATGCCTGCAGTAGGTTCATCGAGGAGCAGCAATCTCGGGCTGGACATCAGAGCCATACCAATTTCGAGCCATTGCTTTTGCCCATGGGCGAGAAGGCCGGCCTGGTCATTCTGCAGCCGTGTCAGTTCGATCCGTTCCAACATGTCGTTGGTGCGGGCCTTGAGTGTCCGGGCCTTGCCTCTATCTCGGCATGAGAGTTCGAGGTTTTGACGCACGCTGAGGGAGCCGAAAACGCTCGGCACCTGGAACTTACGCGCGATCCCCTTGCGGGCGAATTGATGCAAAGACAGGCCGACGAGCGATTGCCCGTCAAAGATCACCTGCCCCACATCGGGGCGAAGGGCGCCGCACAGCATGTTGAACAAAGTGCTTTTGCCCGCGCCGTTGGCGCCGATGACACAGATGATCTGCTTTTCGTCGATCCCGATGGATACGTCCCGCGCGGCGGTCACACCCCCGAAAGTCTTGCCCAGACCAGTTGCTTCTAGAAGCACGCTCATTTTTGTTCCCCTTTCTGTCGTGTTAGACGGGCGAACAGGGTTTCGGCCCCCTTTAGCACTCCCTCAGGCAGCAAAAAGACAGTTAGGATAAAGAGGGCCCCCATGAGCAACGGCCAGAGTTGTACGTTGATCGATGATACTTGCTGTTCGAACCAGATCACGGCGACTGCCGCGCAAACGGGGCCAACAAGCGTACCACGTCCGCCAATGGCGACGAAGATGATCGCCTGTGTAGAGAGAACGAGGTTGATGCTGTCGGTCGCTACCACGCCCACAGCGGAGGCATATAGAGCACCGCCCAATCCTGCGATTGCAGCGGAACCGACAAAGACGATCAAAAGATGTGCGGAGGTGTTGAACCCGAGAGCCTGCGCACGCCTTTCGTCGTCCTCGATAGCGCTCAGCAGCGATCCGTAGCGCCCACGACAGATCAGCCAAACCGCAGCGGTGGTCGCGATAACGACCGAAATGAGGAACCAGTATTGCGCCAGTGGTCCGAGGGCGCGCATGCCGTGCGCGGTTGGGAAAAGCAATGGCGGGATTCCGAGCAGTCCGGAGTCGCCGCCGGTCACATTTGACCAAGTCAGGATGACGTGTTGTGAAATAACACCCAAGGCCAGCGTGACAATCGTGAAATAAGAGCCGCGCACGCCCCCAAAGATCAGAAAATAGCCGACGACTAGCGCGACTAAGGCTGCCAAGATGACACCTCCGGCGAGGCCGATCCATGCACCTGCGGCGGGGTTCAGCCCTAATTGGGTCGAGATGATGGCTGCGCCATACGCGCCCGCGCCGAAAAACGTGGCATGTCCAAAACTGAGGATACCCGTCTTGCCCCAAAGAAAGTCGAGACCGAGTGCCATGAGGCCTATCAGCATAGCGTCACGAACTAGAGAGGCCGAATAGAGGCCGACAAATAGCGGCGCGCAATAAGCGGCGATGAGTGCAGCTAGGATAGCTAGACGCCAGAGTGTTCGGTAATGTGTTGTGGGTGTCATGGCGGGTTACCTCGAAACGATACCGCTGGGCCGAAAACGGACCAGAATGATGGCCAGGACGAGCACAAGTGCTTGAGACATCGTCGCAGGCATGACGTAGTTGAATGCTGTTTCCAGGCCGCCAACAAAGCTGGATCCCGCTATCACGCCGGGAACGCTACCCGCCCCGCCGACGATCACGACAAAGAAGGATCTGGCGAGATAGTTTACGCCCATTTGCGCGATTACCGCTGTCAGAGGTGCGAGTAGGACACCGGCGACGGCTGACAGCCCCGTGGCGAGAGAAAAGGCGATAGCATAGACGCGGCTTGTGTCTATGCCAAGTGCGTCTGCCATTTCGGGGTTTTGGATGACTGTCCGCAATTCGAGCCCAAATCTTGTGCGCTGCATCACGAAATGCGTCGCCATAACGATAGTGGCTGCGATGACAATGAGCACGAGGCGATAAACGGGATAGGGCGCACCCAGAATGTCGATACTGGCGGTAATTGGCGTGGAGACCCGCTGTGGGGCTGCCCCGAAAATCAACTGCAACGATTGCTGAATGATGAGCGAAAGACCCCATGTCGCCATGATTGTCGCCAACGGTCGTCTATATAGGAACTGGACAATGGATTTTTCGATCATCAGACCAAAAGCCGCGCCAATGAGAGGAGCGAGCGCAAGCGCCAACCAGAAGCTTCCACCAAGACCTTGGATAAGCGCCAGTGAGAACGCTCCAATCGTGATGAAGTCTCCGTGGGACATGTTTATTATTCCCATGAGGCCGTAAATGATCGCCAGCCCCATACCGACCAGCATGAGTATGCTGATCAGGGTGAGCCCGTTTAAGGTTGCTGAAATTGCTAGGTCCATAGTTCTCCCTTGCACCGTCTTGATCGCGGTATCTCAGGGAAAATGGCGGAACCTTTTGTTCAAAAAAATCCCCAAAAACTTAAGTCAGCATCAGTATTTACTTAAGCAATGTATTCAAATCGACAGATCAGACCCGATGCGATAATCGACCGACGCAACAGGTTCGTGTACCCCTAAAAGGGTTTCCATGAACATCTCGAGAAGTTCGCTTTGGTTGCGTTTTGGTTTTGTTGCCACTTCGTACAAACATTTATACCCTAGCTGATCCGGAAGGAGCGGTCTAATCCGGTCGGATCGGGTCCAGTTCTCGGCGTAATGCGAGGGCAGGTATGCCGTGTACTTGCCGGACAAAATTAACATCATCAGGCCTTCGATATTGGCCGCCGACGCGCCGACCGACAGTTTTTTCTCGAAATGTGGTAACTGTGCATTCGAGACATAGGCGCGGGCGGCGTGTTCTTCTGCCAACACGTCTTCGAGTGCCAGTTCATTTGGAGCCCGATCAAACAATGGACTTCGGTCGCCGCAGTAGAGGTTCATGCCCGAGGTGTAGAGGGAGTGGTAGGTTAGGCCCTGGCGTCGTGCGGGAAAGAACCCCACTCCAAGATCGCACGAGCCATCGAGGACCATTTGCTCGACATCGTTCGTTGCCGCGACATTGATAACAATCTCTGAATTGGGACTCTGCTCCTTGAAGTTGTGAATAGCCGAGGCAAGGCTAAAGTTTTCATTGAAAATGGAGTTGTCGACGATGCTCAGATGGAGACGTCCCGATACCGTCCCCGCCGTGGCGGAGACAACGGCGCGGAACTCGTCGATCGACCGGAACAAGACATGGCAGGCGTCCAGCACGGCTTTGCCTTCCTCCGTCAGCCAAAAACCAGAGCGTCCTCGATGGCAAAGTACAACCCCCAAGCGTTCTTCCAACTGCTTCATTTGCATCGAAATATTTGCCTGAGAGACGTTGAGAGCAGACTGCGCAGCAGCGAAGCCGCCGCATCTTGTAACGGTTTCGAAAACTCTTAGTAGTCGGAGGTCAACGTCTGCGATCGATGTTAGCATAGATCTTCCAGTACTTATGTTGGGCTGGTCAACTTAAGATAATGACATGTTGTTTGAGGCTAACGCAAGGGGAGTGCCCCGACGGACATAAGAATACGCATAAGGTTTATTATGTAAATAATTTGTCGGCGGCGGTTCGTGCCAGAAAGAGCCAGAGAAAGGGAAGCCCGGGTGCCGGGCTTGAAAGGATAGAGAGAGACTCATCCGGGTCCGGCGCAACAAGGACCGAACCTATGGCCAAGACCTCGACCCGCCCGAAACCCGCCACCGCGAAGAAGACCGAAGCCTCCGGATCGACCGCGCCTGACGGCGCCGCCGACATCCGGATGATCCCGCTCGACCAACTGGAGCCGAGTCCGCTCAACGTGCGCAAGGTTGCGGCCAGCGTGAGCGATGACGCCGAACTCCTTGCCAGCATTCGCGAGACCGGCATTAAGCAGAACCTGGTGGTTCATGCGCTGACTGAGACACGTTTCGCTGTCGATGCGGGTGGGCGCCGCCTCAAGGCGCTGAAGCAACTCGCCG
Source organism: Celeribacter sp. (assembly GCF_048270365.1). Taxonomy (NCBI): domain Bacteria; kingdom Pseudomonadati; phylum Pseudomonadota; class Alphaproteobacteria; order Rhodobacterales; family Roseobacteraceae; genus Celeribacter; species Celeribacter sp. The sequence goes on from NZ_JBLWTA010000024.1 coordinate 36,444, forward strand.
ATGAGGGTATCATCCCCGCGGATCATCCCGTGCCCTGCCTCGTCGAGGACGAGCGCAACGCTGTTCTCACCTCAGCCACGGAAAATCTCCAGCGCGCGGCAATGCACCCAGCCGACCAGTTCGAGGCTTTTGAGGCGATGATCGCCGAGGGTCGCAGCGAAAACGATATCGCGCTGAAATTCGGTGTCTCGGTTGACTTGGTTCGCCGCCGCCTCAAACTCGCCCGTGTCGCGCCGGAGATCATTGAGCAGTTCCGCGCGGGCGATCTGATGCTTGAATGCGTGATGGCGTTTACGCTGACCGACGACCACGATCGCCAGTTGGCGGCCTGGAATGCAGTGAAGGGCGGCTACCACATCCACCCGCAAAGCATCAAACGCCATTTGACCGAGACCGCCCATTCGGCGAGCTCGGCCCTCGGGCGCTTTGTCGGCATCGAGGCGTATGAGGTGGCGGGCGGCGTTCTGCTGCGCGATCTCTTCGATGATCATGCCCGCGCCCATATGGAAAACCCCGACCTCCTGGAACGCCTCGCGATCGAGAAGCTGCAATCCGCGGCAAAACCCTTCGAGGCGGCGTGGAAATGGGTCGAGGTGCATCTCTCGGTGGATTACGGTGCGTTTCGTAGTTTCGGGCGGGTCTATCCGCTGGACATCGAACCCGATCCGGACCTCCTCGCCGAAGAGACCCGCCTGATTGAACGCGAGGAAGAATTGGCGGCGCAGAATGACGGTGAGGACTGGACGGATGCGGAGACGGAAGAATATTACGCCATCGAGCCGCGCCTGCGCGAGATCGAGGCCTTGCAGCGCGAGCGGCAACCCTATGCTGATGAAGATCGCGCAATCGCCGGTGTGGTTCTGACCATCGGCCATGACGGGACGCTGCGCGTCGAAAAAGGACTGGTGCGGCCAGAGGATATTCCCGCCGCGCCGGAACCTGACGAAGTCTCCGCGGATGTGGATGGCACCCCCTCCCCTGCCCGTCCGCAGGTGACGCCGCCGACCTCATCGTCGCCGGTGCCGACCTCCGACCCGGCCGCGACGTTGCGCAAGGCGGACGGGATTTCGGCGAGCTTGGCGGATGATCTCCGGACCACCCGCCAGCACATCCTCAGGGCGCATCTGGCGGCGGATTTCGAGGTGGCGTTCGATGCGATGCTCTATGCGCTTTGCGAGCAAGCTCTGGGACGGTCCTACAACAGCGAGGCGCTCGACATCTCGATCCGGCCTTTTCAGGCCTCGAGTAGTGAGGTGCTGCATGCGGACACCGTCGCCCAGAAGATGCTTGACGCGCTGGAACAGGATCTTGCAACCGACTGGATGACGCTGGAGAAACCAGAGGACTTCCGGACGATGTCGGCACTGCCTGTGGCGGACAAGCAGGCGCTCTTCGCTTGGGCGACGGGTCTGGCTGTCAAGCCGCAGCTCAGCACCGACAATCGACCTTCCCCGATCATCGAGGAGATCGGCGCGCGGCTTGATGTCGATGTGGCCGCCTGCTGGCGCCCGACCGCGCAGAACTACTGGGGGCGGGTCAACAAGGGCCATGCTGTGGCCACGGCGCGCAAGCTGATCGGCGATGACTACGCCGAGGATCGCAACCGCGAGCGCAAGGGCGATATCGCGGCGGCGATGGCGCGGGCTTTCGCGGAAATAGCCGGCGAGACGGAAGGTTTCGACGCGGCGACGGTTGCCAGGACGACGCGCTGGCTGCCCGACGGGATGGTGTTTGTCGGCGCGACAGAGGCCAGTGCCGACATGGGTAACGATGCGCACGCGGCCGCGGAAGGCCACGTGCCCGCCGCAAACGCTCTGGCCGACGCCGAGAGCGATGAACCGTCGTCCTTGCCTGCCTTTCTCAGCGAGGATGCGGCCTGACGCGGCGAAGACCGATCTGATCATGACATGAGCCATGGGCCGTCCTCACGTCGAGGGCGGCCCTTTCCGACTGACGGGTTGCCTACAGCTGATATCGGATCGGCTGGCCTGTCCCGGAGACACCCCATGACCACCACACTCGATCTCGATCCCGTTCGGAAAGCCGTACTGATCGCCGCGCAGAACGATGCGTTTCGTCACTCGGTCCTCGGCAACACACCTGTCACCGATGCCCCGCAGGGCCAGTTCGTGATGACACGTGGCGTCGCGGCGCTTGGGCCCGAAGCGCAGTTGGAATTGACCCGCCGCGTCGCCGCTTTCGACGGGTTCACTGCCGACAGCGACCCCCAAGGCTGGCACGAGATGGGTGTGATCGATCTGGATGGCACGACGGTCTGGTTCAGGGTCGATTTATACGACACCGACTATCAATTTGGCTCGCCTGAACCTTCCGACCCCGAACAGACGCGCCGGGTTCTGACCCTGCTTCTGCCGTCGGAATACTGACGACCCCGTTCCCACAACACCGCCCCGGACCGTCCTTGCACAAAGGGCGGTCCTTTCACGCTGGCGGGTTTCCAAGGGGCGCGATTGTCGCGTTCCGCCCGCCGCAGGAGACCAGAGATGGCCAAAACACTCGACTACCAGATCACCCTCTACCCCGCGCATCGTGATGGCGCCTTCGCCGTCACCCAGTTCCAGATGATGGCGAGCTACCCCGAAAAGCGCATCCAGGCCGCTGGCATGGATGACCTCATCGACAAGGTGACGCAGTTCGCCATGGAGCACGGTGAGAGCTGCAGCGCTTCCGTGCGATGCCTCGCCCCGCGCAAACCGCCCGGGTTCAAGCGCGCGACCGAAAACCTCTATTTCAACCTAGTTGACCGGACGGCTGAGAAACGCGGCGACGCCGCGGCCTGAAGCCCCCCGCAGGAAACCTCCTGGGCGACCTGATGCAACGGTCGCCCTCCCCTTCCCTCAATTCCAAAGGATCAACGACATGACACAAGTGAATGATTTCTACGCGCAGATGCTGGAAGCCCAGCAACGTGCAGCCGAACAGCGGGTCGAAAACCGCGCGGCACTTCTCGCCGAGCTGCGAGCTCTCGGCGTAACCGGCATCGAGGTGCAGTACGAAGGCTACGGCGATTCCGGCAATGTCGAGGATGTCGTCGTGGCCCCTGACACGGTCACCCTGACGGACGAGTTGCGGCGCCGGGTTGAAGATTTCGGCTGGGACTTCGCGTATGCGCTGAGCCCTGGCTTCGAGAACAACGAAGGTGGCTATGGCGAACTGACCTGGGCGCTCGAGGCGGACAAGATCGATGTCAGCCACTCGAACCGCTATATCGAGACCAACACCACCGAACACGAGGGGCTCTGACATGGCGCATCCCCTTCACCATGCCGAAAGCTCGGCCCGAAAATTCGGTGGTGTTCCAAATGACTATCAGTTCGTGCATGAGTGGTTTGACTCATCCAAGGAACACCTCGCGCTTTTCACCCACAGAGCACATCGGCACCATACGCTCGGGATATTCGAGGCTGAGCGGTTGCTTGGGCGCAGCCTGACCAACAGCGCGGGCCGGGTCGTCCCGATCCGCTGGATCGGTGAACAGCATGTGCGCGAGGATTGCCAGGGACGCATCCCGTCGCTTGCGGACTGGCTCGGCCGCATCCAACCGGAACCGTGGATGGCCAACGGCCGGATCGACAACGATCTGACGCAGATCGGCAGCGATCCGCGCGCGGCTTGGATCGAGGCGGTTGCGGGTCACCAGACCATTCTCGGGTTTGAGGATTGGCTTCTCAAGGTCTCGGTCGAGCACATCCAGCATCGCCAGAACCGCGCCGCCGCCTGATCTCTCCGGGCGGCCAGCATACCTGCCATCTGACCTCGTCCCTATCGACCCGCCTATGCCCTAACCGGCCTGGCGGATCTTTCGTTTCAAGAAAGAAAATCGACATGCATGACCCCGCCTATGAGGAGCTCCACCAGGGCCACACTATCAAAATCTACCACGATCCAGACGCGGAAAGCCCACGGGAGTGGTCCAACCTCGGCACACTGATTTGCTGGCACCGCCGATACCGGCTGGGTGACAGTCACCCCTTCAACAGCCCCGAGGCGTTCCTGCGCGATCTCGCGGGCGTCTCAGACCAAAGCGATCTCTCGATGGACCAGCTGCGCGAACGCGCCGATCGCAAGGCAATCCTTTTGCCCGTGTTTCTCTATGACCATTCTGGGCTCGCAATGAACACCATTGGGTTCCATTGTCCATGGGATTCCGGCCAGGTCGGTTACGCCTATGTGTTGCTTGAGGCGGTTCGGCAGGAGTTCGATGTGAAGCGCGTCACCAAGGCGTTGCGCGAGAAAGCTGAAGACATCCTGCGCGGTGAAATCGTCAGCTACGACGCCTATCTCGACGGGCGGGTCTATGGCTATGTGATTGAGCAGGACGGCGAAGAGGTCGATGCCTGCTGGGGGTTAGTCGGCGACTACGAGCTGGACTGTTTGCCGGAGGCGCGACGTGCGGTGCCTGATCATGAGCCGAAACAGTCGACAAATTCCGATATGGCTCAGGCCCGCCCATAGGCAAATCGGTCTGCTACGGCGGGCAGGATTTACAGCGCGGCCTTAGCAAGCTTGATGTTCCGTCAATGCTGCAATGCAGAAATAACATAGGGCAGCTATTGTGCAGATGCAACATGCCCCCTATCTTAAGTCATGTGATCAGTTCCTCCTCCTCCTCCTCCCTGAGCTGATCCAGAATAATCGGCGGCATCCACCTCCTCCCGGATGCCGCCTTTTTCTTTTGTGGCGGTTTCACAATCGGCGGATTGGGGCCCTAAACGCTCAACACTCTGAGGTATCAACAGGTTTTAGAACTCGGTTGTGTTCGATGTCCGGCTGCAGGTCTCTCGAACAGCAACAGAGGATCCCTACCTGAGACTGGCTTGTAATA
>NZ_JBLWTA010000025.1:0-37186 GCF_048270365.1 Celeribacter sp.
GATCTCCAGAACTGGACTCCCGAGATACCTAAACTGCCCCAGAAGAGTCCCCAGAGGCGAGATAGGTTCGAGAAAGCCGAAGAGGTTCATAGACCTCTAAGGCTTCCTACCACCCCAGCCATCTTTCTCCTGAGCTACGCTGTTTTGTGATCCCGTGCGTCACTACACGCAGACCATGCGATATTGCGTTGCAGGCCTGTCACCACGCGTTGGATTGCAGGTATTCGCCGGACATTTTGATCTAAACCCGGTCGCTTTTCGGGTTCTCAATCCGCTCGACAGACATATCGGAATCAATCGCCGATTTTCTCATGAATCGGCGCCTTGAGCGTCAGCCCCCAGACGCCGACGATTTCATAGTCTCTCGCCTGTCAGTTCATCATGAGCGTTGTGAGGATGATCACGACCCCCGCAAGACCGGCTGAGACCGCTTGCCAGAACCGCACAGGGTTCTTTTCCATCAAAGGCACATGACGCGCCGCGTCCCAGCTTTGGCCGGGGCGTTTCAGCTCGGCCACGAATTCCGAGAGCGCATCGTACCGCCGTGCGGCGTCGGGCTGGGTCGCGCGTTTGAGCGCGGCATCCATCCAGGCGGGCACCGGGCTGCCTTCGTCGCGCGCCGGGCGGTAGCGCAGGCGCAAAAGATCGCGCCGCGTCTGGATGCGCGCCACCTCGGCACCAAAGGGCAGACGCCCGGTCAGCATCTCATAGGCGATGACGCCCAAGGCATATTGATCCGACCGCCAGGTGACAAAATCGCCGGAGAAATATTCGGGCGCGGTGTATTGAAAGGTGCCGGGCAGTGGGCCCAACACACCCGCCGCAGCCTCTTCGACGCCTGCCACGGACGTTGAGCCCAAGTCGATGATTTTTACCGTGCCCGCGTCGTCGATCATGATGTTTTCGGGGCGCAGGTCTTGGTGCAACATTTCCTTGCGGTGAAAGGCGCGCAGACCGACAACGATCTGGCCGATGATGTCACGTACCTTGTCGAGATCGGGGTCGAGATCGGGCGCGGGGTGATCATCCATCCATTGTCTGAGCGTGCGACCCTCGACCCATTCGGTGACCACATAGAGCGCGCTGCGCTCCGCAGGCGCCGTGGCGGCGCGCAGCACATGCGAAGACGTCAGACGCCGCGCGATCCATTCTTCCAAGACGAAGCGGTTGAGATAGGCCGGGTCTTCGGCCATTTCCACGGTTGGAATTTTCAGCGCAACTTTTTCGCCCGTAAGCCCCTCAGCGAGGAAGACATGCGAGCGTGCGGTGGAATGGACCGGACGCAGGATGCGAAACCCGTCGATCACATCGCCCGCCTTGGGCAGAGGCGGCAGGGGCAGCTTGGCGAGGTCCAACTCCAGCTCTGCCTCTGGCAGGCTCTCGACGCGAGCCAGCATCACGGTGAGGTTGTCATCGGAGCCGCGCTCATAAGCGAGTTGGCCGAGTTGCGCCGCCGCCGTATCGAGATTTGAGGCCTCTAGAGCATTCAGCACATCCGCCGCCTCGATGACTTCATGCACGCCATCGGTGGCCAGCACAAAGACATCGCCGAGGGTCAGCGACACCCGCTGATAATCGACCAGAACCTGAGCGTCCAAGCCCATGCCGCGCGCGAGATAGCTTTCTTCATTGGACAGCACCGCGCGGTGATCCGTGGTCAAAGGCTCAAGCGCCTCGCCAACCAGCCGGTAAATCCGACTGTCGCCTAGGTGAAAGACATGCCCGTCACGGCCTTTGAAAATCAGCGCCGAGAGCGTGCAAATCTTGCCCGCATTCATGTCACTCAAAGCGGCGTTCTGGCCATAAAGCCAGGCGTTGGTGGCGGAGATCACCGTGGTCGCCGCTGTGCGTGCGGTCCAGGCGTCCGAGGTGGCGTAGTAATCTGTCAAAAGTGCGGTGACACTGGCCTCTGCGGCCTCGGCACTTGTGGCGCTCGATGAGATGCCATCCGCCACGGCCAAGGTGATCCCCTTGAGCGATAAAGCGCTGCCTTCAGCTACCCGCGCCCCGCAAAAATCCTGATTTTCAGGCTTTCGACCCGCCTCTGAGAACCGGCCAATCGAAACGGAGAGCTTTGTCGATGCGGCGTCTTTCGGCATGATGTGGTCCCTCAAAAAAGACAGGCCCCGCTTTCACAGGGCCTGCTCAAAGACGTCCGATTACTCAGCCGGCACGCCCTGCACGGAGCCGTTCGAGGCGTTGCGCTTTGGCGATTCTTTGAAGTGGGTGGCGTAGATCATGCCGCCGACAAAGGTCAGGCCGCCGACGAGGTTGCCCAGAACCACAGGGATCTCGTTGTAGATGAAGTAGTCGCCCCAGGTGAATTCACCGCCCAGCATGATGCCCGAGGGGAAGAGGAACATGTTCACGATGGAGTGCTCGAAACCGAGGTAGAAGAACACGATGATCGGCATCCACATCGCCATGATCTTGCCCGACACGGAGTTCGACATCATCGCGGCAACCACGCCGGTGGAGACCATCCAGTTGCACAGGATCGCACGGACGAAAACGGTCAGAAGACCCGCGCCACCGGCGGCGGCGTAACCGAGCGTCCGGGCTTCGCCGATGTGACCGATCTTTTGGCCGACGGCGTTGGGTTCCTGACTGAACCCCATCGTAAAGATGATCGCCATAAAGATCGCGGTGGTCATCGCGCCCGCAAAGTTGCCCACGAACACGAGGCCCCAGTTGCGGAAGACGCCTTTCCAGGTGCAGCCCGGACGTTTCGCGATGACGGCCAGAGGCGCCAGTGTGAAAACGCCGGTCAAAAGGTCAAAGCCCAAAAGGTAGAGCGTACAAAAGCCCACCGGAAAGAGCAGCGAGGCCACGAGGAAGTTGCCGGTGTTGACCGCGATGGTCACCGCAAAAGCAGCAGCCAGTGCGAGGATCGCGCCCGCCATATAGGCGCGGATCAAAGTGTCTTTGGTCGCCATAAAGATCTTGGATTCGCCCGCGTCGACCATTTTGGCGGCGAATTCTTTTGGTTGTACATAAGCCATTGAATTGTCCCTGTTTGGTGTGTTCCGAGTATGCGGCCCCTTCACCTCATCCGGCATAAGGAAACCCTTTGCAGCGCATGGAGTTTGCACTGCAGCCGTCCAGTGAGCCCGAAAGCCCATTTCGTGAGAAATCTTAGAGACCGAGCAATACGGTCTCGCCGTCCAGTTTGACCGGGAAGGTCAGGCTCATCCCCTCGTCGGCACCTTGCGCAGCACCCGTTTCGAGGGAAATGACCCAGTTGTGGAGCGGGCATGTGACACAGCCGTCGTGCACGATGCCGTCGCTCAAGGGCCCGTTCTTATGCGGGCATTTGTCTTCGAGGGCGAAAAGGCGGTCGTCCGTGGTGCGGAATATGGCGATGGTCATTTCACCGTTCTTCACACAGCGCGCGCCTTGACGCGGAATGTCAGTGAGGGTGCCGACTTCAATCCAGGTTTTCGTCTGCATGTTCATTCTGCTGCCTCCAGATTGAGGGTGGCCAAGGGTTTGAATTCATGGGCTTCGGCGCCCGCAACACGTTCGGCCCAAGGATCAACCTGCGCGAAGTCTTGCGAGTAGCGGAAGCGTTCGCCGAAGGCTTTGCGCTCGTCGAGATTGTCGTAGATCACCTCTTTGATGTGATCGTAGCCCAGCCGGTCCGCCCATTTGTAAATCCGCTCAAGGTAGAACCCGGTCTCGCGGTAATACTGCGTCAGCGCACAGACGGTCTCCATGACCTCCTCTTCCGTGGCGACTTTGCCCAGCACGGTCGTGCCCTGAATGTGCAGCCCCGCCGCGCCGCCATAGACGATCTCATAACCGCTATCGACGCAAATGATGCCGATGTCCTTGCAGGTCGCCTCGGCACAGTTGCGCGGGCAACCGGTGACTGCGAGTTTGAGTTTCGCCGGAGACCAGGAGCCCCAGAGCGCTTTTTCAAGCTTGATGCCAAGGCCCGTCGAGTCCTGGGTGCCAAAGCGACACCAATCCGTCCCGACACAGGTTTTCACCGTGCGTAGGCCTTTCGCATAGGCGGCCCCCGACACCATGCCCGCGTCATTCAAATCGGCCCAGACAGGGATCAGGTCTTCTTTTTTCACGCCCAGCAAGTCGATGCGCTGACCGCCGGTCACTTTGACGGTCGGGATGTCGTATTTGTCCGCCACATCGGCAATCGCACGCAGCTCGTCCGGCGTGGTGATCCCCCCGAACATCCGCGGCACGACGGAATAGGTGCCGTCTTTTTGGATGTTGGCGTGGACGCGTTCGTTGATGAAGCGCGACTGTTGATCGTCTTTGTACTCGCCCGGCCAATCGGCCACGAGGTAATAGTTCAGCGCCGGGCGGCATTTGGCACAGCCCTCTGCCGTCGACCATTCCAGTTCTTGCATCACGGCGGGGATGGATTTGAGGCCTTTCGCCTTGATCATCCGGCGCACGAAACCGTGGCTATGGGTGGTGCAGCCGCACATGCCCTGCGCCGCCGGAATGACGAAATCGTCACCAAGCGTGATGCCCATGATGCCTTCGACCAGATTGGTACAGGTGCCGCAGGACGCAGAGGCCTTGGAATGCGCGCGCACATCGGCGAGCGTGGTGAGGCCCTTGTCGGTGATCGTCTTGACGATCATGCCCTTGGTGATGCCGTTACAGCCGCAGATCTCCGCGTCATCCGGCAGCGCCGCGACGGCGGCCAGCGGGTCGGCGGTCCCGCCGCCCTGATACCCAGCGCCGAAAATCAACGTATCGCGCATCTCGGAAATATCTTCTCCCGAGACCAGCATTTGGTTGTACCACGCCCCATCGGCGACATCGCCGTAGAGCACCGCTCCGATCAATTTATTGTCTTTGAGGATGACCCGTTTGTAGGTCCCGCGTTGCGCGTCACGCAGCACGATGTCTTCGCGCCCCTCGCCCTCGGCGAAATCGCCAACGGAGTAGAGGTCGCAGCCTGTGACTTTGAGTTTGGTCGGCGTCTCGGCATGGGCAAAACCGGCCTCAGAGGGCCCGGCCAGGTGCTCGGCGGCCACTTTGGCCATGCGGTAGAGGGGGGCGACAAGGCCATAGACCATGCCGCCCACTTCCACACATTCCCCCACGGAATAGATGTTCGGGTCGGAGGTTTTCATCGTCGCATCGGTGACGATGCCGCGATTGACCTCAAGGCCCGCTTCTTGGGCAAGTGCCACGTTGGGACGGATGCCGACGGCCATCACCACGAGGGAGGCGTCGATGACACGACCGTCGGCAAGCTCCACACCTTCGACCTTCTCCGAGCCGATGATCTGCTTGGTGTTCGCTTCGCAGAGCACTTCGATGCCGCGACTCTCCAGTTCTTTTTGCAAAAGATAGCCTGCGGCGGTGTCGAGTTGACGCTCCATCAACGTCGGCATCAGGTGAATGACGGTCACCTCCATGCCGCGCAGTTTCAGACCTGCGGCGGCCTCAAGGCCAAGCAAACCGCCACCGATCACAACAGCCCGCCCGCCTTTCTCAGCGGCTTTGATCATGCCATCGGTGTCGTCGAGATCGCGGTAGGCCAACACGCCCGGCAGGTCCGATCCCGGCACGGGGATGATGAACGGGTTCGATCCGGTGGCGATGACCAGCTTGTCATATTCCGTGACAACGCCGCTCTCGGAGATCACCTTGCGCTCATGACGGCGAATTTCGGTGATCTTGTCGCCCTGATGCAACGTGATGCCATGCTCGGCATACCAGCCTTCGCCATGGATGATGATGTCGGCGTAAGATTTTTCGCCCGACAGAACCGGCGAGAGCATGATGCGGTCGTAGTTCACACGCGGCTCGGCGTTGAAGATGGTAACCTCATAGTGGTCGCTCACTTCGAACAGATGCTCAAGCATCCGGCCCGGCGCCATGCCATTTCCAACGATCACGAGTTTTTGCTTTTGAGCAGTCATAGCGGCACTTCCTCTCAGAACGCGGCTCTTAGCGAGCCAGATTGTCTTTTGGTGAGAATGCAGCGCCGTTGCTGCGGGCCCCGGATCAGAGGGGCATATGTGGGTCACGTCGCGTCCTTGCGACATGCGAGTGTGTTACTCGTTAAAGTGAGCTTTTAGGAAATCCGGGTCCTCCGACAAGGGTCTTGTGCGGCTCTGCCCTCAGATTTTTCGCGGATGCAGCATGTTTTGATTAATATTTGCGCAGCATGCCCCCGGAAGCTGCACATCAAGAGGCAGAATGACAACATTCCGCCTCTTGCAAAAGCACCTCATCAAAGGATGTCAGCCGACCTGACGCCCATGCGACCAGACGCCCCGAACCACCGGAGTGCCCTCGATTCGGGTGATCCGTACCAGATCGGCATGAAGCCCCGGCGCGATGCGACCGCGATCCGAAAGGCCCACGGCCTCGGCCGGATTGGCGGTCACGGTGGCGATCGCGCGGGGCAGATCGTCCCACAAATCGGCCAAAAGAATGGCCGAAGTCATCAGCGCGGAGGGCACGTAATCCGAGGACACGATGTCCAAAAGCCCACGCTCGGCCAGCTCATGCGCCGCGACATTGCCGGAATGCGAGCCGCCGCGGATGAGATTGGGCGCGCCCATCATCGCCGCGATGCCATGGAGTTTGCAGGCCTGCGCCGCCTCCACCGTGGTCGGAAACTCCGCCACCCGCACACCGTTCTGGCGCGAGACTTCGACGTGATCTGCCGTGGTGTCGTCGTGAGAGGCCAAAACCGCCCCCAGACGCCGCGCCTCAGACACCGCAACCTTTTCATGCCGCGCGCCATAGGTGTCGCGCAGATCGTAAAGGTGCTCGACATGGTCGTCGAATTCCGCATCCGTCATACCGCGCTTTTTCTGCACATAATCGCGCAGTTTTTCGATGTCGCGAAACTGTCGCTGACCCGGCGTGTGATCCATCAAGGACACGAGGCCCACACGATCCTCCGGCGTGAACTCGGCCAACTCAGCCTCCAAAGTTTCCGAACAGACCTCGGCGCGCAGGTGCAGGAAGTGGCTGATCTTCAGCGCGCCCAAATCGCGCAGATGCATCACCTCACGAGACAGGCTTCGGGCGTATTTGTGATAGCCCGCGTCCCCTTTGCGGCGGTGAATGGACCCCACGCGCATGGCGTCGAACACGGTGGTGATGCCAACCGAGGCGAGTTCTGCGTCATGCGCGAGGATCGCCGCCTGATGCGGCCAATCGACCTTGGGGCGCGGTTCGATATGGCGCTCGAGGTTATCGGTATGAAGCTCGATAAGGCCGGGGATCACCAGATCACCGCCCACATCGACGGCCCCCGGCACCGCTGTGCCGCCCGCGCTCACGTCTTTGATTTTGCCATTTTCGACACGCAGGGTGCCTTGGATCACCTCCGTCTCCAAAACGAGCCTTGCGTTGGTCAAAGTAAAGTCAGTCATCACATCGTCCTTGTCAGAGGCGCTTCATTGCCCGATCCATGTCACATGAATGTGACAGGGACCAGATAGGACAGCGCCATGGATGAATTCAAAAGATACGCGGTCTATTACGCCCCCGCTCCGGGGCCGTTTGCCGAATTTGCTGCGCGTTGGCTGGGCTGGGATGCATTTGAAGGCGTCGAGCTGCCGCATCCCATCGTGGACGGCCTGCCCCTGCCCGTCTCCGAAATCACTGCGACGCCGCGCAAATACGGGTTTCATGGCACGCTCAAGCCGCCATTTCGCCTGACCGGCACGCGGGCGGAGTTGATGGTAGACCTTGAGGCCTTCGCCACCGCCCATGCGCCTGTTGTTTTGGAGGGTCTCAAGCTCACCCGCATCGGCGGGTTTCTGGCGCTGACGCCTGTGGGCGAACTGAGCGCATTGGAGACGCTGGCCGGAGAGGTGGTCGCCACGCTCGACCCGCATCGCGCGCAGCCGTCTGAGACCGAATTGGCACGTCGCCGCGCGGCGGGGCTTTCGGCGCGTCAGGAGGCGTTGCTCAGCCAATGGGGTTATCCTTACGTGATGGAGGAATTCAAATTCCACCTGACCCTGACCGGCAAACTCACCGAAGCGCAGGCCGAAGCCACTGCAAGCGCGCTCACCCCGGAGATCACCCCGCTCCTGCCCCGGCCCTTTGAGATCAAGGACCTGTGCCTGTTCGGCGAGGCGGAGGATGGCCGGTTTCATTTGCTGCACCGTTACACCCTCTCCGGCTGAAGGGCAGCGAGAAACGACGTCACGGCCTCGTCCAATGCGCCATCGTTTTCCACGCGCCTGACCGGCAGGCCGGGCGCGATGTCATATTCGGCGCGGGCCAGACGTTTCTCGATCTCGTCGCGGCTTTCGCGGCCACGCGCCGCCAAACGGGTTGCGAGAACCGAAGGCGAGGCGGTGATCAGCAAGACGCCCATATTGGGATAGAGCGCGTAAGCCTCTGGCAGGATCGCGCGCGAGCCGTTGAACAACACATCGCGGCCCTCGTTCAGCGATGTCTCAATCGAGATCGGCACACCGTATTTAAGCCCATGCGCCTCCCAATGAAGCGCAAACTCTCCGGCCTCCAGACGGCGATCGAACTCCTCGACCGTGACGCCCTCGAAATCCTCACCACCCGCCTCCGTGGGCCGGGTGATCACGCGTTTCGCAACGGCCAGATCGCGCCGCTGCTCCAATGCGGCCTCGATCAACGTATCCTTGCCCGCCCCCGAGGGGCCGACGATGGCATAGAGACGCCCGACCATCGCTCAGGCCGCCTGCGCGGGGGTGAAATCGGAGACGTTGATCTCCCGATCCGCCACCCGGTCGCGCGCGGGGGCATCGTGAAAGATGCCGATGATCGCGGCACCGCGCGCCTTGGCCTCCTCAATAAGGCTCAGCACCGTTTCGCGGTTCGTCGCGTCCAAAGAGGCGGTGGGTTCGTCCAAAAGCATCGCCGGATAATCATGCGCAAAGCCGCGCGCGATGTTCACCCGCTGTTGCTCGCCGCCGGAGAATGTCGTGGGCGAGAGGCCCCAGAGGGTTTCGGGGATATTCAAGCGCGCCAGAAGATCGCGGGCCTTGGCAAAGGCCGTCTCCTTGTCCACGCCGACGGTGAGCAGCGGCTCGGCCACCACCTCAAGCGTCGGCACACGCGGCACGACGCGCAGGAACTGCGAGACATAGCCCAGGGTGGCGCGGCGCAAAGCGATGATCTCGCGCGGCTCAGCCGTGGCGACATCCGTTTCGCCGACCCAGATATGCCCCGAGGCCGAAAGGTAATTGCCGTAAATCATCCGCATCAGCGTCGATTTCCCGGCGCCAGAATTGCCGGTGAGCGCCACGCATTCGCCGGGCGCGACCTCGAAAGTCGCGCCTTGCATGACCGGGATCACGGCGCTGCCTTGATTGTGGAGCGTGAAGGATTTGGAGAGGTTGTCGATCTTGATCATGAGATTACAGCCAGTTTTTCCATTTCGAGAGAAGATAAGTCCCAAGCGCCGAGCCGATCATCAGAGCGGTGGCGATCAGGTAGCCATAGGGGCTGTCGAGGCCGGGGATGAAGGGAAAGTTCATCCCGTAGACCGAAGCCACCAAAGTGGGCGGAAGGAACAGAACCGCCACGACCGACAGAATGCGGCTTGTGTCGTTTTGCTCCAGATTGATGAGACCCAAAATCACATCGGTGAGCTGCGCAATCCGGCCCGACAGGAAATCGCCATGCACGGTGAGGGCCTGACAATCCTTGACCTGCGCTTTGAGAATGCTCGTCAGCGGTTTGTCTTTTTCGCCCTCAAGCCCAAGCCCAAAGCTCGACAAGGCGCGCTCAACGGTCAAAAGCGCATGGCGGTATTTCGCAACCTGTTCGCTTTGTTTGCCGAGCGCGCGCAGCGCATCGGCAAGCTCATCCCCTCGCGGTTCGGGATCACGAAAGGCGATGTGCGATTGCTGATCAAGCGTCACCCCCACGCCTTCCAAAAGGTCGGCGATGCGGGCGATGATCTCTTCGATCAGGCCCAAAAACACCCGCCTGCGCCCGGAACAGCCCGCGCTCGACTGGCCCGCGTGGGTGGCATAGGTCTCAAACGGGCGCGGCGTGTGATAGCGCACGGTAAAGAGCCGCTCCGGCGTGATCAGAAAGGCGACGGGGCCGAAAGTCGGCTGTTTGTTGCGGTCAAGTCCCGGCAAAACGATGGTCAGAACCTCCGTGTCGCCTTCGCGGTAGAGGCGGTTCGACACCTCGATCTCCTGCATATCGGCAAGCGTCGGCACGGAGATGCCAAGCGCCTCCACGGCCTCGACCTGTGCCGGTTGCGGGCTCAAAAGATCGATCCACAGCGCCTCGGAAAGATCGCTCTCAACGGGCAATTTTTCGAGGCCTGCGCCGAGGGATCGATAGGCGAAAATCATGTCTCAGACCTGCAAAACAGAGGAGACAAGAAGCTGCGTATAGGCATGTTGCGGGTCATCGAGCACCTGATCGGTAAGGCCATGTTCGACGACATGGCCGGATTTCATCACCATCAGACGATCCGCCAAAAGCCGCACGACAGCAAGGTCATGGGTGACGATGATCGCCGACAATCCCATTTCCCGCACCAATCCGCGCAACAAATCCAAAAGCCGCGCCTGCACAGACACATCCAGCCCCCCGGTCGGTTCGTCCATAAAGACAAGCCGCGGCCCCGTCACAAGGTTCCGCGCGATTTGCAGGCGCTGCTGCATGCCGCCGGAGAAGGCCGAGGGTTTGTCGTCCACCCGGTCCTCATTGACCTCGACGCGGTCCAGCCAGTCGATGGCCTGCGTGCGGATATTGCCGTAATGCCGTGCGCCGACCGCCATGAGACGCTCGCCGACATTGCCGCCCGCCGACACGCCCATGCGCAGCCCGTCCCGGGCGTGTTGATGGACAAACGCCCAATCGGTGCGCGACAGCATCCGGCGTTCGGGTTCGGACATGGTGAGCGTGTCAACCATGCCCCGATCCCGGGTGTCGAACAAAACCTGCCCGCTGTCGGGCGGCAAGTGCCCCGCCATGCAATTCAAAAGCGTCGATTTGCCGGACCCGGATTCGCCCACGATGCCCATCACCTCGCCGGGATAGAGATCGAAGGACACATCGGCGCAGCCAATTCGCCCGCCATAGGTTTTGCGGATGTTTTTGACGGAAAGAAGCGGTTGGATTGTCATTCTGCGGCCTCTGGAGATAGTCGCCCGCGATGGCCCGTGGCCTGCCGCTCGGCGCAATAATCGGTGTCGGAACAGACGAACATCCGCCCGCCCTCGTCGTCGATGATCACCTCATCGAGATAGGTGTGCTCCGCCCCGCAAAGATCGCAGGGGTGGTTGGCTTTCGAGGGATCGAAAGGGTGATCTTCGAAATCGAGGCTGACGACTTTGGTGTAGGGCGGCACGGCGTAGATCCGTTGCTCACGCCCGGCGCCAAAAAGCTGAATCGCCGCCATCTCCATCTTTGGATTGTCGAATTTTGGAATGGGCGACGGGTCCATCACATAGCGCCCTTCAACCTTCACCGGATAGGCGTAAGAGGTGGCGATATGGCCGTGTTTCGCGATGTCCTCATAGAGCTTCACATGCATGAGGCCATATTCTTCAAGCGCGTGCATCTTGCGCGTCTCGGTCTCGCGCGGCTCCAGAAAGCGAAGAGGCTCCGGGATCGGCACCTGATAGACGAGGATTTGCCCCTCGGTCAGCGGCTCTTCGGGAATGCGGTGACGGGTCTGAATGACCGTCGCTTCGCGGGTTTTCTCGGTCACAGCAATGTCGGCCGTCTTCTCGAAAAACTTGCGGATCGAGACGGCGTTCGTGGTGTCATCTGCGCCTTGGTCGATCACCTTAAGTGTATCCTCCGGCATGAGACAGGCGGCAGAGACCTGCACGCCACCTGTGCCCCACCCATAAGGCATCGGCATTTCGCGCGAGGCAAACGGCACCTGGTAGCCCGGCACGGCAATCCCTTTGAGGATCGCGCGGCGGATCATCCGTTTGGTTTGCTCGTCGAGATAGGCGAAGTTATAGTCGCTCATTCTGCCGCCTCCTTCGCATTTGCGCTCGCGATCTCCGCGCGCATTTTGCGGACCAGTTCCATCTCGGACTGGAAATCCACATAGTGTGGCAATTTGATATGTTCGAGAAATCCGGTCGCTTGAATGTTGTCACAGTGATACAGAACGAATTCCTCGTCATGCGCGGGGGAGTTCGAGACCTCGACGCCCAATTCCTTCGAGCGCAGTGAACGGTCGACCAGAGCCATGGAAATCGCCTTGCGTTCCGTCTGGCCAAAGGTCAGCCCGTAGCCCCGCGTAAACTGCGGCGGCTCGACTTTCGAGCCTGCGAATTTGTTCACGGTTTCGCATTCGGTCAGTTCCACCTCGCCGATCTCGATGGCAAAGCCCAGTTCGGGGATGTCCATCTCCACCGCCACCTTGCCGATGCGCAGCTCGCCCACAAACGCATGGCTGTTGCCGTAGCCGCGTTGCGTCGAATAGGCCATCGACAGGATGAAGCCCTCGTCGCCGCGTGTTAGCGCCTGCAACCGCAGCGCGCGGTTGGCGGGCAACTCCAGCGGCTCACGCGTGAGGTCCGGCGGGGTCTCATCACCCTCGACTTCGGTCTGGATCAAACCTTCCTTGTTCAGAAATGAGGTCACATGCGGGGTCGGTTCAAGACGCGGATCGGCCTTTGCCGCCTCTGGCGCCTCGCCTTCCGCCATGAGTTTGAAGTCCAGCAAACGGTGCGTGTAATCGAAGGTCGGTCCCAAAACCTGCCCGCCCGGCACGTCCTTAAACGTCGCCGACACCCGCCGGTCACAGGCCATCTTGTCGGTCACGACCGGGCGCGAATGACCGATGCGCGGCAGGGTCGTCCGGTAGGCACGAATGAGGAAAATCGCCTCGATCAGATCGCCGCGCGATTGCTTGATCGCCAGAGCGGCGAGATCGGGATCGTAGAGCGAGCCTTCGGTCATCACGCGGTTCACAGCCAGCGCCAGTTGTTCGCGGATTTGCGGCACGGTCAGCTCAGCGACGGAGGTGTCCCCCCGACGCTCTTCGGCCAACCAGGCATGCGCATTGTCGATGGCGCGTTCGCCCCCTTTGACGGCAACATACATCAGTTGGCCTCCACTTTGGTTGAGCGCGGCAGACCTGCGATCTGCGTGCCCGAGGTGAAATAAAAGTCCAAACCCAGCGGGAAGAGCATGGCGTTCATTTGAAATGGTTCCAGGGCGGGCAACGACAGGCTGGCCGTGGTTTCGATCCCCGGCCCCGTGAGCTGCGCACCGTCCTGAGACAGCGCCTCCATTTCAACGATCAGCGTCGTCGAGCGGTCGGGATATTCCGCCGTGCCGATGGGGAAAGCCGTCACCGGCTGCAACGCGTCCCAAGTGCCCAGCGCGAACATGGCTTTTGCAGGGCCCACGATGGGCGCACCGATTTGAAAAGCGATCCAGTCGCGGATTTCCGGCGTGTCATGCGCGCCCATAAGGCAGAGCGGCGTTTCCGGATCACAGAGCGTCAGAAGCAGGCTCGCCGCCGCTTCGGACACAGGCGCGGGCGCTTGACCGCCTTTGATCTCATGGAGCGTTCCGGGGCGCGCGAGGGCGTTCAGCGCGGCGCGAAACGCGCGGGCGGCGTCTTGTGGCGGGGTTGCGAAGGCGCCGATCAGGCTTTGGTCACTCATGTGTGTTGGCATCAGTCCTCTCCTCGCACCATCGTGAAAAAATCCACTTTCGTCGCTGCGGCCTTCGCAGCGCGCGCGGTGCGCGTCGCGACCTGTGCCGCCTCCAGAGGCGCCAGAACCGCATCGCGTACCTCTTCGGCGCGCGGCCCCTGCATCAACGCATCCACCAATGCGGCCTGCTCCGCCTGCCGCTTGTCACGGCCTTGCACATAGCCATGGCCCACCTCGCCCGTCGCCAGCCGCAGCGAACAGCGCGTGACAGTCATTTCACCAAGATTGAACGGCGCGCCGGTGCCGCCCATGCGGCCACGCACCATGACGCCGCCCACCTCAGGGCGCCGCAGCCAGTCGAACTCCGGCAGGTCCAATGCACCAAG
Organism: Celeribacter sp.; assembly: GCF_048270365.1. NCBI lineage: Bacteria > Pseudomonadati > Pseudomonadota > Alphaproteobacteria > Rhodobacterales > Roseobacteraceae > Celeribacter > Celeribacter sp. Next base: position 13,976 of record NZ_JBLWTA010000025.1, read on the forward strand.
ACATTTGGCCAAAAGCGCGGCGTCGGACTTGGCCAAAAGCCCCATCCACGCCTTGCGCGCCTTTTGTTCGGGAGTGAGTACAGCCTCGGGTTTGCCCATCGTCGCCTCTTTTCGTCCTGTGTCGTCTAGACAGCTTGCCAAGTTGTCTAAATTACTATACAACTAGACAAATCATTGCCGATCCAAGCCGACTCGGCAAGGGTTAATTCGTGAAACTTTGGTGACGGAACGCCCATGCCACGCACGCCAGTCTGGAAATCCATCGCGGAAACGCTCTCCGAAGAGATCGCCAAGGGGCATTACCGCCCCGGTGACAAGCTCCCGACGGAGGCCGAGCTGTCGTCTCGATTCGGGGTCAATCGCCACACGGTGCGCCATGCGCTTTCCGATCTCACCGAACGTGGCATCACCCGCTCGCGGCGCGGTGCTGGGGTCTTTGTACAAAGCGCGCCGGTGGATTACCCCATCGGCAAACGTGTGCGGTTTCACCAAAACATCCGCGCCACGGGGCGGCTACCGCAAAAGAAAGTGCTGCGCATGGAGACCCGACCCTGCGATCAGGCAGAAGCGGAAGCGCTTGGGCTCGCTTTGGGGGATCCTGTGCTGGTCTATGAGGGGCTGTCGCTGTCGGGCGATGCCCCCGTCGCGCATTTCATCTCGATCTTTCCCGAGGCGCGCACGCCCGGCCTTATGGCCGCGTTTGGCGAGATCAGCTCGGTCACTCAGGCGCTCAAATCCATTGGAATCGAAGACTACCTGCGCGCTGAGACCCGTGTCAGCGCCGAACGCGCCACCGCGACCCAGGCCCTGCATCTGGGCCTGCGCGAGGGCGATCCGATGCTGCGAACCGTGAGCCTCAACACCACGCCCGAAGGCGTGCCGATTGAACGGGGCCTGACATGGTTCGCGGGCGAACGGGTCACGCTTTTGGTGACACCCGATTAACCAAAGTCAGATTTTTGTGAAAGATTTCAGACGTCACGCGGACGATACATTGCCTGCGTAGAACAACCTGCACAGGTAAAACACTGGTAAAACGCCACAGGTCTTCTCGCAGGTATTCGTCATGGCTCTTCTTCCGCCGCTCAGTTTCACAGGCGCTTCGGTGCTCTGTGAGGACACACTCCGTCTCCAGCCGCTCAGCATCGAGGACGGCTATATCGGCCATGGGCGTTTTCCAGAGGTGGACCTGTCCGGCTACATGATCCTGCCCGGCATCATCGACCTGCATGGCGATGCGTTCGAGCGCCACATCGCGCCGCGTCCGCGCGCGCCCTTCCCGATCCGCTCGGGTCTCTCGTCGGCGGCCCGCGATGCGGCCGCCCATGGCGTGACGACCGCATGGTTTGCGCAATGCTGGTCTTGGGAGGGCGGCTTGCGTGGCCCGGATTATGCCGAGGAATTGCTGGCCGAAATGCAGGCCTTCGAGGCCCACGCGCCCATCGACATCCGCCTACAAATCCGCTGCGAAACGCATATGATCGACAGCCGGGAACGGCTTTTGGCGGCGATCCGGCGCTTTGGCGTGGACTATGTGATCTTCAACAATCACCTGCCCGAAGCCATCGAGATCGCCAAGAAAGAGCCACTGGAATTTGCCGCCTGGGCAAAGCGCGGCGGACGCACGCCGGAAGAGTTCATCAAGGTGCTGCGCGAGGCCAAGGACCGCAAATCCGAGGTGCCGCGCCACCTGTGGCAATTGGCCGAAGCCTTTGACACGCTGGGCGTGACCTACGGCAGCCACGATGATCCGGACGCAGAAACCCGCGAAGAGTTTCGCATCCTGGGCGCCCGTGTGGCGGAATTCCCGATCTCCGAGAAAGCCGCCGCCGCCGCCAAGGCGATGGGCGACCCGGTGCTGATGGGGGCGCCCAATGTGGCGCGAGGCGGATCTCAATCCGGCAATATCTCGGCGCAGAAACTGATCGAACGCGGGCTTTGCGATGCGCTGGTGTCGGATTACCACTACCCGGCAATGATCGCCGCCGTTTGGGCCATGGTCGACAAGGGGCTCTGTGCCCTGCCCAAGGCCTGGGCGATGGTCTCGGCGAACCCGGCGCAGATCATGCGCCTGTCGGATCGTGGCACTCTGGAGCGCGGCAAGCGGGCGGATTTCGTGGTGGTCAATCAGGCGACACGCGAGATCGAAGCCACGGTCGCGGGCGGGCGCATCGCCTATATGAGCGGACAGGCCGGGCAGCGTCTGGCGCAGGCCGATCACCGGATGTCTCTCGCCGCCGAATAGCGGCGGCGTCTATTCGTATTTTTCGAGAAAAGCCTCGGCCTTCAGAGAGCGAAAATCCTCAAGTGCTGCCCGCAACCGCTGGTGGTCCCAATCCCACCAGCCAAGCGCGTCGATCCGTTCGCCGACGCCTTGCGGATAGCGCGGGCGCATCGGCTGCGACGGCACGCCGGCGACGATCGTATAAGGCGGCACATCTTTGGTGACGACGGCGCCCGAAGCCACGATGGCCCCATTGCCGATGGAGACCTCCGGCTTGATGATCGCGCCATGGCCGATCCATGTGTCATGCCCGATCACCGTCCGCCGCGCGGATCGCGCCGTAAAAAACGCCGGATCGTCCTCGGCGTCCTCCCAATAATAAGACGAGCGATAGAGGAAGTGATGCAGCGAGGCATTCTGATAGGGGTGATCCGTCGGCCCGATGCGGGTGAAGGCAGCGATGTTGGCGAATTTGCCCACGGTCGTGTTGGCGATGTCCGCGAATTGATCGCAATAGGCGTAATCCAGAAACTCTGAATTCAACACCCGGGCGCCCTTGCCCACCTCGCAATAGGCGCCAAAGGTGGCGTTATGCACCTCTGCGCCCTCATGGACAAAGGGCTCGGTCGCGCTCAGTTTCGGCATGTCTCACCTGTCAGAAATCTTGTGTCGCCTCCGGCGGGAGTATTTCGAGCACAAAGGAAACGCGGATACAAATGTTTCCTTTGTGCCTCAAATACTCACTCGCCCTTGATCAACTTGCGCCGCAACCAGCCGGAGAAGCTATCCATCGCCATGACCAGAAGCACGACGAGGATGATGTAATAGGACACCTCTTCCCAGTCCTTATGGGTGATCATCGCCTGCGTCAGCAAAAGCCCGATGCCGCCGCCGGTAATGGCGCCGATGATGGTGGCGGAGCGGGTGTTGGATTCGAGAAAATACAGCACTTGCGACAGGAGCACCGGCACGATTTGCGGGATCACCCCGAAGCGGTAGCGTTGCAGCGGTTTAGCACCGGTGGAGGCCACGCCTTCAATCTGTTTGCCGTCGACGTTTTCGAGCGCTTCCGAGAAGAGTTTGCCGAAGGAGCCGGTGTCGGTGAAGAGGATCGCCAGAGCGCCGGTCATCGGCCCCGGCCCAAAAGCACGGGACAGGAGGATCGTCCAGATCAGCCCATCGACGCCACGCAGGAAGTCGAACAACCGCCGGGCCGCCATACGGATCGCCACGAGGGGGGCAAAGTTGCGGGCTGCGAGGAAGGCCAGAGGCAGCGCGATGATGGCGGCGCCAAAGGTGCCGAGGAAGGCCATAAGCACGGTTTCAAAGAGCGCCCAAGCCACGTCACCATGACGCCAGATCGAGTTATTCCAGAAATCCTGCCACGCGCCGGTCAAGTTCGAGCGGGTTGGGTCGATTGGGTCGCCAAAGGCGATCTCGGAAAAGCTGTGGTCGTAATAAGGGCTGTCCAGCGTGAACCAGAACAGCTCCCAACCGAACTCATAGACGAAGACTTCGGTGCGCGCCTTGGTCAGCGTCAGGCGGGCGGCGTCGGTCGTCACCGTCAGGCGGGTGTTTGAATAGGAGATCCAGTCGGGCAGATCGGCGGTTTCGAGGTTCAACGACACGCCATCTGAGCGCGATTGCGTGGCTTCGATCAGACCAAAGCCGGGAACATCAAATCGCACGATGTCGCCATTGATCTCGATGCTTCCGCCGTCATCCAGCGCGATCTGCGTTACCTCCTCGCCCACCGTCACCCAGGAAGGGTAATTCGTCGCGTCATAGGTGCCTTTACGCTCGCCCTCGACGGAGACTTCGATCTCGCCGTTGCGGTTATTTCGCTCAACGTGGGTCTTGTAGCTATAAGTGTCGGAGACCAGCGCGACGGCATTATCAAGTCGCGCGCGCTCGCGCAGGCCGAGGAGGTCGAAGGCGAAGAAAATATAGATAAAATAGGCGAGGATCGCCAAAGGCACGGCCAGCGTGATGAGCCGTTTGCGGGCGATCAGGGCCGTGGCTTTGGACGACATATCGACGGGGGTGGCGGCGGTCGCAAGGCTCATTTGGCGGCTCCGTAGGTCATGCGGTTGCGCACGTAAGAGGACAGTTGATCAAAGACCATGATCGTGAGGAACAGAAGGATGAAAACGGCGGCGGCCTCATCGAATTTGCCTGTGCCCCAAGAGATCGCGTTCTTGAGTTCGTAACCGATGCCGCCCGCACCGACAAAGCCCAAGATCGCGGAGGCCCGGATGTTGATTTCAAAGCGCAGCAAAGCGTAGGAGAACCAATTCGGCGCGACCTGCGGCACGAGGCCGAGCATCATACGCTGCGGCCATGTGGCGCCGACGGAGGCGAGGCCTTCGAGCGGTTTGAGATCGGCGTTCTCGTTCACTTCGGAGAACAGCTTGCCCAGCGCGCCGACGGTGTGAAAGGCGATGGCGATGGCCGCGGGCACAGGTCCCCCGCCCAAGATGAAGATCAGCACCAGAGCGATCACGATCTCAGGCATCGCACGCATCAGGTCCATCATGCGACGAAACAGTGGGATGAGGCGCGGCCAAGGGGCCAGACCCTGGGTCGAAAGCATTGACAAAAGGATCGCGCCCAGCGCGCCCAAAAGCGTTGCCACAGCGGCGATATTGATGGTCTCTATCAGGGCTGGCAACGCGCGCAGCAAATGCCCCGGCAGGTTCACGCGCTTTTCCCAGGCTTCCGAGACCACATCGGCGGGAAAGTCGAAGATATGCGGCAGACCGGGCAGAAAGCCCCCGGCGTTGCGGTCGTTGGCGATGCCGAAACCTGCGGCCAGCAACAGGACGAAGACCAAAAGCATAAGCCCACCGTAGAGGCGGCGTTGGCGGGTAAGCGCCATGTAATGCGCGCGCGTGACGTCCAAAGACGCCGCAGTCAGATCGGCCATGTCGGGTCAGTCCTGTCGGGAAGTCGTCAAAAGGAAAGACCCCGCGTGAACCACGCGAGGTCTTGTCTCAAAGGCGCTTAGTTGGATTTCGCCAGACGCGCCGCCACGATGGAGGCATAGGTGTCGTGATCGACCGGGATAAAGTCTTTCGCGTCGCCCGCAGCCACGCCATAGGCGCAATCTGCATCTTCTTCCCAGAGGTTCGCGGTGATCTCGGTCACCATGTCTTTCACGTCCTGCGGCAGGGCCTTGCGGAGCACAAAGGGGCCTTCCGGGATGATGTTGGATTGCCAGATCTGCACGAAGTCATTCATGTCGACGAGACCGGCATCCACAGCTTTGCGCAGCGCGCCGGAGTTGTAGCCGTCTTCCCATTCGCCCAGACCGTCGGCCCAGGTCACACCTGCGTCCACATCGCCGTTGTTCACAGCCACGATGGTTTGCTCATGACCACCGGTGAAGACCACATCACCAAAGAACTCGCCCGGCACCATCGGGTAACCTGCTTCGGCGATTTCGATGGAGGGGATCAGGTAGCCGGAGGTGGAGTTCGGATCGCCGAAACCGAAGTTCTTGCCCTTCAGATCGTCAAGCGAGGTCACGCCGCTGTCCTTGCGGGCAAAGCCCACGGAATAGTAGCCGATGGACCCGTCGAGGTTCTGTTTCACGAGCACCGGTTCGACAGCTTCCGCGTCGGCGATATAGGTGCCAGCGTAGGAGGAGGCGCCCATCCAAGCGGCGTCGATGGTGCCGCCCAAAAGGCCCTGCATCACGCCGTTGTAGTCGGCCGGGGTGAAGATTTTCACTTCGACGCCCAGAGCCTCGGCGAGTTTGTCGGCAAAGCAGGAGTTCGACGCCACACGGTCCTGGGCGTTTTCACCGCCGAGGATGCCAAGACGGAATTCGGTGATGTCCTGAGCCTGAGCAGCACCCGTGAGTGCAGTGGTGGCCAGAACGGCAGCAAGCAGTTTTTTCATCTCTGTCTCCAGTTGGTTATTCCCGCGGGTGTTCGAATGCGGGGATGAAAGGTCGTTAGATCGCGACTTCGGCGGCCCGGATTTCGGCCTTTTCCAAGGCTTCCTGGGCCAAAACCTCATGGTCGCGAATTTCGGTGGATGTGGCGGCCTCGGAAAAATCCGCGCCGGCGCCATAGATGTCGCGCGCCACACCGGTGGTGAGCTGCGCAGGTGTGCCGTCAAACACCACGCGCCCGTCGCGCATGCCGATGATCCGGTCGCAATAGCGCCGCGCGGTGTCGAGCGTGTGAAGGTTGGCGATGACCATGCGGCCGTCTTCGTCATGGATGCGGCGGAGCGCCTCCATCACGGTTTGCGCGTTCATCGGGTCCAAGGACGCGATGGGTTCGTCGGCCAGAATGACTTTGGGGTCCTGCATCAGGGCACGCGCGATGGCAACGCGCTGTTGCTGGCCGCCAGAGAGGGCTTCGGCGCGTTTGGTGGCATGTTCGGAAATGCCAAGGCGACCGAGAATGTCGATCGCCTTGTGAATATCCTCTTCGGGATAGAGGTTGAACATGGTCGCAAGCGTGGAACGGCGACCCAAGGTGCCATGCAGCACGTTCGAGACGACATCCATGCGCGGCACGAGGTTGAACTGTTGGAAAATCATCGCGCAATCGGATTGCCAATCGCGCTTGTCCTTGCCGGTGAGCGACAGGACATTGCGGCCCTCGAAATTCAGTTCGCCCTCGGAAGCGTCGGTCAGACGATTCATCATGCGCAGAAAGGTCGACTTGCCCGCGCCCGAACGCCCAATGATCCCGATCATCATCGACCGGTCGATGGTGAAACTGACATTGTCCACGGCGGTGTTTTCGCCAAACCGTTTCGTCAAATGTTTCACATCAAGCATATCTGTCCCCTCGCTCGTTCGGCGGGGATAAAGCACAGGGTCTGAAACCCTTCTGTGACAGGTCTGAAAAACTTTTGTGACGAGCCAAAATCTACGGAAAACCGGGAGGCAAAGTCGAAATCATAGGCACCCCCAAGCCCCGTTGCGCATGTGATGTGCAAAATCCCAAATCTCATCGCCTTGCCCCTGACCGCAGCCTCGCTATGGTGACGCGACGACAGGCTCGGGATCGGATTTTGACAGCACCCTCGGACAAGACACGCGCAACCCGCAACATTCTGACGCTGGCCCTCGGCGCTTTGGGTGGCACCGCGTTTTACCTCGCCGGGCTGCCCTTGCCGTGGATGCTTGGGTCGATGTTGGTGATTTTCGCCTGTGTCATGATGGGCGCGCCGCTTGAGACCTCGGGGCGGTTTCGGCCCATGGTGATTCCGGTGATCGGCGTCATGTTGGGGTCGGGTTTCGACACGGAGACCTTTCACCATCTGAGCCAATGGGGCCTCTCGCTGGCCGGGCTGGCGGTCTATCTCGTACTTGCTGCCATTCTGGTCGTGCCGTTCTACATCAAGATTGGGCGCCTCGACCCGGTGACCGCGTTCTTCTCCGCCATGCCCGGCGGGCTCAATGAGATGACGGTGATCGGCGGCGCATTGGGGGGCGATGAAAAGCGGATCATTCTGGCCCATGCTGGGCGGATCGTGGTGACGATCTCGATCATCGCGTTGTGGTTTCGCGTGGTGCTGGGCTATGAGGTGCGCGGTGTGCCGCTTCATGCCGAGGGGGAGAGCCTCACTCTGATGAGCGGCGCGATCCTTTTGGCCTGTGCAGTTCTGGGCAATTGGATCGGGACCAAACTCAAATTCCCCGCGCCGGGGCTTTTGGGGCCGATGCTTTTGTCAGGTGCAGTGCACATGGCGGGGCTGACGCATTCTTCGCCGCCGGGCCTCCTGGTGATCATCGCGCAGATTGTGCTGGGCACCACCATGGGCTGTCGCTTTCGCGGCGCCAAACCAAAGCTCGTGGGCGAGACGTTGTTGCTCACGCTGGGCGGCACCCTGATCACCATGGGGCTGTCCTTGGGCTTTGCGGTGCTGTTGCACGGCATGTTCGGCCAGACCGTCGAACAGGTGCTTCTGGCCTATGCGCCCGGCGGGCTGACGGAGATGTCTCTGGTGGCTTTGGCGATGCATGCGGAGGTGGCCTATATCTCGATCCACCACCTTGTGCGCATCGTGATCCTTGTGGCCGTCGCCCCCTCTTTGCTGACGCGATTGGCGGAGCGGCTCAAATACTAAAGCGTTTTTCGTCACTCGAACAGCGTGGCCGCCTTTTGTTCGATCACCTCGCGGCATTCACGCACGAATTTCTTGTCCACCAAGAACTCGCGGCAAATCTTGTCCATTGACAACTCGCCCTTGAGCGCTTCCAACCCGATCTGCGCCTGAAACGCCGGGTCGTCCACCGGGGCCTTGGCGTTCGCATTGGCTTTTTTGGCCGGGATCGGAGCTGCGGCCGGATCGATGGCGTGTTTCTTGATCAACCCATCCATGAAGGACCCGCGCCGGGGCGTGTTGTTTTCCTTTTCCTCCAGACGCGGCTTCATCCGACGCGCCCAGAAATGCACCCCGCGCGTGTCCTCTGTGAAACGCTCTTCGGGTTTGAAGCGGCTGATGATCAAGTGGTTCCGCTCCTTGAAACTCACCGGATAAAAGGCGGGTTCGGGCTGCGCGTGTTCGATCTCTCCGGTTTCGATCAGAAAATGCGTGACGGACGACGGCCCGGTAAAGCCCCAGGTTTGCTCGGTCATATGCACCGGCGTGCCCGCGTCGCGTTCGGCCTCAAGCTCGGCGATCTGTTCGGGTTTGAGCCAAGGCGCGATGGCATATTCGTCCTCAAAGAACTCCAATAAGCCGTTCAAGGTTTTGCTGTCCGACGGCAGCCCCAGAACCGCGTTGCACACCAACCCCGGCTTTTCCCAGCCAAAGACATAAGGCGAACTGTAGTCGAAGGGTTTGTAGCAATACATATCCGCATCGACCCAGATCTTATCGGTCTTTTTCAACAGGTTGAGCCGCCACATATCGGCATGAATCGCCGGGCTGCCGGTCCGCGCGTGGCGCAGCATCGGCTCGCCGGGGTAAATCTCGGCGGCGTCGGCCACATGAACCCCCGGCGGCACATTGGGGATCGGCTCGTAGGAATAGAGCGTGATGTGATGGCCCTGATCGGCAAAGCTTTTCAGGCAAAGCTGTTCCAGCCAGCTCAACTTGCCGCCGATCCAAAGCGACGCGATCTCGGGTAGTTTATCCATTTCGCCTGATACCTGCTCTATCTCTTACTCTCAGCCTGACGCCTGCCATTCTGGCCCGGATCGTTACCCGACCCGCAACCAAAAGGCCATGAGAGACGGCGCGGCAAACTTGACTCATACTGGGCCATGTGAGACCCCTTTTGCAACGAAATCAAGCGCGAAGGCCGCTTGAGACGCGTATGAGGACAGGTTGGGTTTGAACACACTCGCGATCACATGCATCCGCGACGAGGGGCCTTGGCTTCTGGATTGGATCGCCCATCACAAGGCGGCTGGGTTTACGCAGGTCCTCATCGCCTCGCACGATTGTTCGGATGGCACGGACCGGTTGCTCGACGCGCTCGACGCTGCGGGGGTGGTCACCCACCTGCCTTTCGTGCCCGAAGGCGACAAGGCGGTGCAATGGCAGGCGATGAAAAAGCTGTCCAAGCACCCGCTCTACAAAGAGGCCGATCTGGCGCTGTTTTTCGATGTCGATGAATATCTCGTGCTCGAAGTGCCTCTGGCGGAGCTTTTGCCCGAGGACGCCGACGCCATGCCGCTCAGATGGCATCTCTTTGGCAACAGTGGGCTTGGCACATGGGACGAACGTCCGGTGACGGAGCGGTTCACCATGGCGGCGCCTGACGACGTCTCTCTGCCGCTTGCGCATTTCTTCAAAACCCTGCACCGGCCGAAAGCCTTCAAAGGTCTCGGCGTCCATCGTCCGAAAGGCAAAGAGGCGCGCTGGCTCACTGCCGCAGGCCGCCCGATGGCGCCGGATTTCGCCGCGCAGCAATCACGGATCAATCTCTTTGGCCTGACCTCCAAAGGCGAACAGGCTTGGATCAATCACTATTCCACGCGCTCCATCGAGGAATTCCTCCTCAAATCCCAGCGCGGCCTTCCCAATCATATGGAAAAACCTGTGGGTGCGGGCTATTGGGCGGAGCGGAATTTTAACACCCTTGAGGATACCCGGATCGCGCCGATGCGAGAGGCCACCGCAATAGCCCGTGCCGCGCTGACGGAGTTCGACGATCTGCATGCGGAGACGGTGGCCTATCACCGCGCGGCGCTCAAACGCCTGACATTGCGGCGCGATGTGGTCGAATTGATGTGGCAACTGACGCTCATGGGAAGCTCGGTCGCCCCCGGCCCGACCCAATTGGCGGCGCATCTGGCGCGGCTCAAGGCGCTGAAGACTGAAGACAGAACCGAGGACAGACAGGCCTGATATGGCACAGTTTGACAGACATCACATCCGATCGCGCGATCTGGGTCCGGCGGTGCTTTTGGCCGCCGTTCAGACAGGGAACGCAGGCGCGCATCTGTTTTTCACCAAAGGCTCCGAGGTCAGCCCCATCGTGGCCGAGAAGCTCTTGGACGGGGCCGAAGTGCGCAGCGTGGGCGATGCGCCGTGGCTCACTGGGCGCATTCCCGAAGGCGGCATTCAGGCGTTTTTCAACAGCGAATTGCTGGACATCCCCGCCGAGGCCCCAAGACCCGCGCTGATGGCCGGGCGCAATGTGGCGCTGGCCACGCGCAATGGCGAGACGGCTCAGACGGTGTTGGACTGGCTGGGCTATCACGTCAAACATCAGGGCCTGACAGGCGCGGTCATTCTGGATCGTGCGGCCCCCGGCACGGATGAGGCATTTGCCAAAGCGCTGGAAAGCGGCCTGAAAAATTTCGACGATCTCACCGTGCTTCTGGTCGATTGCGATGTGCCATTGGGGCAATCCGACAGCGCGCCTGAGCACCATCCCTTTGTCACCCCCGGCGCGCCGGGCAAGGACCGGATGGAGGTGCCGAACCCCGACCCGTGGACCGCGCCTTTGGGCGATGTGTTGATCTATGAGATGCTCAGGCTTCTCTTCCTGCCCGAGGCGCGCGCGGTGGCGAATATCGAGGTCTATGACCTCGTCCCCCGTGATCCGCGCGGCACGATGTTCGATCTGGCACAGACCGCGAAGGGCGGCGTGGTGCAACTCGTCGGCCAGCAATGTTACCCTTGGCGGGTGCGCGACGACGATCCCGTGCGCTTTGCCGATCACATTTGCATTCAGTTCGACGCCAAGAAACGCCGGGGCCGTTGGTGCGCCGCGATGGCTGCCCTCGACGATCAGGCCGTGTTCAGACTGGTGCGGATCGGCGGGGTAGACCCGGAGGTCGCCTATCCGTTTTACCGCTTTATGGCACTCCGCCACCGCGCGGCCCCAGGATCAAAAATGAGCGTGTCGAAAATCGTGCCCAAGGCCTCGCTGATCGAACACGCGCCGCTGATCAAAATGTCCGAGGCAGAATGGGATCACAAACCGATCCTCATGCCGCATGAAGAGGTGGAACAACCGCCCAAGGGCGACAATTCGGTGGCCATCGTGACTTGCATGAAAAACGAGGGGCCCTTCATCCTCGAATGGCTGGCCTATCACCGCGCGATCGGGATTGAGGGCTTTCTGGTCTACACCAACGATTGCACCGACGGCACCGACACCTTCCTCGATCTCTTGCAAGAGAAAGGCTACGTCCAGCACCGCGACAACAAGTTCCACGGCACCGGATTGAAGCCACAGCACCACGCGTTGCAGCAGGCCGAAAAAGAACCCGTCGTCATGGAAAGCGACTGGGCGATTTCCATGGACGTGGACGAGTTCATCGATATCAAGGTGGGCGATGGCACGATGACCGCGCTCTTCGATGTGGTGCCGGACGCGAATCTGATTTCCTGCACCTGGCGGCTCTTTGGCAACAACGATGTGCATGAGTACGAAGACCGGTTTTTGATCGAGCAGTTCTTCCGCTGCGCGCCCGAATTTGCCAACAAACCGCATCAGGCCTGGGGGTTTAAAACGCTCTTTAAAAACGTCGGGTTGTTCAAAAAACTCGGCGTGCACCGTCCGAAAGGCCTCAAGCCGCAGATCTGGGACAAGATCCGTTGGTACAACGGCTCCGCCAAACGCATGCCGGAGGGCGAATATCGCAACGCCTGGCGCTCGAACGCGTCGACCTATGGCTATGACGTGGTGCAGCTCAATCACTACGCCGTGCGCTCCGCCGAGAGTTTCCTCGTGAAACGCGACCGGGGTCGGGTGAACCACGTGGACCGCGATCAAGGCCTCGCCTATTGGTTCCGCATGAACAACAATTTCGAAGAAGAGCGCTCGATCCAGCGGATGATCCCGAAACTCCAGGCGGAGTTTGATCGGCTGTTGGCCGACGCCGACATTCGCGTCCTGCATGAGGCCTGTGTGAAGGCCCACAAGGATAAGATCGCGGAGCTGCGCGCAACCGAAAACTACAGCAATTTCTATACTGAGCTGACCGGCCCCCGGATGGAAAAACTCAGCCGCATGCACCGCCATTTTGGCGCCAATGTGTTTCTCACCGGCCCGGAATGCGTGCCCGATGAGGTGTTGGAGCGGGACGGCGAGGAGAAATTCTTTTTCACCGTGGACCGCGGGGAGACAGCACATTGAGCGACGCCAAAGAGATCGAAAAACCGCGTGTCACGCTCCATATAGGGGTGCATTTCACCGCCGACGGCTACCTGCAACGCTCCGTCTCCGCGAACCGGGCGCGGCTTAAGGCGCATGGCGTCCATGTCCCCGCCAAACGCCACACATGGGGCGTAATTTCCAAGATGCTCGAGGGCCTTGATGGCCTGCCGCCGATTGTCGAGGAAGAGGACGAGGTGCGCCGTGCGCTCTTGGGCAACTCCGGGGCGCAGCATCTGTTTCTGGCCGATGACCGCTGGGCGGCGCCGCTGCGGGATGCGGTGGATGGCGAAACGCTTTATCCCGGCATAGGCGCGCGGGTTGCGGCGGTGGCCGAGCTGTTTTCCGCCTCGGAGTTGCAGATCAGCATGGCGCTGATCAATCCGGCAATTTTCATGAGCAACAGCTTTGCCTCGGGCACCGCGCCGCGTCTGCTGAGCACCTTTGTCGATCAGGTCGCCCCTTCGAGCCTGCGCTGGCGCGACACGGTTGACGCCTTGCGCAAAGCGGTGCCCAATGTGCCGCTTCTGATCTGGGCCGAAGAGGACGCGCCGCTGATCTGGCCGACCGTCATGCAGCGCCTGTTTCACCTGCCGCCAGAGGTGCCGGTGTCCGGTCGCATCCTGCCGCTGAAACCTTTGCTGGTGGAGGAAGGCTTCGAGCGGCTGAAAACCTATCTGATCAGCCATCCGCCGGAAACGACCGCTCAATATGAGAAGGTCATTCTGGCGTTCATGGACAAATACGGACGCGAAGAGGCTCTGGCGCCACGTTGCGATATCCCCGGATGGGACGCGGAGGCCATCGACGTGCTGACCGCGCATTACGAAGAAGACCTCGACGCGCTGGCACAGGAAGAGGGCATCACCCTCCTCCAGCCTGTCACATAGACGTCTCGCTCGCTTAACGCGCCGCCTCGGCCGCGGCGCGAATGGTGCGGATGTTGTCGCCGTAGGGGATCGGGTTCACGACCGAGCCGCCTTTGAACACCGCAGAGCCCGCGACCAGCGCATCTGCGCCGGCGGCCGCCACCAGAGGCGCCGTGCTGGGGTCCACACCGCCGTCGATCTCGATATGGATCGGGCGGTCGCCGATCATCTCGCGCAGCTGTTTGATTTTCTCGATCTGGGAATGGATGAATTTCTGGCCGCCAAAGCCGGGGTTCACGGTCATCACACAGATCAGATCGACCATATCCAACAGATACTCGACGCTTTCCGCCGGTGTGCCGGGGTTCAAAGCCACGCCCGCTTTCGCGCCATTGGCGCGGATCGCCTGCATGGTGCGGTGAATATGCGGGCCCGCCTCAACATGCGCGGTGATGATGTCGGCGCCCGCGTCCGCGAAGGCCTCGATATAGGGATCGACCGGGGCGATCATCAGGTGCACGTCCATCACCGTCTTGATATGCGGGCGGATCGCCTTGCACATCGCCGGGCCAAAGGTCAGGTTCGGCACGAAATGCCCGTCCATGACATCGACGTGAATCCAGTCGGCACCCTGGGCTTCGACGGCTTCGATCTCCTGGCCGAAATTCGCGAAATCGGCGGCAAGGATGGACGGGGCGATCTTGATCGAGCGCTCAAAGCTCTGGCTGGACATGGTGGCGATTCCTCAAACTGGCAGTCTTCGCGCTGCATCTACCCCGTTTACCCGCCCCTGTCACCTTTCCTCTGTTTCGGCACGGATGAGCCGGTCTCAGGGCCTGTGACAGGCAACTTCTTGCCTGCCTTGCTCGCGAATGCAGCAAAACCTCCCACCGTCCTGATTTCCTGTTCAAAAATAAAGGAAAGGAAACGAATCATATGCAAACATGTGCTAGCTTTACGTCATGGATATAACCCAATTGCTGCAGTCAGACATTTTGAGCCAAGGAGAACAGTTTCACTTCTCCCGCTCCGTCCTGTCGCGTGCGCGCCCCAAGGCGCTGCACGATCAGGATTATTATGAGCTGTTCTGGTTGCACAACGGGCGCGCGCGGCTGGTCACCGAGACCTCGCAGGTGAAGTTGACCGAGGGCGATCTGGTGTTCCTCCCGCCGGGGTATCCCCATGCGCTACAAGGCGTCGGCGACGAGAGCCATATCGTCAACATCATCCTCAAGCGCAAACGGATCAGGGAGTTGACCGACCGCTTCCCTGAACTGGCGCCCTATTTTCCGGCTCCCGGGTCGCTTCCCGTGCAAATCCACCGCGACATGCGCCATTTGTCGCGACTGTCCACCGCAGCCAAGGCGCTTGAAGCCGCGCCGCGCAGCTCGCTTTATCTCGAGGCCTTTCTCTTGCCGCTGGTGGCCGAACTGTTGTCAGAGGCCCGCGATGAAAACGCCGCCATGCCCACATGGCTGAGCGACGCCTTGATCCGGGCCGAAGATCCGTCGGTGTTCCGCGAAGGCGCTTCGGGGCTTGTGGCGCAATGCGGCAAGGCCCATGCCCATGTCGCCCGCACCATGCAAATGCATCTGCACCAAACGCCCTCGGATTACATCAACACGCTGCGCATGGAGTTCGCCGCGCGTCAGCTCAAGGGCACGCCGGATTCTCTGTCGGAAATCGCCGATGAGATCGGCATTCACAACATGAGCCATTTTCACCGCCTGTTCCGCGCGCGGTTCGGCATGACGCCACGTCAGTACCGCGTGAAACATCAAAAGGGCGTGGTGCAGCCCGTTTGACCAAATGGTCAATGATTGCCAAATCCCTCGGACCATGCGAGCTTGCGCATAAGTTGAAACGGAGCTTGCAGATGAGCACACCCGATAGCACCGCAGAGGCCACAAACCTCGCGACAAGTACCGCACAATTGCCACAGGTGCATGAACCGCGCAATCCCGGCATGGAGCTGGATTTGGACGTCGTGGAACGCCAGCGCGTCAACACCTCCGCTGTCGAACGGCGCTGTGCCACGCTGCCCGGGCGGCGGTCGGTGAAGAAAGATCACCAAGCCGCGTGGCTGTTGAAAGCGATCACGATGATCGACCTGACCACTTTGGCGGGCGATGACACGGCGGGGCGCGTGCGGCGCCTCTGCGCCAAAGGCGCCCATCCGGTGCGCGCCGACATCCTGGACGCTCTGGGCATGCCCGCGATCACCACCGGCGCGGTCTGTGTCTATCACGATATGGTCGAAACGGCGGTCGAGGCGCTGGACGGCACGGGCATTCCGGTCGCCGCCGTCTCGACGGGCTTTCCGGCGGGTCTCTCGCCTTATCATCTGCGCGTCAAAGAGATCGAGGAAAGCGTCAAGGCGGGTGCAAAAGAGATCGACATCGTGATCTCTCGGCGTCACGTCCTGACCGGCAATTGGCAGGCGCTTTACGATGAGATGCGCGAATTCCGCGCGACATGTGGCGAGGCGCATGTGAAGGCCATTTTGGCGACCGGCGAGCTGGGATCGCTACGCAATGTAGCCAAGGCTTCGCAGGTTTGCATGATGGCAGGCGCGGATTTCATCAAGACCTCCACCGGCAAAGAAAGCGTCAACGCCACCCTGCCCGTTTCTTTGGTGATGATCCGGGCCCTGCGTGATTACTACGCCCGCACCGGCTACCGCATCGGCTACAAACCGGCAGGCGGAATTTCCAAGGCGAAGGATGCTTTGGTCTACCTGTCTCTGATCAAAGAAGAGTTGGGCGATCATTGGCTGTCGCCTCATCTGTTCCGCTTTGGCGCCTCGTCTTTGTTGGGCGACATTGAACGTCAGTTGGAACACCATGTGACCGGGCAGTATTCGGCCTCTTGGCGTCACGCCATCGGATGAGGTCGGACATGAGTATTTTTGCCAAGAAAAAGCAGGGGCGCGGGCAATGAGCGTAAAAGAGATTTTCGACACGATGGACTATGGCACAGCGCCCGAAAGCGCGGCGGAGGCGCTCGCGTGGCTGGTGGATGGCGGCGATCGTTTTGGCCTGTTCATCGGCGGCAAGATGACGGAGCCGCGCGCGGTGTTCGAGGCGAAGAACCCAGCGACGGGCGAGGTTCTGGCGCATCTGACGCAGGCGACGGAGGCCGATGTCGATGCCGCCGTGACCGCCGCCCGCAAGGCGCAAAGCAAATGGGCGAAGGACAGCAAAGCGCGCGCCAAGGTGCTTTATGCGCTGGCGCGATTGGTCCAGAAACACGCGCGTTTGTTTGCCGTGTTGGAGACCTTGGACAACGGCAAGCCGATCCGCGAGAGCCGCGACATCGACGTCGCTCTGGTGGCGCGGCATTTCTATTATCATGCGGGCATGGCGCAGCTCATGGACGAAGAACTGCCGGGGCGTGAGGCGCTTGGCGTTTGCGGCCAGATTATCCCGTGGAACTTCCCGCTTTTGATGCTGGCGTGGAAGGTCGCGCCAGCGATTGCGATGGGCAACACGGTGGTGTTGAAACCGGCGGAATATACCTCGCTGACTGCGCTCTTGTTTGCGCAGATTTGCCAAGAGGCCGGTGTGCCAAAGGGCGTCGTCAACATCGTGACCGGCGACGGCGCGGTGGGCGAGATGATCGTGACGCATCCCGGCGTGGACAAGATCGCCTTTACCGGATCGACCAAAGTGGGCCGCCGCATTCGCGAGGCAACGGCCGGGTCTGGCAAATCTCTGACGCTCGAATTGGGCGGCAAATCGCCCTACATCGTCTTTGAAGATGCCGACATCGACAGCGCCATCGAAGGCTTGGTCGATGCGATTTTCTTCAACCAGGGGCAGGTCTGCTGCGCCGGATCTCGTTTGCTCGTTCAGGAAGGCATCGCGGAGGATTTCCACGCGCGGCTTGTGGCGCGCATGGGCAATCTGCGCATCGGCAATCCGTTGGACAAGAGCATTGATGTGGGGGCTATCGTGGACCCCGTGCAGTTGCAGCGGATCGAAAACCTTATTGCCAAAGGCGGCTCCGAGGGCACCGTGCATCAACCCGTGAAAGCGCCAGAGGGCTGTTTCTATCCGCCAACTTTGGTGTCGGGGCTGGAGCCCTCTTCGCTGTTGATGCAGGAAGAAATCTTTGGCCCGGTTCTGGTCTCCACAACCTTCCGCACGCCCGCCGAGGCGGTGCAGGTCGCGAACAACACGCGCTATGGGCTGGCGGCGTCGGTCTGGACCGAGAACGTCAATCTGGCGCTCGATATTGCGCCGAAACTGGTCGCGGGAGTGGTCTGGGTCAACGGGTCGAACATGTTTGATGCGGCGGCCGGATTTGGCGGCGTGCGCGAGAGCGGCTTTGGCCGCGAGGGCGGTTGGGAAGGGCTGATGGCCTATACCAAACCTGCGGGCAAAACCTCGCCCGTGAAGCCCGCAAAGGCGCATGTCAAACCCGATGACGTTGAGGTTCTGGGGCTGGATCGCACCGCGAAGCTCTATATTGGCGGCAAACAGGCGCGGCCCGACGGCGGCTATTCTCAGGCGATCTACTCCCCGAAAGGTAAGCTCTTGGGTCATAGCTCGATTGCCAGCCGCAAGGACATTCGCAACGCTGTCGAGGCCGCGCAGGGTGCCAAAGGTTGGGCCAAAGCGACCGCCCACAACCGCGCGCAGGTGCTTTATTTCGTGGGCGAAAACCTCTCCGCCCGCGCGGGTGAATTTGCCACCCGCATTCGCGATCTGACGGGTACGACCGAGACGAAGGCGCAGGCCGAAGTGGCGGAGGCGATTGACACGCTCTTCACCTATGCCGCTTGGTGCGACAAGCTCGACGGCGCCGCGAAACCCGTGCCGATGCGGGGCGTCGCTTTGGCAATGAACGAACCCGTCGGCGTGATCGGTGCGTTTTGTGACGACCGGCCTCTTGCCGGTCTGATCGAGGTGATCGCGCCCGCCATCGCCATGGGCAACCGGGTGATCGCCGTGGCCTCTGAGGCCTATCCTTTGGCCGCCACGGATTTCTATCAAGTGCTCGATACTTCTGACGTGCCCGCGGGTGTGGTCAACATCCTGACCGGACCGCACGTGGAGCTGGCGAAAACCATGGCCGGGCATATGGATGTGGAAGCTGTGTGGAGTTTCTCCTCCGCCGAGATTTCCGCTGTGATCGAGCGCGAGAGCGCTGGAAACCTGAAACGAACCTGGGTCAACAATGGGCTAAGCCGGGCATATCCGGCGCGGGACTGGTTGGCGCAGGCGACCGAGATCAAGACGATCTGGGTGCCTTACGGCGAATAAGGAAAGGGGCCGCTTGGCCCCTTTTTCACATCCGCTTTTAGATCCGCCAGATCCAGCGCGGCGTTGTCTCCGCGTAGCGTCGCCAATCGGCATTCTGACCCAGAACGACCTCTTCGGAACGCACCTGCATCACCGCAGACGCCGTCATGATCACGGCGGCCACGGCCATCGGCAGACCCACAAGCGGCGTCAAAAACCAACTGAGCGCGATTTGCCCGACAAAGACCGGATTGCGCGACAGGCGAAACGGCCCGCCGGTGACGATCTCGCCGATCGCGCCCTCCTTGGTGCCGATCCGCCAAGAGCGGCCCATGTAGGCCTGCGCATAGAGCGCGAAAGCGGCAGAGACAGCCGCAGGCACGATCCAGATCGGCGCGCCGCCTGCCCGTGTCACCACGGGCCAGAGCACAAGGATGGCGAACGCGATGCGAAAGCCCCAGGCCGCTCCGGCCTGACCCGCGTCAAACAGCCAAAGCTTTTGCCCGCCGCGCCGCGCCAGTGCCGCCGTCAGCGCCAGAAATCCGGCGACGTAGCCCGCACTGACCAGCCATGCCAAAATACTCATCGACGGAACCACCCTTTGACCTTATCGACCGCGCTGTCCTTTTTCTCGTCGGCCAATTCGAGCACGTCTTCGACATCATCGACCAGCGGCTCAATGGTGCGTTGGCGGAACTGTTGCCACATGCGGTAAAGGGTCACGATGAGAAGGAACAGCACCGTCAGGATGATGATATTGGCCCAAGGAATAATGGTCACATCCGGCCCCGCGACCGGTTTGATCCCCATCGCATTGGGGAAGATCGACAAAAGCTCCGAGCGCCAACCATAGTGGGTGACGGAGACCCATTCCGGGTTTGCTCTGGTCGAGATCGAGTCATTTGCCTCGGTGTAGAGGTTCGCCGTGTCGAATTTGAAATAGGGCGGCCAGCCCCAGCCGGTGTCTTCGTTGCGGTAGACGATGGACTTGCCGTTCGGGCGTACGGCCTGAATGAACTGTACATCGCGGCTTTGCTGATTGGCGGTGCCATTGCCCGCCTCCTGCCAGAACATCGTGGTCCAGCCGGAAATGTCCTGACGCTCCTCATAGGTGTTCACGATCCGCACGATGTCATGCTGCGGCAAGGTGTAATGCGCAAACCCTCCGACAATCAGAACGATCAGGGCGATCAGGGTCCATTTCACATAGCGCATTGGTGGTGCCTCACAGAAAATTCGTCACATAAAAGATCGCGCCAAAGACGATCAGCGGCAGGATATAAACCAAGAGCAAAAGCTTTGGGCGGAAAGAACGCTCATAGGCTTTGATCCCCTCCTCCACATAAGCGTCCCGCTCGCCAATGGAACCCTCTTTTTCCCAATCGTCTTCAAGACGTTCGCGGGTGAGCGAGCGGACATAAATGGTCAGGAGCCCGTAGAACAGGGTCATGACGACAAAGCCGATGATCAGAAACCGCAAAAAGCCCAGCATAGATCTTCCCTGTCACGCCGGGGTCGTCCGGCCGTCATCCTCAACTTAGCTGCACTGCCGCGAGAGCGCGAGGAATTTGATGGGGTTATGTGTCTTGGTCCGGAAAGTCATGGCGCATGGCCTCGTCGGATTTGATCTGTTCAACGCGGCACGCGAGGCTGAGCCAAGCCAGCCCCAAAAGAGGTAACAAGATCAGGCTCGCCAAAGCCGCGCGGCGGGCCAGAAAGCCGAACATCTGTCCCGGCGCATCTCGCATCGTCTGGATGACCGGCACGCCGTCGACCTCATAGAGAAAGGCGAACAAAGCCCCGCCCAGCACAAAGAGCCCCAAAGCGCTCAAAAGAACCGAGACGAACAGACGCTTTTGCGAGCGGGTGCCACGCGGGGTCAGCGCCAAAGGCAAGGCCAGCGCCGCAACGCCGATCAATCCCACCGGCACCGCAACGCCGATCAATCCCACCGGCACCGCAATGCCGCTTATCACCCCCATGTCGATCATGCTTTTCGCCTCCCGACATGAGCCTTGGCGCATGCCGCAAAATCACTCTTTCAAATGCGTCGCATCAGAGATGAGGTCCAATCCTCATTCTTCCCCTTGTGACAGAGGCCGGGCGCGTTCTCTATGATCTTGTCATCATCGGAGGGGACCCCATGACACTCAAATCACTTTTTCTCGGCACCGGCTTTGGCCTGCTCATGGCGACAGGCGCCATGGCGGATGACGTCACCGACACGCTGCAAAGCGCGCTCAAAGCCTATGAAGACGGCGACGTCACCTATGCGCTCGAAGAGTTGGATTACGCCAAACAATTGATGCAAGAGATGAAAACCGGCGAATTGGCGGCCTTCCTGCCCGCAGCGCCAGAGGGCTGGACCGCAACGGAAGACAGCGACACTGTGGCCGGTTTTGCCATGATGGGCGGCGGCACGGCGGCGGCGCAAAGCTATACCAACGAATCTGGCGAGGAATTCACCATTTCCATCGTTGTCGACAGCCCGATGATTGCCATGATGGGCGGCATGATTTCCAACGCTGGCGCCATGGGTATGAAAACCGTGCGCGTGGGGCGCGAGAAATTCCTCGAAAATGAGGGTGATCTCACCGCATTGGTCGAGGGCCGCGTGCTGGTGCAGGCCTCGGGCGAGCCGCGCGATGTGGTCTTGCCGCTTTTGGAGAGCATCGACTACCGCGCATTGGGCCGCTTCGGCTACTAAATGTCCTGAGACAAAGACATAAAAAGAGGGGCCGTCACGCCCCTCTTTTTCATTCCATTGAAAGCTATTCACAGCTGCGCGCGGATGACATCCCCCAGACGCGCAATGCCCTCTTCGATCTTCGCCGCCGCTGACATCGAGAAGTTAAGGCGTAGCGTGTTGCGGTTCGAGCCATCGGCATAGAACGCCCCACCCGGCACAAAAGCCACATTGGCTTTGAGCGCCTCTTTCAAAAGCTCCGCCCCATCCATGCCACGCGGCAGGGTTACCCAGACGAACATGCCGCCATCGGGTTTCGTCCATTCGACGCCTTCGGGCATATAACGTTCGAGCGCGGCCAACATCGCGTCCAGCCGCACGCCGTAGACCTCGCGCAGCTTGGCGACGTGATCCTCAAACACACCGTTCGCCACTTCGCTCACCGCGATCTGGTTGATCGTCGCGGTCTGAAGATCGGCGGCCTGTTTGGTCAGCACCATCTGGCTGATCACCGGCTTCGCGGCCACGGCCCAGCCGACGCGCAGCCCCGGCGCCAAGGTTTTCGAGAAAGACCCGAGGTAGATCGTTCGACAGGCCTCAATGTCGCCTTTCTCTTCGATCTCAAGCGCCAAGATCGGTTTGATCGCTTCGCCCCGGTAGCGCAGCTCCTGATAGGCCGCATCCTCGATCACCGCGCAGCCTAGCGCCTCGGCGCGCGACAGCACCGTACGGCGCTGATCTTCGGTCAGGGTCACACCGGTCGGGTTGGCAAAATCCGTGGACAGATACGCGAATTTGACCTCGCCACCTGTGGCTTTGGCGTCGGCCATGACGTCCTCGGTGGGCCGATTTGTCTGCGGATCGATCCGGTCGTAACGCGGCTCATAGGCGTTGAACGCCCCGAGCGCGCCCATATAGGTCGGCCAGGTCACAAGCGCGGTATCATTCGCGTTGAGGAAAATTTTGCCCAGATAATCCAAGGCCTGCTGAGACCCCGCCGTGATCAGGATGTTGTCGCGGGTACAGGTCACACCGTGGCGCGCCATATAGCCGACAATCCAATCGCGCAGCGGCGTGTAGCCCTCGGACGTGGAATATTGCAGCGCGACCGCTGCCGCCTGTTCGCTCAGCGCCTTGGTCATCGCCTCGGCGAAGGCTTCGCGCGGGAAATAGGCCGGGTCGGGAATGCCGCCCGCAAAGGAAATAATGTTCGGCTGATCGAGAAGTTTAAGAAGCTCGCGAATCTCAGACGCCCGCATCCGCCCGGTGCGGCTGGCAAAAAGCTCGGTCAAACGGGCGTTTGTTTTCTCTAAAGTGCTCTCGGCGAGGTTCTCTGGCAGACTCATCTTATTCTCCATTCAGCGCCCCGATGTCACACATTTGACAAGGGAAATCCACCAAAAGCAGTTGCAACATTTTAAATGTGATTACCCAGGAAAACCTTGGTCCCTCTCAATAGAAAAAATGCCGCGGGAGTTTCCTCCTGCGGCATTTTTCCGTTCGCCCTAAGCGCTTGTCTCAGAACGAACTGGACCACCCTTTAAAGCGTGTCTCAAAAATCGAGGGGACTGTTTTTGAGAGACGAAGCACATTTCTGTGCG
>NZ_JBLWTA010000026.1:0-36456 GCF_048270365.1 Celeribacter sp.
ACCGACGTCGATGTCGCGAGCGGCGGCGCCGTCACCGGCACGCTGTCGAACTCCGGCACGGGATCGAGCAACGCGGGCACGGTCGGCGCGCTGGTCAACTCCGGCGGCACCTTCGACAACAGCGGGACCGTCACCGGCACCACCTCGGTCTCGGGCGGCACGGTCACCTCTTCGGGCACTCTCACCGGCGGCGCGACCGTCACCGGCGGCGAGCTCAACATCACCGCAGGCACCTCCGGCGACATCGACAACCAGAGCGGCACCCTCGACATCGACGGCGGTGACATCGGCGCGATCACCAACGCAGACACGCTTGAACTCGGCGGCGGCACCGTCGCCTCTCTCGACAACACCACGGGCAACGTCACAATGACCGGCGGTGAAATCACCGGCGATCTCGACAATGCCAACAGCATGACAGTCGAAGGCGGCACCTTGTCGGGCAATGTCACCAACTCCGGCACGCTCAATGTCGCGGTTGATCAGACCGTGGGAGGCGATATCGACAACTCCGGCACCTTGGCTCTGACCACGGACGGCATCACGGTCGGCACCAGCGGCACCTTGACGACGTCGGGCGATGTGACCACGGTCGGCACCGGTACGCTCTCGGCGGGCACCATCGTGATCGACAGCAGTGCGACGTTCAATGGCGGCACCGATCTCGACGGTTCGGTGGTGCTGGACGGGGCCATCGAGAACGCGGCCACGCTTTCCGTCTCCGGCGACATGACACTGACCGGCGATCTGACCAACACCGGGGGTTTGAGCTTTGATGCCATCCTGGATGCGGGCGGCAATGCAATCACCAACGATGGCGGCAGTTTTGACGTCAACGCGACGGGAGGGATCACCAATGGGGGCGCGCTGACCAACCAGAACGGCGGAGCCATGAGCTTTGCCGATGGCAGCACCAGCACCGTCGCCAGCACGACCAACACCGGCAGCGGCAGCACGCTCACAGTCGATGGCACCCTCAATAGCGCGGGCGGGATCAGCAACACCGCAGGCGCCACTCTGACCGTCGGGGCGACCGGCGCGCTCACGGGCGATCTGACCAACAGCGCGACCTTTGATCTCAACGGCGGGTCTGTCGGCACGGTCAACAATGTCTCGGGCGGCACGATGACCGTCACCGATGGCGGAAGTGTGAACGGCACGCTGACCAATGCCGATACGCTCGACATCACCTCCGGCACACTCACCGTCTCAGGGGGCAGCAGCAACAGCGGCACGGTCGACATCGCCAGCGGTGCGACTTTGGCCTCCGATCTCGACAACAGCGGCGATGTGACCCTGACCGGCGCCATCGACGGCGCTTTGACCAACCAGAACGGCGGCACTGTGACCGTGGATGGAACTGGCTCGGCCATCACGGGCACAACGAGCAATGCGGGCGATCTTGTGATCGACGACGGTGCGGTTTTGACCGCAGGCGGCACGGTGACCAACCAGAGCGACGGTTCCATCGCTCTGGCGGGCGATCTGATTGGCAATCTGGTGAACGCAGCCGGCGGCACGGTCGATACGACGGACGCAGAGGGCCAGATTGACGGCACGCTCACCTCGGCGGGCACGGTGACCGTGGACAGTGGCGAAACCCTAACCGTGACCGGGTTGACGACACTTCAGGACGGATCGCAAACCACGCTCAATGGCACGTATCTTGGCGACATCACCCTCGACAGCGGCGCAACGATGGATGTGGGGGCCAGCGCAGTGCTCGGCTCTGACACCGATCTGAGCACGATCCAGAACGGTGGCGACATGACGCTTGGCGGCGATGTTTATGGCGATCTGACAGTGCTGAGCAGCGGCACAGTGGTGGTTTACGACGATTTCATGCTGACCGGCACCCTGACGAACGCGGGCGATATGACGGTGGAGACCGGTCTGACCATTTCGGCAGGCACCTCGGCTGAGATCACCAACTCCGGCACTCTGACGCTTTACAGTGGCAGCTCGATTGTCGATCTGGTCAACAGCTCGGGAGGCACCACCGCTTTGGTCAATGAAACCAGCGGAGCCTCGAGCACGGCAACAATCGCATCGCTCGACAACTCCGGCACGCTGGACCTGGCCAACGGCGTCGACACCGATGTTCTCAACATCACCGGGGATGCGGTGATCAACGGCACGGTGGAAATGGATGTCGATCTCTCCGAAGGCTCAACCACCGGCGATCTCATCGCGGTCGGTGGAAATCTCTCTGGCTCGGTCGCTCTCAGCTTCAGCAACACCAGCGGCTCTTTGGGAACCATCGATGCAGGCGGGATCACAGTTCTGACCTATGGCGGCAGCTCCACGTTGACGGTCACCGACACCAGCGGGTTGGAGACCTCCGGCGGTCTGGTTTACTCGCTCACCGATACCGGTGCGGGCAGCTATGTGATCGAAAGCTCGGTTTCTGACGGCGTCAGCGCGGTGGCCTCCTCGGTCGGCCTCATCCAGTCTCTCATCGGCTCCGTTGTCAACCGCCCGACCTCGGCCTTTGTGGCAGGCTTCAACCCCGGCGAAGACGAACCCTGCGGCTTTGGCAATTGGGCACGTGCAACAGGGGGCAAGGCAGATGCCACCGGCAATTTCACCGACATCGGCACCGGGCGTGGCGGCGACAGTCCGATCAGCATGAGCTATTCCGGTTTGCAGGCGGGCGGTGATTTTTCCTGCTTTGGCGGATATTTCAACGGCTGGAACCTCTCGTTCGGCGGCATCGTCGGGGTGAACGAAGGCTCATCGCGAAACGACGTCTACAGCTTCAGTGCACTTACCGGGGCCTCAACGGATACAGTGCTCAGCCGGACCAAGACGGATTTCAATCAAACCTATGTCGGCGGCTATGTCGTGGCGGAAAAGGACCGCTTCTTTGCGGATCTGCAATTCCGCCTGGAAGAAACCGAATTCACCTCGACCAACAGCGCAGTGTCGGGATCAAGCGGCACCGATCTCGGTCTGACGGATGCAGAATACGACAACTCCGGCCACACCATTTCGGGGTCCATGGGCTATGTGTTCCCGGACATCAACAAGAACGGGCTCAATCTGGTCACCACGGCCGGGTTCTCCTTTACCAGCTCTGAAACCGATCCGATCAACTTCGATGACGGTTCCGTGCTGCAACTCGAAGATGGCGACACACAAATCGGCTTCATCAGCGGATCGCTGTCAAAAACCCAGGTCGCCACGGATCAGAAAAGCGCGGTGAACTATTTCAGCACGCTGACGCTCTATAACGACTTTGCCGATGATCGTCTGGCGACCTACACCGACAGCGTGGGCGACACGAGTGACATTTCCCTCGAAACGCTTGGTGCCTATGGCGAATTGTCTCTGGGCGTGAACTACACGCGCCTTCTGGAGCCGGGGGATTTCGGCCCTGCGAAAATGATGAACGCCACCATCCGTCTCGACGGGCGCAAAGGGGAAAACCTCGACAGCTGGGGCATCACCGGCCAGTTCCGGATTCAATTTTGATCTGACATGCTTAATCTGACATGGCCCGTTTCGGCGGGCCGTGTCGCTTCAAAGAAAACACTGACTTATTCTGCGGATGAACACGACCACCTCATTTCGGAAACTTGGGGCTCTGCCCCCGGAACAGTTTGACACCGTGCCCCCGGACGGTATTCGATTGACGAGATGAACGATGCCGTCCGAGACCGGACACCGGAACAACAAAACACCGGATCAACAATTTACCGGGCAAAACCAGATCGAACACCACAACACGGCGCAGGACAGACAGGCGTGAAGACAGGGAAACCATGATGGATAGTGAACTCGACAGCGAACACACCATGCCCCCAAAACGCAGCTTGCGGATCGACAGCCCGCAGGCCCTTTACCGCAGCATGCCGGAAGTGGGGATTTTCACCAAACACCGCCCGAACGAACACGAGGATGCGCTCGGCTATCTCGAACGGCTGCGCAGCTCGACCACGCCGGAAGATGCAGTGACCTATGCCGCCTTCGCCGCCGAGCCGAAAATGGCGATCTCATGGGGCGTCGATTGCGTGCGGATGAACCAGCCCAATCTCTCTCCCGAAGACAGCCATCTCGCCAATGCGGTGCTGCAATGGCTCGAATATCCCGGCCATGAGACCCGTTGGCATGCCATGCAAAGCGCGCTTTTCGCCCCCCGGCGCACCCCCCTCGTCTATCTTGGTCTCGCGGTCGGTTGGTCCGGCGGCCCCATGGCGCCGAACGATCCTTTGGCTGTCCCCCTCTGGCGGACCCCGAAAGCGGTGAATGCGGCGGTGTTGTCGTCGATTGCCACGCTGGGGCTCGACCATCGCTCCGTGAGCCTTGCCCGCGTCCTCGATCTCGCGGCAGGATTATTCAGAATCTATTAAACGCCACATCTCATAAACGCCAAGTCCGAGAGGTGCCCCTCCTTGGAACGGACAGGCCCAACACTTTGAAGTCCCTATGCAAAGCCTGACATTGCGCATTGAAAACCACGCCACTCTGCCAAACGGGGGGCCGGTCTCCCTGACCCTGTCGGGCGGCACGGCGCAGGTCGGGCGCAAGTCCGGCATGGATTGGGTCTTGCCCGATGCCTCGCGTCACATCTCCTCGCACCATTTCGATGTGAGCTTTCGGGATGGGCGCTATTACATCACGGATGTCTCCACCAACGGCACCTTCCTGCATGGCGAACGCTATCGGCTCGACAGCGCGCATGAGGTGCAGGACGGTGATCGCTACACGGTCGGGCAATATATCATCCGCGCCACACTCGGCGCCGGGGCGGTCGCTGGCCTGCCAGACGGGCTGCAAGACGGGCTGCAAACCCCGATGACAGGCCCGGCCTCCGGCGCCCCGCATGGTGTCTCAGTGCCGCCCTATCAGGCCGAACTCGACGATTGGGCCGATCTGATGCCGCAAACGCCTGCGCATCATCATCCCTCCGGTCCGGGGGGCCAGCCGCCGATCCCGTCACCCGGCCAAATACCGCCGCCAGCGCCGGCCCCGGATATGCGACCGGATATGGGATACGCGCCCTACGCGCCCGAGCCCGCCTTCCCCGAGACGCCCCCCGCGCCACAGCCCTTTTACGGCCAGCCTGCCCCGCCCCCCGCGCCTGACATCCCGTCGCAACCGCCCAACGGCCAGGCCGCGCAGGACCGTTTCCTCGCCGCCTTCCTCGAAGGCGCCGGGGTGCCGCCGCAGACCGTGCCCGACATTCCACCAGAGGCGCTTGGACATATGCTCGGCCAATGCGTCCGCATGTGTACCGACGACTTCATGAAAATGCTGACGGATCGCGCGGCGGTGAAGATGTTCTTTTCCAAGGAAGAGCGCACCATGCTCAACGCTGCGGGCAACAATCCAATGAAATTCATGCCGGACCGTGACGCCGCCTTTGCCGCCATGTTCGTGACCCCGCGCGATGGCTATATGACCGGGCCCGACAGTTTCGCCAATGCGCTGACCGACATTCGCCAGCATCAGGCCGCCGTGGTCGCAGCCCTTCAACCGGCGCTGGCGGATATGCTCGACGGGCTGTCCCCCGACGAGATCGAGGACTCGACCGAAGGCGGACGGTTGGGCGGCAAATCCAAGAAGTTCTGGGAAGAATTCGTGCAGCGCTGGGACGACAAGGCCGCCCGCGGTGAAAACGGCATGTTGGATTCATTTATAGATGCCTTTTCAAAGCATTATGCCGATGCGTTGCGTCGGATGTGACGGCATGGCATGAACACAAAGAACGCGAGTCAGGGTATGAGGGGGATCGGTAGATGAGTCTGGATTGGGTGAGCAAACCGCTGACCGGCGACAGCCCGGCAGGTCCCGACCTCTGGGAGGCCGACGACGCAGAATACGGTGACTACTACTTCTCCGCCCTCGACCGGATCGACATCACCTATGTCAAGCCGGGGATGGACAGTGCCACCGTCTTCGACCCGGCGGATGTGGATCTAAAGAGCGAACTCGCAAGCATCGACGCGCTTTTGCAACGCAGCCGCGACTTGCGGCTTTTGTCACTTCGGGCACGCTGGGCGATCCTCGCCGGAAAACTCGCCCCCTGCGTCGAAAGCGTCGAGGCGATGGCCGATCTGATGGCCGAGATGCCCGAACATGTGCTGCCGGCGCTCGCAGATGGCCCGACGGACCGGCTCGAGGCCTTCAACGATCTGGGCCATCAGGAAACCATGCTGCAACCGCTGCGGCACCTGAATTTGGCGAACACTTCCACCACCTACCGGCTTGTCACCGTCGCCCGCGGCGAGATGACGGCACGCGAGGACGAGCAGGACGTCGAATTGGGTGCCCTGATGCGCGAGTTGAGTTTCGCAAAGGAAGAAACCCAACAAGACCGGCTGCTTTTGAAGCGGTTCCGCAATGCTCTGCATCGGATCAACGGCGCCATCACCAGCGGGCCGAAACCGCAATTCGCACCGCTCGACAGCCTTCTGTCGGACATTCTGGCGCTGCTCGACGCCGCCGTCCCTGATCAGGCCCCGGCACAGGTCACTCAGGCCCCTGAGACGCCAGAAACAAACGCAGCTTCTACGACCGAAACCACCGCAACAGCGGCGCCAACAATGGTCCCTGCGCCCCCGCAGACCGAGATCAAATCTCAACAGGAGGCCGCCGCCCGTCTGCGCGCGGTTGAGCAATATTTCCGCCATTTCGAACCCTCTTCGGCGGCGCTCCTTCTGGTGACGCAATCCCGCATGCTCTTGGGAAAATCGCTCATCGAAGCCTTCGAGGTGTTGATGCCTGACACCGCCGCACGCGCCGCGATCAATTTTGCCGAGGACAGCGGGTTTCGCCTGAGCCATGGCCATTTGCGGGCGCTGTCCGATCAGGCCATGAGTGTCACGACACCGCCTCCCGTTGCAGTTGCCCCAGAGCCCGAGACCGCCGTCGAGCCCGCCCCCGCGCCGGAACCGGCGCCAGAGCCGGAAGGTCCGCGCAAATTGTCGATCGACGAAATCCTCGGCATGCACGAATCGGGAAGCGCCGTACCGAAACCTGCGCCCGCCGCGTCTGAGCCCAAACCTGAGCCGAAATCCGCGCAAACCGCTCCGGTCGCGACGGGGAAAGTTCCCGCATTCGTTCCCCTTGACCCGGAAGATGAAGATGCTCTGATGGCCGAAGCTGCGCGCTTCCCGGTGCTCACCTCGCAGGAGGCTCAAACACAGCTGTTGTCTATAGAGAGCTATTTTAGGGCCGTAGAGCGCTCTTCTCCCATTCCGATGTTGCTTTCAAAGGCCCGTTCTTACATCGGAAAAGACTTCGAAGCCTTGATGCGCGAACTCATTCCCAGACAACCCTGACGTGAAAGCTTCATGAAGTTCTGGCAATTATGCCATTGACATATCAGCCTTTCCCGGGTCTCAATCCCCGGTAGAAAGTTTTGGAGGAAGTGATTTATGGCCTCAGATACGGGCAGCGGACACATTCGACGTAATCGTCCACCACGGGTGCATATCGCCTACACGGATCCGATCGACTCTCAGAAGGAAGTCGAGCTTCCTTTCGTGATGGGTGTGATGAGCGACCTGTCCGGGAACACGCCCGGCGTTGAGAAGGCCCCTGTGGATCAGCGCGAATTCGAAAAAGTGACGAATTCCACACTCGACAGCTACATGGAGAAAAAGATCCAGCCGGGCCTGAGCATGATGGTCGACAACAAGCTCAAGGACGGCGAAGGTCAGAAACTCGGCGTGTCGCTTCGGTTCAACTCGATGGACGATTTCGAACCGGCGCAGATCGCGAAACAGGTGCCTGCGCTCAACGAGCTTCTGGAAGCGCGTCAACAATTGGCCGATCTCTTGCTCTACATGACGTCGAAACCGAAGGCGCAGGAGCAGATCAAGGAATTGCTGAACGATCCGGAACGTCTCAAGGTGCTCGCCGCTCAGGCCAAGGCGGAAGCCGACGCCAAGCGCGCCGCCGAAGAAGCTAATACCGCCGAAGAGTGATAATCGCATGCGGCCATTCCGGCGCCGCATTTTTACAGGGAGCGTGACAATTGGCAGAAGAAGCCCAGGTCGCATCGGGAGAAGCAAAGTCCGCGCTGAGCGAACTTGAAGATTTCTCCGCCATTCTGAAACAGACGATCAACCCGACGACAGAGGTGGCTGAAAAAGCCATCGACAACGCGCTGGCCACTGTGGTTCAGACGGCCGTTGCCGAACAGACCATCGTCGACGATGACGTAATCGACACGTTGCAGGCGATGATCGCCGGGCTCGACCAACAGTTGAGCGCGCAGGTCAATGAGATCCTGCATGCCGAAGAGTTTCAGAAACTCGAAAGCTCTTGGCGCGGTCTGGCCTATACGGTCAACAATTCGGAAACCGGTGCCTCGCTTCAGGTCGAGGTGATGAATGCCTCCAAGTCCGAACTGGCGTCGATGATGAAACGCTACCCGGGCGCCAAATGGGATCGCTCGCCGCTCTATCGCCAAATCTACGAGCGCAAGATCGGCACGCTGGGCGGTGCACCCATCGGCGCCATCGTGGGCGACTATTATTTCGATCACTCCTCTGCCGACGTCGCCCTGTTGAGCTCGGTCTCCAAGATCGCCGAAGCCGCACTGGCTCCGTTCATCGCCTCCGCAGGTCCGCGTTTGCTGGGCCTCGAGAGCTGGAACGACATCGCCAATCCGCCGGATGTCGAAGATCTGTTCACGGCCTCTGACTATGCTGGCTGGAATTCTCTGCGCGAGAGCGAAAACGCTCGTTTCCTCGGCCTCACCCTGCCCCGCGTTCTGGCCCGCGAACCCTATGGTCCGGACAGCACCATGACCGTCGAAGAGTTCAACTTCGTCGAGGACACGGACGGCCACAAGGGCGACAAATACTCCTGGATGAACGCGGCCCACGCCATGGCTGTGAACATCAACCGGGCGTTCAAGGAATACGGCTGGACCGTCCGCATCCGCGGCGTTCAGTCCGGCGGCGAAGTGACCAAGCTGCCGACACATCATTTCGACACCGGCGCCGGCGAGACCGATCTCAAATGCCCGACCGAAGTGTCGATCGACGACCGTCGCGAAGGCGAGTTGTCGAAAGTGGGCCTTCTGGGGCTCATTCACCGTCAAAACAGTGACAAGGCCGTCTTCCTCGGTGGTCAGTCGCTGTACAAGCCGAAGAAATACGTGGACCCGCAGGCGACCGCATCGGACAACATGTCCTCGCGCCTGCCCTACATGTTCGCGATTTCTCGCTTTAGCCATTATCTGAAGGCAATGATCCGAGATCAGATCGGTTCGTCGGCAGATAAGGATCAAATCCGGAAAAACCTGCAAAGCTGGATTGATCAATATGTGACGCTCAACCCGGAAAATGCCGATGAGCGCGAAAAGGCGAAGAAACCTCTGGCTGCCGCCAGGGTTGACGTGGTCGAGGACGAACTCAATCCCGGATATTATATGGGCAAGTTCTTCCTCAAACCGCACTTCCAGATGGAGGGAATGGACATTGGGATGAGCCTCGTGTCCAAAATCCCGCCAGCTAAGTAATGATTAACTAAGGAACTTAATATGGCTGTCGATATCTTTCTCATTCTCGACAAAATTAAAGGCGAATCCGTGGATGCAGTGCACGCGGGCTCGATCGATGTGACCGCATGGTCCTGGGGCATGTCCCAGTCCGGCACCACCCACCTCGGCCCGGGCGGCGGCTCCGGCAAGGTCAACGTGCAGGATTTGACCGTGACCAAATATGTCGACATGGCGACGCATGAACTTCTGAAGTCCTGTGCCTCCGGTCTGCATATCGCAGAAGGTGAACTCATCGTTCGCAAAGCTGGCAGCACGCCGCTTGAGTATTTCAAAATCAAGATGACCGACATCATCATTTCGTCCTACACCACCGGCGGTTCCGGCGATGGTATGGACCGTGTGATGGAAACCGTGACCCTGAACTTCGCCAA
Organism: Celeribacter sp.; assembly: GCF_048270365.1. Taxonomy (NCBI): domain Bacteria; kingdom Pseudomonadati; phylum Pseudomonadota; class Alphaproteobacteria; order Rhodobacterales; family Roseobacteraceae; genus Celeribacter; species Celeribacter sp. Next base: position 9,892 of record NZ_JBLWTA010000026.1, read on the forward strand.
GTACGAAGTGGTTTACGCGTCTCAAAAAGCCGATGGCTCCAAAGGTCCGGAAGGCACCGCGGGCTTCGACATCGCGAAAAACGAAGCGGTTTAATCCCCTTTGTTCGAATAGTGTCATGCGCTGCCCTTCGCGGGTGGCGCATCGACCTTTTAATGACGACAATCCCGTTTTGTAGAGCGCCCACCCTTGACCTCCGCCCCATCTTCATCCCGGCGGCAACAGTCGCGCCAGATCCACGACCGGTCGCGCATCGCGCTGATTGATGTGTTTCGGCTCGCCTTCGAGGAAAAGGACGCTCACGCCTCTCATGTGGTGCACCGCGAAAGGGATAACGTCACCCTGACCTCCGAACTGTCGCAACGCTCCAACGCCCGCCGTCTCGGCGTCGACGAGGAGACTTTGCGCGCGCATGTGCGTGACCACCTGTCTATCCTGATGAACACCATTCGCCTCGACGCCACGGTCGACCTTTCCGACACGCCCCATGTGGCGCGCTCGGTGGTGAATTACGGCTTTCAAGACCTGTCCAACATGTCGCGAAAAGACCTGATCGCGCCCTATATTTCCCGCTCGATCAAGCAATCCCTGCTCGATCACGAGCCCCGCCTCGTCAAGCAGTCGCTCAACGTCAAGGTCGAAGCCATCGAAGGCGACGCCCGGCAACGTATCGCCGTCTTCGTGAGTGCCGATCTGATCGCAGACCCGGCCGACATTGCCATCGACTTTCAGGCCGATGTCGATCTCGGCGCTGGCAAATGCATGGTCGATAAACCGAAACGTGCCGCCTCATGAAGGACGCATTCAAGATAGCCTACGAGCGCGAGCTGGCGCTTCTCAAGGAACGCGCCGCGGCCTTTGCCCTTGAAAATCCGGGGCTTGCGGAGCGTCTTGGCGGGCTGCTCGAAGAGAACCTCGATCCGTCGATTGCCGGGCTGTTGGAAGGCAGCGCCTTCATGGCCGCCCGCGTTCAGCTCAATATCGACCAGCAATTCCGCACGTTCAGCCGCGAGTTGCTTGAACAGCTCTTCCCCGACGCCACGGCCCCCCTGCCCTCCGCGATGATGGTCCGTGCCGCAGTGCCCGGCAAACCCGGCGATGTGGCTGAAGGCCGCGAGATCCCCGTTGGCGCCTATATCGACAGCTCTTTCAGCCAGGCCGAACGCCGCACCACGTGCCGCTACCGATTGGCCGAACCGCTCATGCTTTGGCCTTTCGCGATCCCGGAAGCGACCTATCACAGCTCCGCCACGCCGCTGAACGCGCTTGGCTGTGACACGCCCTCGGGGGATCAGAACAGCATACCACGCACCGAAGCCGGTCTGGTGTTCACCCTCAAACGGGGCGACGGTGGTCCGCTCGAAGAGCTGACCTGTGACAGCCTGCCGATCCATTTCACTGGCGCGATGCGCGAAGCCATGGCGCTTTACGAACAGGTGTTCAGCCAGCTCACCCGCATCACCCTGCGTTGGGAAGATCGCAATGGTGACCCGGTGCTGCGCCGCCTGCCGCCCGAGGTGCTGGCCCAGGTCGGTTTCGGCGGGCCCGGACTGTTCGGCCACGACGAGTTGCTGTTCCCCGGCATCTCCACGCTGTTGGAATATTACGCCTTCCCGCGCAAATTCCTCGGCATGATCTTCACCGACCTATCGCGCCATCTCCGTGGTATCAAAAGCCACTCGGTCCAGGTGATTTTCGAATTCTCCGCCGTGAACAGCCATCTGAGCACACGGTTTTCCGAGGCGGACCTTGGCCTCTATTGCGCCCCTGCGGTCAACCTTTTTGAAGACGATGCCCAGCCGATCACCCTCAACAACCGCCATCATCGCTACCCGGTGACACCGAACCGCACGCCGGTGATGAATTACGAGGTGCACCGCGTGCTGGGCGTGCGGGCGCAATACGAGGGCAATCGCGAGCGCGTTGACGTGCTGCCGCTCTATGCCTTGCCAAAGGGCCATTCGACCACGCGCCAGACGCTTTATTACACGTTGGAACGGGACAGACGTCGCCTGACCAGCGAAGAGCTCCGCGCGGGCGGGGTACGTTATCGCTATGAGGGCACCGAGACCTGGATCACGCTCTATCAGCCGCCCGAACAGGACGAAGCCAACCTTCTGTTCCTGCGGACACTTTGCTCGAACCGGCATTTGCCAGAGATCCTGCCGATTGCGGATGCAACCTTTCAGCTGCTCGAGGACCGCAGCGTGCATCTCAAACCCGTGGCCGCGCCGACCAAACCGCGCGAGGCGGCGAGCGAGCTGGACCGCGAGGCCGGACATCGCAACCACGCGGGCGACAATTACTGGCGCCTCATCTCGCTTTTGAACCTCAGCCAGCGCGGCTTTACCGGTCGCGACGGCAGCGGCAATATCGAAGCGCTGCGCGAGGTTTTGCGGCTGTTCAGCGATGTCTCCGATCAGGTCACGCAGGCCCATATCAACGCTGTCCACGCGATGAATGTCCGCCCGATCACCCGCACGCTGCGCCGCCCCGACGGCTATCATAGCGCGCGCGGCATCGAAATTCGCCTGACGCTGGACGAAACGGTGATCGACAGCGGCGGGATGATCACGCTCTCGGCCATTCTGGATCGCTTCTTCGCCGATTACGCCGCCGTCAACAGCTTTACCCAACTCACGCTTCTGGACCGCACCGGCAAGTTGCACAAAACTTGGCCGCCCCGCTCCGGATCGGGACCGCTTCTGTGAACGAGAAGACGGAAAAGGCCCGCGCGGAGCGGCGCAAGGGGTGGGGCTTTCTCACGCTCATGCGTCATCTGGAGCGGCGTGCGGGTAAGAACCCCCGCGTCGGCGAGAACCTCCGCCTGCGCGACGAGATTGCCGATCTGGGACAGGACCCGTTCCAGCATTTCCCCGACAGCGATCTGTCTGACGTCGATCTCGCCGCCACTCCGCCGGTGGTCCGCCCGCGTTTTCTCGGCCTCTTTGGCCCCTTCGGTCCGATGCCCTCCGCGATCACCCGCGAGGCGGCCCATTGGCAGGCCAACGGCGATGCGTCTTTCGTGCGCTTCGCCGACATGCTCACCGCGCGCTTCCAACAGCTCTTTTACCGAAGCTGGTCGGACGCCCGCGCCATCACCCAGTTCGACCACCCCACAGGCGGGCGCTTTCCCGATCAGCTCCGGGCCTTTACCGGCGATGCTGGCCTGCCGCATCGCGACCGGGGCGCCGTCGACGATACGGTGCGCGTGCGCTACACCGCGCTCACCATGGGCCGGGTCAAAAGCCCGATCAAGCTGCGCGAATTGCTCAAGGCACATTTCAATCTCCCGGTGCGGGTCGAAGAATTTGTCGCAAGCTGGCTGCCCTTTGCGCCCGAAGACCTCTCGCATCTGGGACAACAGGGCATGACATTGGGCCAGAACATGCGGGCCGGACGCCGGGCGCGGTCGCTGGGCGAGACCCTGACGCTGCATCTCGACTGCCGCGACATGACACAGTTCAAGGGGTTTCTGCCCGGTCGACCGCAGGCGCGCGAGCTTCAAGATCTCGTGGCCGGGTATCTCGGGCCGTTCTTCGACGTCAATGTGGCGCTCTGGCTGCCGAAAGGCGCGATTGCGCCGGCACAATTGGGCCAGAGCATGGAGCTTGGCTGGATGAGTGCGCTGCCGCTGGGCGTGCAACCGACATCAAAAATTACGGATGGCAACCGGGTACAAGTCTGCCGGTTCCGGATCACACAGGACATGACGTAAGGGCCGAAATGGCCCGAAAAGAGTAATAGGAACAAGATATTATGGCTGCGGAAATTCAGGTCGAAACCTATGCGGGCAAGCTCAATCGCACGGGGTATGACGCGTTTATCAAGGCGATGCGACAGGCGCGCGGCGAGGGCCATCGTCACGTCGATCTGCTGCATTGGCTCTACCATGTGGTCTCCGATCCAAAGAGCGACATCTCGGTGATGATCGGCGAATTTGGCCTCGATCGGGCGCGGGTTCTGACCGATCTGACCAATGCGCTCGGAAGGCTCGACAAGAACGTCACCGAAATGCCGGTGGTCTCCGAGATCATGAGCGCGACGCTCAACAACGGCTGGGTTTACGCCACGCTTTTGTTTGGCGAGGCACAAATCCGCACCGGACACGCGCTTGTCGCGATCCTGTCTCATGGCGAACGCAAACGTGTGTTGCAACGGCTCTCGCCGGAGCTGGGCGATCTCTCGCCCGAGCGCGTGGTGAGCGAAGGCCCGCGGGCCTGGTCGGCCTCGGACGAGGAAAACCTGCAACCGATGGACGGCTCGTCGATTGGCGCAGGCGGCACCTCAACGGAGGGCACCGAAGGCCCCGGCGCTTCCACCGCCCTTGGCCGCTTTGCCAAGGACATGACAGCGGCGGCGGACAGTATGGATCAAATCGTGGGCCGCGATGACGAGATTCGCCAGATCGTCGATGTGCTTTTGCGCCGTCGTCAAAACAACCCGATCCTCACCGGTGAGGCAGGCGTCGGCAAGACCGCCGTGGTCGAAGGCTTTGCCCAGAGGCTCGCCAAGGGCGATGTGCCCGATAAGCTCAAAGGCACGAAGCTTTTCGAGCTGGACATCCAGTCGATGCAGGCAGGCGCCTCGATGAAAGGCGAATTCGAGCAGCGGCTGAAATCCGTGATCGACGAGGTGCAAAACTCGCCGACCCCGATCATCCTCTTCATCGACGAGGCACATACGCTGATCGGGGCGGGCGGGAACGCCGGCACGGGCGACGCCGCCAACCTGTTGAAACCGGCCTTGGCACGCGGCACGTTGCGCACCATCGCCGCCACCACATGGTCCGAGTATCGCAATTATTTCGAAAAAGACCCGGCGCTGACCCGCCGCTTCCAGCCGGTGAATGTGGACGAACCGGATGTGGCGCGCTGTACCTATATGCTGCGCGGCATCCTCGGCCCGATGGAGGCGCACCACGGCGTGCGAATCTCCGATGAAGCAATCGTCGCCGCCGTCTCGCTGTCGCATCGCTACATCCCGGCGCGGCAGTTGCCGGACAAGGCGGTGTCGCTTCTGGACACGGCCTGCGCGCGGGTTGCGGTGTCGCAGGCCGCCCTGCCCGCCCGGATCGCCGATATGCGCGAAAAACTGCGCGAACTTGAGGCGGAGATCGCCTCGAAAACCGCCGAGCGCGAATTGGGCCAAACGGATGAAGAGCGCATCCTCGAGGCCGCCGAAGAGAAACAGAAGATCGCCGACGAGCTGGTCGGGATCGAAGCCGCCTATGAGGCGGAAAAGGCGCTGGTCGACAGCATCCTCGAACTGCGCGCCAGCCTTGGGACAGACGAGGCCGAAGACATCGACCCGGCGGACGTCCGCGCCGATCTGGCCGCCAAGCTCGCGGAACTCGAAGGTGCCAACCCCGACGAACGCATGGTCTACGCCCATGTCGATGCGCAATCCGTGGCCTCGGTGATTTCCGACTGGACCGGTATTCCGGCGGGCCGGATGGTGCAGGACGAGTTGGAGGCGGTTCTGACACTGGCGGATCGGTTGAAAGAACGTGTGATCGGGCAGGATCACGGGCTTCAGACCATCGCCAAACGGATTGAGACCTCGCGCGCAGGCCTCGCCAATCCGGAAAAACCCATCGGTGTTTTCATGCTCTGCGGCCCCTCGGGCGTTGGTAAAACCGAAACCGCTCTGGCACTGGCCGAGGCGCTCTACGGTGGCGAACAGAACATCATCACCATCAACATGTCCGAATTCCAAGAGGCCCATTCCGTCTCGCTCCTGAAAGGCGCGCCTCCGGGCTATGTCGGCTATGGCGAAGGTGGGCGTCTGACCGAAGCGGTGCGGCGCAAGCCCTATTCCGTGGTGCTTTTGGACGAGATCGAAAAGGCCCACCCGGACATCCACGAGTTGTTCTTCCAGGTCTTCGACAAGGGCATCATGGAGGACGGCAACGGCCGCCCGATCAACTTCAAGAACACTTTGATCCTGTTGACCTCGAACGTTGGCACCGAGGTGATCATGGAGATGGCCGAGGACGGCAACACCAAGCCGGACGTGGACGAATTGTCTGCTGCACTGAAACCGTTCCAGCTCGATGTTTTCCCGCCCGCGCTTCTGGGCCGGATCGTGTCGATCCCCTATTTCCCGCTGGGCAAAGAGGCGCTTGCGGACATCACCCGGTTGAAACTCCGCTCTGTCGCCAAACGCCTCAAGGCCTCGCACAATGCCGAACTGGTCTATGGCGCGGATGTGATGGATTACATCACCGAGCAATGCCGCGACCCCGACAGCGGCGGGCGGATGATCGACAATATCATCACCAACTCCATCCTGCCGGAACTGTCGCGCCATGTGTTGGAGCGCATGGTCTCAGGCGAGGAATTTGCGACGGTGAACGTGACCCGGACGGAAGATGCCTTTGAGTATGAATTTGCCTAAAGCGTTTTTCGTTTAATCTGAATCAGATTGAGCGAAAAACGTTACCACACTGCATTGATGTTGCTGCGTTTCTCAAAAATTGAGTGCCTCAAGTTTTTTGAGAAACGCTTTAAGGCGTGAAAGCCAAGGCGACGCCCCAGAATGACAAAAACCCCCGCATCGCGGGGGTTTTATACCATCAGGGCCACCTAAGCGCAGGTGAAAGGCCCATTACGCCAGATTGTTTTCCGCCAGACATTGCTGAAGCATCGCTTCGAGCGTGCGAAGCTGGGTTTTCAACTCGGCGAATTTGCGACGGAACTGAAGTTTCAGCGTGAAAGTGCGCGTGTCGATGGAGACCTTTTCGTCGAAATAGGTGTCCATGCTCTTGTTCAGGTTCTGATCATAGGTCTGAAGCGCCACAAGCCCCTTCACCCCGTTCATCACTTTGCCAAGCCCAGCGCCCCATGACGCATCGCCTTCTTCGGCGGCTTTGGCAATCAGATCTGCGGTGCCAATGATCTGGTCGCGCGCATAGCCCATGGCCATATTCTGTGTCTCGGACTGTGCCTGTTGCGGTCCGTTGACCGCAATCTCGCCCGCCCCCACAAAAGAGCCACCGATGAATTTCCCGGCCTGCCCCGCCGCCGAGTTGGTCGGAAGCGCAGACACACCGGTTTTCGCCATGCTGGTCAAAGCCTGCGACGCCGATTTCTGCCCGGCGTGCCATTCCGCCGCCGTGCCAGAAATCTGGATCGCGTTCACCCCTTGCGAGGCCACGGTCGCCGCCTGTTTCATACCGACGATTTCAAGCACATTGGCCCCCACATCGAGAAAGGCGACACAGCTGTCTTTGATGATCGAGGCCCAGAAAATGCCTTTGTTGCCAAAGCTTTGTTGATCGAGCGCGCGCAGTTGTGCTTCGAAATGCTGTTCTGCGGCAGAGATCGTGCGCTGAAGATTGGCGATTTTCGATGAAATATCACTACAGGACTGCGGCCGCAGGACGTTTCCGGCATGATTGATCTGACGCGCGACCGGGGTCGCTCCAGGTTGAACACTGGCACCTGACATATTGAGAATCCTACTGGTAAAAATTTGTTTTTATAGAGGAGGTTATCTACTCCCATGTCAACAGGCCACGCGCCATTCGGCAGCCCTTAAACCTGGTTGAGCGAAACTTTGCACATCCGGCCTCACAAGCGATTCAAAAGCCCGTCCACCGCCGACACATAGCGCTTGGTTTCGGCGGTCAGAGGCACAGAGGGAGTCGCGGCCTGTGCGACCACCGGCCCAACGCCCGAGACGTTCATTTTACGGTCCGCCCAAGCGGCCATTTGCGACACGCTCCAGCCGGTCAGGAACGGATTTGCCCGCACCACGGCAGAGCCCATCACGTCAAGCACGGGGGCATCCGGGTTCTGCGCCGCCGCTTTTAGCGCCACATCGGCCCCTGCCGGTCCAAGGAAGTGCGCCAGATAAAGCCGCCCCGGCGTGATGACATGGCCGCGCGCCCGCAGATAGGCCTCATTCTCACGCGCCAGATTGGTCACCATTTCCCGGCTCAGCGCCGGATCGAAACGCAGCTCCAAAAGAGCGGTGCGGTCGAGGCTACGGACCAGATCGGGGCGATAGGTGTTCATCATCCTGATCCAAGTGCCGTCGATGAACTGCCCAAGCCCGGTGGCCGAGGAGCGTGCGTTCTGGGCCCGCGCATTGCCGGCACTTTCGACCCGGATGATGCGGTTGACCAAGGCCTCCACGGCTTGCGACCCATGGCTGCTTCCGGTCGGATCGATGGGCGCTCCGTTCAGCCGGATTTCGAAATGCAAATGCGGCCCGGTCGAGCGCCCGGTGGTGCCGACATAACCGATCAGAGCGCCCGCCTGTACCTCATCCCCCACCTTCACCCCATCGGCGAAGGCGTTGAGGTGGGCATAGCGGCTCTCATATCCATTCGCATGTTTGAGGCTGACAATATTGCCATAAGCGCCGGAAAATTCCGCCCGGATCAACGTGCCTGCAGCGGCGGCATGGACCGGCGTGCCCACCGGCGCGCCCCAATCCAGCCCGTTGTGACTGACGGTTTTTTTCAGGATCGGATGGAAGCGCGGCCCAAACCCGGAGGTCTTGGTGCCCGCGACCGGCACAATGAAACCGGGCAAAAGCCCGCCACCGCCGCCATAGGCCGGCCCTTGCGGTTTCGAAGGATCGAAACAGGCATAGGGGGCATCCTCACGCGGGCCACGCGTCACGTAGCATTTCAAATCAAGCTCAGGCCCGGTGAGCGCGGCAAAGGCGATGCGCCCCGCCGGAAGGTCCGCGCCATCCTCGGCGTAGAGGATGCGAATGCGGTCCTTTTCATCGACGATCTGATCGAGATCCTGCACCCGCGCCAACATCACAAGCAATTCGCCGACAAGATCGGAGGGCATCTGATGGCGCAGGGTCAGAGAATAGATCGCATCTTTGAGACGAAGCTGGCCTTCGGTGCCGCGCGCCGCCAATGCGCGGTTGGCCAGCGACCGCAAGTCTCTGGAGAACCACGGATCGGCGCCCGAAACAAAACGGCCCGGACGCGGCTGCACCAGCGTCATGAGATAGCCGTCTGGCCCGTAGATCGACATTTGCAACAGCCGCGCCTCGTAGCGCGTGTCATCGAGCCGCATCGCGACCAGACTACGCGCGGGCAACTCCGTAAGGCTCTCAATCGCCAGCCCCGCCGCCTCCGTTTCGCGGGACAGGGCCGCGAGGACGCGGTCGATCTCGGTGTCGGAGAGTTTCTGCGCCGTCAAGATGTCGGTGAGCTTGCGCGGTTCCGGCACATCTTCGAGCGCCTCGCGAAACAGCGACTGGCGCTCAGGGGACGGGGTGCTCAAGGCCGAGGTCGTGGTGTTTTCGATCACCGTCTCGATATAGCGCACCTCCTGCGCCTCCACCGTACCGCTCTCGCCGATGACCTCGCCCCAACTGCCGCGCCCGTCCTCGACATCCACCTCGGTGCCTGCGGAGACCTCTTCGGGCAGGCCAACATCGACGGAGCCCTGTTGTGCCCCAAGCGCGATGCCATCGGAGCGGCGGGCGTTAAAAGCGGCCAGATCGGCGCTGGAGGAGGGAATGGAAAGCTGCACCCTCTGGTTGCTGTCAAACAACGCGTCCTCAAGCAGGTCGAAATGCCGACCCACCGGAAACCGTCCGGGTTCAAGCGACACCCCGGCCACCAGACGGCGCTCGCCAAGATTGGCGTTGCCTTCGGGCAAGGTCAGGATCATCGGCGCGCCCCGGATGTTCAGAAACGCCTCGGCCCCGGCCGCAACGATTTGCACCGCGCCGTCAGCGGTTTCGCCCATCTGCACCAGAACCGGCTCCTCCGCGTCTGGTGCAGGCCCGGCACCCGGCCGCAGGACGATCACCGCAATCCCACCCAGAATGGCAACCCCGCCAAGCCCCGCAGCGATCCGACGCATCAACCGGCTGCGTTGCCGTCGGGCAGCCTGGCGTCCACTGCCTTTGAAATTCGGATCGACCTCGATTTTCATCCAAACGCCTTAGCGGAACACGCCGACACCGCCGCCGGAAATCGACGGCCCGGAGCCACCGGAGCTGCTGCCTGACGTGCCGCCCGAGGTGCCGGAAGAGCCCGAAGACGCGCCGGACGCAGGCCGGCTGCCGCTGCTGGAGGGACGGTTGCTGCGCGTGTTGGTCTGCGCCGCCACGACACAGGTGGTGTCTCCGCCCAACACGATGCTTCGGAACAGCTCTACCGTGGCGGTCGACCCGAGACCGTTGTCGTTGACCCCGCTGGTGCGGAAATACTCCGTCGCCGCGCGCCGCGAGCCAGCCCCCCAGTCGCCATCAATCGACGAGCGGTAACAATTCATCCGCCGCAATTCCTCTTGTAGCGCCACGGCCACCCGGTCCACCGGCGGATCGACATGGCCCTGGCTCACCAGCGCACGAAACATCTCCGGATCGGAGGTTCGAAGCGCATTGCGGCTCTCGACGTCATTATAGGGAAAGGCAAATTGCGCCACGGTTTCCGGCATCAACCGCTCGATTCCATAGCTTTCCTCCGTCCCGGAGGCCACGCGCCCGAGGATGATCGACGGGGCGGGAAATCCGGCGCGCGGCGCGATGGCATCGCCGCTTTGCGCCTCTGGCACAGTCGTGAAACGGATCAGCCGGGGCAGCTCTGCAGCAGGTTCATAGGCCACCACCAACGGCGCCTCTCCGGGCGCCGGGTCGAAGGTGATCGGACGCGCATCGAAACTCTGGGCGTGAAGGCCGGAGCCAAATGTCAACAAAAAGGCCGCACTCAGGGAACGCCACCCGACCAAGCGCGCAGTCCGGGCACGTCCTGTGACCCTTCCGTTCTCTTCGGACTTTTGCACCGCCGTCCCTCTTCACACCTGGAATAGTTTACGTTTCAAATACCGCCCCACGATAGGCGAAAGGCCTCGGGCGCGGCAAGCCCAGAGCCCAGAAAACGCGCGAAATTTACCGCGTTTCTGACCGGGCTGTTCTCGGGCTGTTATCGGGTCTGGATGTAGAAGGTCCAGCGCTCGGAGCGGCGTGTGTCGACTTCGAAAAACGGGGCGCTGAGATAGCCGCGCACCAGACAATCCTCATGCCCGCGAATGCGAAATTCGCCTGGATCGAGACACATCTCGGTCGTGCCCGAAACCATCGTCTTGTTGAACACGTCACGGGCGTAAAGATAGACAAAGCGCGAGGTCAGATCGTCCTCGATCACATCCGCGCATTGGTTCGGTCCGATGGTCCACCAGCCAGAGGTTTCCCAAGCGTCATAATCCCATTGCCCGATGGCAAGATTGACCACATCGAAGGTCTGGTTACAGACCTGAAAACGCGCTTCGGCGGGGCTGACGAGCCAGACGGCGGCCATCGCGCCCCAGAACCAGGGGGCAGCCGGGCCAGAGGAACCAATCCTGCCTCTCACATGCGACATATCCGCCACGCAACCTTCTCATCAAACCAAGCGTTTTCAATACCCTGCCTACAACATACGGCAAACTCCGTGCAACAAAGCTTCGTATTCGCCAGACGAGCAAGAGCAATGCTGGCGTTGCGCGGAAAAATCTGAAAGGATCAGATTCATCTTATGCTTTCTGTCATTAATTGTGCTAAACTGATCTCATGAAACAGCGTATTTTGTTCTTCTTTGGTGCCACTAGCCTATCCGTCGCCTCTGCGTTTGGTCTGTCTTACAGCCACTGTTTGATCAGCGGATCGGGAACAGCATCCTGTGTCGACGAGCCCACGTCACTCGCCCGTCTGAATTCTGATGTGATGATCGCCGACATGCCACAAAGCCCTGTTTTTCAGGCCCCCTCTGTTGTTCAGGCGTCTGTAGATCGCGCGGACCTTGTCGAACCAACAGGTCCTCATACGCGTTCAGCGTCGCCGGATACAGCGCCGGACACAGCTACGCCCCCCTCTGTTACCGCGCCCGCCTCCATCGAGGCAGAGACCGCGCAGGAAACAGACATCGAGGCGCAGAGAATCAGCGAGACGCAAGAGGCGCAGCGCGGCATGGACGTGCTTTACAGCGCCGCCCCTCTCACCTCCCCCGCACAACCGCGGCTCTCCACCATGTCGCCCGAGATCGCACCCTACGGTGAAACCGCATTTGTCGGTCCATTCGAGGAGGAAGCGGTGCCGAATTATCTGATTGGCGTCTATCGCTGAACATCGTCCCTGCGACCGTTCAAACGTCAGGATCAAAAAGCCAGACGACCCTATTGACTCCCCCCCCATGAGCACCGCTACTACAGGCGGTGTTTTTGTTTCGGGGGCCTCTGCGTCGTTTTCTACCATAATGTATTCATGTATTTTTTTCAGCTTTTGCGCCCGTAATCGCACCCTCCCCTCCCATCTCGCGCTCAGAGGTCGCTCATGAGTTTCAGCATTTTCCAAATCGTCGCTGTCACGATCTACATCGCCCTCGCGGCCCTGTCCTTTTTCACCGTCAGTGTCGCGATTTACAAATTCACGCAATTCGCCCGCATGGGGGTCGGCAAACGCAAGGCGGCCGAGAAAATCCTCGACGATTGGCTCTCAGGAAAAGTGGACAGCGCCGTGCAAGCCGCCTCGAAACGCGACTCGATTCTGGCGCGCGTGTTGCAAGCCGCCTTCTCCGGCGTGCGGGCCCGCCCAAGCGATCTGACCTATGCCGAGGAACTGTCGCGCCAGACCGCGATCATCGAACTGGCGCGGATGAGCGAACGTATGCGCTCGCTCGATATGGTTGTGCAAGCGGCGCCCATGCTTGGGCTTTTGGGCACGGTCATCGGCATGATCGACGCCTTTAGCGTTCTGTCCCAGACCAATGGCGCCGTGGACCCGACGCAGCTCGCCTCAGGGATTTATGTGGCGCTGTCGACCACCGCCGCCGGTCTCGCCATCGCCCTCGTCGCCTTCTTCGTCGCAACCTGGTTCGAAAGCCGGATCGACCGCGAGCGCAACATGATGGAAGCGCTGATGTCGGCCTCCATCCACGGCCGCGTCGATCCCAAAGCCAAGGCCGCCTGAGTTCGGAAGAGCATCATGAGCATCCTGATCTCCAGCTTGCCCGTCCGCAAACGACGTTACAGGTTCGCCCTGACGCCGCTCGCGGACGCCATGTTTCAGCTCTTGATCTTTTTCATGCTCTCCTCGAGCCTCACGCCCTATTCGCTTCTGACCTTACAGAGCGCACCGTCTGAGACCGAAGGGGAGGCCCTACCCGAAGACACCACCGCCCTGACCGCCGATCCCGACGCGGCCCCCGATGCGCCTCTGGCCGGGGCTGAGGTCACGGTCTGGCGCCTTCTCGAAGGCCATGTCACCGTCGACGGGCAGGAATTTGCCACGGATCGGCTTTCGGACCTGGCGCAGGCGCTCGGTCAGCAGCGGGCACAAGGGCAGCTTGTTCTGGCGATCACCGCCACGGCACGGGTGCAGGATGTGGCGACAGCCCTCTCTGCCCTCGAAGGCGCCGAAATCGCCGGGGTTCAGATCATCCGGGAGGCGCCATGAAAGGCCAGCGCCTGCATCCGCCGGAGCTGAAGATCAAGCTGGATTCCTCTCTGGCGATCGTCAACATCGTGCTCTTGCTGATCTTTTTCTTTCTCACCACCGGCTCGCTGATCGGCGCAGGGGAGTTTCAGGTCCGCTTGCCCGAGACCGAAGACCTGCCGCTCGATCTCCTGCCGAAACCGCTTTTGATCGTTGAAGGCGATGGGGCCATGGTGCTGGATGGCGCACCGGTTGCGCCCGGCACGTTGAACGATCTTCTGATCGACCACCCGGTGCTGCATGTGCTGGCCGACCGCGAGACGCGCGCGTTTGATCTCTTGGATGCGCTCGCCGCAGAACAGCTCATCGCGGTTGAAATTCGCCTCGTGACCCTCCACCGTTCTGCGGAGGACGGAGTGTGAGTTTTCTGCCCTATGACCGCATGAAGCCCGGTCAATGGGCCCTGCCCTTCACGGGCTCTCTGCTGTTTCACGGCGCGGCTTTGCTTTTGTTGTCAACGGCCTCTCTGGCGATCATTCCCCCGAAAGAAGATGAGCCGGAGCTGGTGATCAGTCTCGAAATTCTCGATCTCGAAAACTACGTCGACACCGCCCCCATCGCCGAAATCCCCGAGGATATTGCCTCAGAGGAAGAGGCCGAAACCAATCTGGACGGTGCCCTTGAAGAGGCGCCGGAGGCCGCGCCGGCGGGTGAGGACGAGACGTCTGTTTCTGAGCCGGAGATCGTCGCAGACGAGACTGTCGAAGAGCCTGCCGAGGAAAACATCGCAGAGCCAGATCCGCTACCGCTCCCTGTGGCGCCCGAGATTTCCGAGCCGCAAGAGGGGCTTGCCCTGCCCGCCGAACAAAGTCTTGTGCAGGATAATTTCGTCTCGCCCTTGGCCGAGGTCGGCGGCTATGCGCCCTCGCCTTTCTCAGGGGATATTTCGCTCGAAACACCGGACAGCCTGTTCACTCAGCCGCCGCTGCCCGACAGCCCGCTGGATCTGGCTGCCCTTGAGCCACCCAGCGTGCCCACCAGTGTGCCGGAGACCGGAGAAGAGGCCGATCCGACCACGCCGCAAATCGGCCCCACAGGCCTCGGTGCGCCCCTCGCCAATGCCAGCGCCGCCGATCTGACCATCGGTCAACTCCTGACCCGCATCCGCGCCAACGAAACACCGCGCTGTACGCTGGCCCTGCCCCGTCGCGGCGCGGATGGGCAGGTCGGTCTGTCCTTGATCGGGGCGGATCGCAACGCACTCGACACCTATAGCGCAACGATACTGGATGGTTTCGAGACCGTGACGCGGGTGCGCGAAGAGATCGACCCCCGGCAATGCGCCGCCCTCGACGCGGTGGCACTGACCGCCTCCTATCCCGCCGCACGCATCGGTTTGAGTCTTGCCTCGACCAACCTGCAAAGCGGCGACACCATCGAAGCGCAGGTCTCCGGTGCGGGCGGGCTCGATCTTGCAGTGCTCATGATCGACGACAATGGCGTGGTGCAGGACCTGTCCCGCTTCACCACGATTGAGAATGGCATTCCGGTAATTTCCGCACCCGTGGCGCGGGTCGGCTCTGGGCGCGAGACCCGGCAAATCCTGATGGTACTGGGCAGCGAAGACGGGCCGTTCGGCCTGACCGAAATGGACGGACGCAGCGCGGAAGACGTCTTTTCCGCGCTCGATCGCGACCGCTTAGAACAAAGTCGCTTTGCACTCGTCAGTTTCGATCTGCGTTAAAGCGGAGCGCGCGTTTCGACTTTACGCCATACATCAAGTTAAAGTCGAAACGCTTTAGCGAGATCACGGCGTGATCGTCAGCGCCCCCACAGCGACATAGCCCGCCGCGTCCTCCACCATTTCCCGACCGATCAACGGCAGGATCACACTGGCCTCCGTGCCATCCTTCATCGCGCCCGCACGAACCGAAGCGGAGGCGGAGGCCGTCGCGACGATGACATAGACGCCGGGTTGAGCCGACGGCAGGCGGAAGGAAAAGCGGCGCGTGTTGCCAATCTGTGCGTCGAGCTGGCGCGAGAGCGAAAACACCCGCCCGTTCGGCGCAACGATAGAGAGCCAGATTTGGCGATCCTCCGTGCCCCGGATCGTGCCTTCGACCCCTGTCTGGCGCGAGACGCGTTGCGCATCGAAGCCAATGGCAATCGGCGCGCGCCCTGTCCCGAGAAAGGGCTGGGCCAGGCTGAGTGCTGCGCATTGCGGTGTTGCGATCACGGTCTCTCTGATCTCAGGCAGAGGCCCGAAAGGCCAGTTGTCAGCCAGCCCGGCAAAGGCCGTGCCGCTGTCGCTGAGCGCAGCAATCGGTCCCGATTGTGTGTGTTGCGTGGCATAGGCGCAGGCGTCCCCGGCCTGCATCGCCAAATGGCCCGCGACCGTGGTCTCATCACGTCTCAACCCGCTCCGATCAAGCTCTATCCCGGCCTCGATCGGATGACTGCGCCACCAATAATAGGCCCCGCCCCCAACAGCCGCGGCAAGAAGCGCGAAACTCAGGGTCAGAACCAGACCGCTGCGACTTTTCGGCTCCGGCGGGTCTTCGAGTTCGGAGGTGCCATCGAACCCGCTGGCCGTGACGCTTTGCAGGCCCAGATGGCTTGCCGTCGGCCCGGATTGCAGCCCCGGAACCGCATGGGTGGTTGGCGCAGGGACAAATCCCCCCATCGCGGTGCCCATCCCGGCCCCTATCCCGGGCCCCATTCCCAGGCCCGCCATGCTCCCGCCCATCCCTGTCAGCGTGCCCGTCAATGTGTTCGCCGCCCCGGTCTGGCCGCCTGAAATCATGTCGAGCCCCGCAATCACGGATTGCATATCCGGCATCCGCTGCGCCGGATTGGGTTGCAGCATGGCGTAGAGCAAGGTTTGAAACGGTCCCGGAATGCCCGAGAGATCGGGAATGCTCTGACGTTTTTGCACGGCGTCAACGATGGTATCGCCCATCTGCGGCGCCTTACCGGTGAGCGCTGCGATCAGCAAAAGCCCCAAAGAATAGACATCCGAACGCCCATCGGCCTCGCCGCCAAAGGCGCCGATCTGTTCCGGAGAAACAAATTTCAGCTTGCCCGCGAACTCATTGCCGATGGTCACATCCTTGACCTTGGAGGAGCGTGAAATACCGAAATCGATCAGCACGCCACGGGTAATGTCGCCATCCTGAAGCATGACGTTATCCGGCGAGAGATCGCGGTGAATGACCCCAATCTCATGTGCCCGACGCAACCCGTCGGCGAGCCGCGAGAACAGGCGACAGGCGTCCTCCGTGCTCAACGCGCCTTTTTCGCGCAGATGATCCGAGAGCTTTGTGCCCTCGATGAACCCCATGACCAGAGCATGGAGGTTCATGCGCTCGTCCGGCGGCACATAGGCGAAATAGCGCACGATGGCCGGGTGATGCAGCTGGCGCAGGGTGCGCGCCTCGCGCTTGAACATCTGTTCGACCTTCTGATCCTCGGCCATTTCCGGCAGGATCACCTTGATCGCGACGGGTTCGCCGGTGCCGATTTCCTCACCTCGAAACACCCGGCCCATACCGCCCTGATCCAGCGCGCTTTCGACCCGGTACATGTTGTTGATCACCGTGCCGGGTTCGAGCACCATCACCGGGCGGGGCGTCGCGGAGGACGCAAGTCCAGCGGCACCGCTGGCCGCACCAACGACGACAGGTGCGGCCACACCGGCAAGAACCGTCGCGTCGGGATTGTCGGCTGTGTCGGCTGGTGTCTCTTCGCCAGACGATACCGGCGTCCCGGCCAGAACCGTCGCGTCCGGGTTCTCGGTTGAGGCCGCCCCCGGCAGGTCCGGCGAAGGCAAGGGGGTCAGGATCGTCTTGTCGTCCGCGACATCCGTCGAGGGGCTGATTTGCGGCGCGAAGAGTGTTGCCTCTTCCTCGGTCTCCTCGGAAGCGCCCCAAACCGTGCGTTCGTCTTCTTCTCCGGTCTGCTCCGGCTCAGCATCGGGCTGAATTGGCGTCTGTTCCTCTGAGGGCGGGATCGTCTTGTCGTCGTCGCTCATAGCGTGCCCTCGAATTCCGGAAAGGCCCAAAGCGCCTCCTGACGATCCGGCGGGGTTTCATGACACCGAAACAGAACAAGCGAAATATTGTCCTTGCCACCGCGCTCCACAGCCGTGGAGACAAACTGCGCACACAGGCTGTCGAGATCCGTGTCCGGCGATGCCGCAAGGACAGAAGCGATCTCGTCATTCTCGTAATATTCCGTCAGCCCGTCCGAGCAGATCAGGAACAGATCCCGATCGAGAAGCACATCCTCGACCACATCGCATTGCGGAATGTCCGTGACCCCGATGGCGCGGGTGATGACGTTCTTGCGCGGCCAGTTGGCGGCCTGATCTTCGGTGATCGACCCGGCATCCAGAAGCGCCTGCACCTCGGTATGATCGCGACTGATCTGCAGAAGCTGCCCGGCGCGAAACCGGTAGACCCGGCTGTCGCCAGACCAGACACAGGCGAACCGGTCGCCATGGATCAACACAGAGGCCAGCGTCGCCCCCACCGTACCACCGCCCAGAGACTGGGCATGAGCAATGATGCGCGCATTGGCCAGTGACAGCCGTTCCATAAAGCGCACCTTCAGATCGTCAAGCGACACGGGGACGCCCACGGTTTCGAGCATCCCGGTGATGGTCTGGCTGGCAAAATCCCCCGCGGCATGGCCGCCCATGCCATCGGCCACGACCCAGATGCCGCTGTCCGTAAGACAGAGCGCACTGTCTTCGTTGATCTTGCGCACCCGTCCCACATCGCTTTTGAGCGCGCTGTCGAAGCGAAAACGTCGTCCGAGATCCGTCATGTCCGATCCTCTTCACTGGCGGCTTGCGTCTGATCTGGCCCCGTCTCATCCTGCAAAGGTCGCAGCCGCTCTGTGAGCAGCCAGCCAAGCGCATCCGCCCCCGGCAGCCCGTCACAGGCCAGCCACCCGGCGGCGCGCGGCCCCTGTTCCGGGTGCCACCAATGGCTACGGCGAAATTCGGCGCGTTCGGCCTCGACACCGGCGGCATCTTTCAAAAGCCGCGCCAGATCGCCATCGTTGCGCTGGCCCCAGATCGTCCCACTCAGCCCCTCTTCCCACATGAGCGCGCGGGCTTGCGGCACCTCCAATCCTTCGAGCAAATCCGCACCGCCGCGAAACCCACCCTCGGGCGGTTGCACCCCGGCGATATGCGCAAAAATCGCATCATAGATTGCCTCGTTATGGCGCGGATCGGTCGGTGGCACTCCGGCATGGCCCTCGCCCTCGGGGTCGGTCACGCCAACCAAAAGCGGGTATTTGCGGCCCACCCGATCACGTGAGGGTAGGAACAGGCCATAGGCCGGCACGCCCAGAACATCCGGCCCGATCCAGAACCTGAGCACCGGCGCGCTTTGCCAGATCACCGGCCAGCCGTCGCCCAGACTGTCGCGCAGTGCGGTCAGCACCGGCTCCAACCACTGATCGAGGCCGGAGACCAAGGCCCCCGATCCCCCGTAGGAGAGAAAATCGCCAAAGGCGGGATGTTTGCCGTAAAGAAATGGGATCACGAGAGCGAGACCTTGAGCAGGACTGGTTAAAAAGAACGGTTATTCCAAAGTGGTGGGACAAGAGAAATCGCGCAGTTCCTTCATCAGGAACGGTACAGTGACGCTGTCAAATTCGAGCCGGAAAGAGACCGGACGCCCGCCGACATTATGGGTCACATCGACGCGGCTGCCCGACGGACGGGCCACGCCGGCGTTGATGAACTCCGCCAGAGCCCAGCGACCATCGGCAAAGCGCAGACCATTGGCGGCGCCACGTTTGGCCTTGGGCAGAAGCTGGAACACCACTTCCGTCACATCGTCGGGCCAGCTCATCGTGATACCAGAAGAATTCGGAAACAACTGAGCCTGACGCCCACCAAAGGACATGGCAACGCTTTCGACGGTCTCTGAAGACGCGCGCTGCGACAGGGTGAAACTCACCGAGGGTTTCATGCTTCCGGGTTCGAAAAACGCCTGACGGATGCGCTCGGCACGACCGAATTGCGCAAGCGTCGAGGGGGCCAGCCGGTCCCCGATGTCGCTGTCGTCGCGCGGCACGATCTCACCATCTTGGCTGCGTTGAGTGTATTCCCGCAGATGGGCGTCGTAAAATTTCTCCATCCGCCCGCCATAGCCGAAGAATTCGCCAAAAGCAGCGGTCGAAATATGCCGTCCGTTCGCTGAAAAGGGGAAAGCACCTGAAACATTCTGCGTGCAGAAGGTCGTGACCTCTTCGGACAGAAGGCGTTGCAGTTCTTCCATATTGGCATTGGTGGTCACGGTCAGGAATTCGCGCTCGATCTGGTTGACAAAACGCACCATCGTATCGGGGTAAAACGGCACGCCCTGCGTCAGTTTCCCAAGCGCGCTTTGCAGCCCCATATTGTTGAGCGTCTCGCCGCCACTCGCCGCGAATTTGCGATCCTGCAACAGCTCTTCAAGGCTCGCCAGCACCGCATCGATCGGGCGTTTGCGTTGATCCGCATCGCCTTTCACCAGCGCGTGCCATTTCTCGAACCGGCGTTCGATATTCTCGATCTGCCGCCGCTCTGTCGGGGCCGTCGCGGAGGGCGCGGCGCGTTCTTGGAACTTGGCTTTGTTCTTGAGCGCATTGAGGAAAATCCGTTCGAAAGACCCTGAACGGCGCTCCACGGCGCTAAATCCCGCATTCGACAACTCGCCGCTCATGTCGCCGGAGGCCAGCGCCTCGGGCGAGATTTCCATGTTCTCGACAATATCGAGGAACCGGCTCAGACGTGTTTCGCGATCCACCATCTCGGCGAGTTTCAGAACCGGCGAAGCATAGGGTGCAGCGGCGATGGTGAGCGAGGTATATTGCCCTGACGGATCGGCCATCGGCACCAGTTCGATCTTGTTCAGAATGCCTTGCCACGCGTCCACGAAATCCGCCTGATAGAGCGCATGAATGTCGCGGTTCAGACCGACAAGCTGGGTCTGATAATCGGCTTTTCCAGGCTCGCCCAACACCCAACGCTCCTCGTCGAGACGGCTCTGGGCGGAAGCGAGTTCTTCCTTGAAGACGCCCCAGTAGCCCGAAAACGTAAAGAGCCCCGGCACGGTCAAGTCGGAGAGCGCCGTGCCATCGACGGTGCGCAGCACCTGATCGACCTGTGTGTCCGACAACTGTTCGTAAATATTGAGCGGCGTCATACCCGCCGCCTGCCCGAGGATCGAGCTATAGGCCTGCCGCGCCAGAGGCAACGTCGCGATCTGACGCTGGGCGGTTTCCACCAACTCCTTGTTGGGCTGAAGCGCGGGCGTCACCCGATCATCGAGCGCCAGCATGGCGTCGAGGTGATCGTTGATTGCGCCATAAGCCACCTCAAGCCCCGGTTCGGAATATTCCCGCGCCCAGGCTTCGGCAAACCACGACTGGATCGCGGTATCGTCGCCCTTGCCGGGCTGCGCCTTGGCGACCAGCAGGTAGACCTTGAGCGCGCGGTAGGCCTGTTCGTAATCCTGCGTGGCCAAAAGCTGTGGCAGGGTGTTTTCGAGCTGCAACATCATGCGCGGACGCAGCATGTGTTCAAGCGCGTAGGAATAGCTCTCGGTCGCAGATTTGCGAATGCTGTCACGCCGCGACAGGCCCATGCGTTCGACAAAAGGCTGTTCTGTCGTGTCGCCATACCCGCCCGGCAGGTTGCGCACGGTGTTCAACGCCCCAAGCACCGGACGCGTCGCCGGATCGGTGATGATCGGCTCGGCAAAGATGTCCTGCGCCTCGACCGTGTAGAGGTTCATCGCGGTATTCGCCTGACGCACCAACGTGGCGTTTTGCCAGAAACTATAGCCGAAAAGCCCCATCGCGCCGAGGCAGACCGTGGCGATCAGCCCCGTCGCGCCGGTGCGCAGAATACGGCGACGGCGCATGGATTTGAAATCATAGCCGACCCAATCCCGCTCGGCGAAGATCACCTTTTTCAACAGGTCGTGCAGGAAATAGCTGCGCCCTTTGCCGGACATGAAACCGGGTTGGAAGCCCGCGTTCTGATCGTGGCCCGAGGCCATCGCACCCAGCACCTGATCGATCGGAGTGCCTTCTTGCGTGCCAGAGGTGAAATAGAACCCGCGCAGAATGGCATGAACTTCTTCGGGTTTCTGGAAAACCCGGCGCAGGAAATCGGTGAGATTGCGCTGCATCAGCGCCATCTGGCCGGGGAACCCGAAAATCGAGATGCGCGCGACCGGATCGTGTTCTTCGTGCAGACGGTCGGTGACCTCGTCGGAGAGCCTTGAAATCAGCTTGTCGAACTCGGTCGAGACCTCTTTATAGGTGTCTTCCTTGCGATCACGGGTCTGAAAGGTCACCCCCCAGACACGGCGACGGCGATCCTCACCCAGCGGCCCGAAATAATCCCGGAATCCGGCCACGATGTCGGCCTTGGTGAACATGACATAGACCGGCACGTCGATGCGCAGGGTCTTGTTCAACTCGGCCAGACGCTGGCGCACGGTCAAAGCGTGACGCTCCAACTGGGCCGCATCGGCGGTCATGATGTCTTCGCAGGAAAACGCAAGCAAAACGCCATTGACCGGCTGGTCAGAGCGGGCCTTCTTGAGTTCCGAGAGAAAGGATTGCCAGCTTTCGCGGTCGGCCGTGGCGTCGCTGTCCTGGGTCGTGTAACGGCCCGCCGTGTCGATCAGAACGGCATCTTCGGCGAACCAGAAATCGCAATTTTTAGTCCCGCCAAAGCCCGCGACGGCCTCTTTGTCAGTGCCCGGAAAATCCAGACCACAGTGCAAAAGCGCCGTCGTCTTGCCCGCCCCCGGCGGACCGATGATGACATACCACGGCAGATCGTAGAGATAGGTCGCCCCGCCGGATTTCTTGAGCCGCCCGAGCGCCTCTTGCATCCGTTCGGACAAGATGTCGCCATCTCCGGGGGTGACAAGCGT
Organism: Celeribacter sp.; assembly: GCF_048270365.1. NCBI lineage: Bacteria > Pseudomonadati > Pseudomonadota > Alphaproteobacteria > Rhodobacterales > Roseobacteraceae > Celeribacter > Celeribacter sp. The sequence goes on from NZ_JBLWTA010000026.1 coordinate 32,236, forward strand.
TTCCTCCAGAGCTTTCGACGCTTTTCTACGACGCAGATATTTGATCAGAGCCGACAAAGCGATGACCCCGAGAATGAGCGCAATCAGCCCGCCACGGGTCCAAGGCGAGACCAGCCAGCTCACGCCGGTCATCCGCAGCCCGAACCAGATCGCAAGGCTCAGGATCACAACACCAAGGGTCAGGATCGGCAACCGGAGCCATTTGTAGCTCCAGAGCTTCCGTGGCGAAACGCCAAATACTCTCATATCTTGCTTTCCTGTTGCAGGAGAATCTCGACCCTGCGGTTCCTGGCTTGCGCCTCGCGCGTGCCGCTCGTGTCAATCGGATCGTTCGGCCCCACGCCCACCACGCTCATACGCGACGGATCGCCAAGGCTTTGCGCCAAGACATCGCGCACCGTGGTGGCGCGCGCCTCCGACAGTTCCTCATTGGTGCGATACCGCCCGGTGCCGCGCAGCGGGATGCTGTCGGAATGGCCCTCGACCACAATCTCGCCCGGCTCACCATCCAGCGTCCGGCCAATGCTTTGCGCCAGCGCGGTAAAATCCGAGGTCAGATCGGCAGAGCCTGAGCCAAAGCGCAGCACATCGCCGACACGGATCATGATGTAATCGCCTTTTTCCGCCACACTCAGAGCACCGCTGTCGATCTCCGAGGCCAGCGCACCACGGATGCGGTCAAGCTGAGCGGTGTCGATTTCGCCCACATAAGGCGTCGCGGAGGCGGCAAAGCTCTGACCTTCAATGGCGACGGTGGCGTTCGGATCGTTGAGGCGCAGGATCGCGGCCTGTGCCGCATTGGTGTCATTCGACAGAATCCACGACAGCGTCGCAAACAGCGCCACCACCATGCCAGCCCCCATCCCGGCCACCACCCAGAGCGGCATCCCGACACCATTGCGCTTGCCGGAAAAGATCACCGGCAACCAGCTCAGCGACAGATCGGGTTTGGGACGTTCCACCACGGAGCGCAGCCGTTGATAGACCTCATTGCGCAACCGCGCCAGCATCGCCATGCCATTGGGTTCCGTGCGATACTTGCCCTCGAACCCGAGATAGAGACAGGTCAGCATCAGTTCCAACAGGTCTTTGCGCTGCGCCGGATAGGCGATCACATGTTCGAGCCGGGCGAAAAAACCGATGCCCGCGGAACGGTCGTTCAGCAACTCGGCCGCCATGGAATATTGCTGCCAATAGCCCGGATCACTGCCGGGAATGGTCTGCACGATGTCATCGGCAGTCGCCGCCAGCGCATAGCGCGCGACGTCGATGTCCTCCGGCGGCACGCTTTTTTCCTGCGCCTTGCGGACAAATTCGCCGATCTCGCGAATGACGTGATCGCGCAGCGGAATGGCCTGCATCTCGACCATGCCGGTGCGCAGACGCCCGAACAGCACCAAAAGGTCCGAGGCCGCCGCAAGGATCGGGTTGGTCGACGTGCCGATGTCCAATCCCGAGCCTTTGAGCGCATCCTGAAAGGAAATGCGCGGCACGTTGCCTGCAAAAGCTGCGGCCTCTGCGGCGGGGGGCACCATCGGGAACTGCCCGTCTGTGCCAGCGCCCGCAGGATATGCCCCGCCATATTGGCCCGGCTGGGCCGGATATTGCCCCTGCCAGTTCGGCTGGGGGGGCTGGCCATAGGCGGGCGGTTGAGCGTATCCGCCCTGCCCCGGTCCGCCTTGTCCTTGCACGCCCTGTCCCGGCAAAGGTTGACCGTAGGATGGCTGGCCATAGGCGGGTTGCTGCGGCGGATAAGGTGCCGCTGGCTGCTGCGGGGGCTGAGGTTGTGGCGGATAGGAGGGCGATTGTTGCGGCGCGCGGCCCTGAAACCAAGTGCCCTCCCCCGAGGACGGCGGCGGCGTCTGTGGCGGCGCCGGTTGCTGCGGCAAACGCCCACCGAACCATGTGTCATCTGCGCCGGAGGCCGGAGGCTGAGGCGCATGTTGCTGCGGTGGGTAAGCCTGCGGCGCGGGCTGCGGATATCCCTGCGCGGGCGGAACATGAGCCTGTTGCGGCGGGACTTTCATCCCGAACATGGTGCTGTCGGATGCACCTCCGACGGGCGCTTGCCCGGGTGGCGGGGCGTAAGGTGGCTGTTGCGGAGCATGCCCCGCAGGCGGCACTGGAGTATTTTGCGCCGCAGGCGGCACTGGGTTATTTTGCGCCGCAGGCGGCGCGGGCCACCCCGGTTGCGCGGGAGGCTGCTGTCCGGAAGGCGGGTGTGACGGCTGAGGCGTGGGGCTGGCCGGCGGAATTTTCTGACCGAATACCGTGCGGTCGTCGTCATCGTCACTCATTCAGCGCTCCTCGGGGATGGCCCACAGTTCCAGCTCCAGCCCCGGCCAGGCGCCCGCGAAATGCATGCCGATGGCAGGCGCGACCGAGAAGTCACGCCACAGCGGGCTGGTCTTGTCGACGAGGAAATAAACATGGTTGGCGACCACGCGAATCTGCGGCGGCGGGTTCGGAATATGAACCAGCGGGATGCCGGGCATGTTGTTGACGATGATCTCTTTCATCCGGGTCGAGGGGCCGAGTTTGCACAGCTGCGGGAATTGGCCCTGAATCTGGGTGAGCGGCAAAGCGGCGGAGACCTCGACGATGAAGGTCGCATTGGCAAAGAGATTCGGATCGTCCACCAGCGCCGCAAAACTGTTCTCGCGCCGCAGTTCCAGCGGCAGGCGCAGCGCCCGCCCCAGATCGCGGGACAGGAACCGGCGGATGTCATCCACCAATGGTTTGAACGTTTCCTTGGGTTTGTCGTGGCGGTAGCTGTACTCGCGTGCCCTGCGTGCGCCATCCTCGAAGGTCGACAGCTCGCCCGCGAAACCCACGAGCAATTCAAACAACCGTTCCGGATGCACGGCGGGCATCGCCTGAATGTGTTTGAGCTGCGGCAGCACGCGGTTCAGAACCATCAGCATGAGATAGTCCTTGTCCTGCATCCCCCCGCCAGAGGTCGGATCGGCGGCATAGCGTGCCAGCACTTCGAGCCGGGCCTCGACCGCGCCCATGACGGCTTTGAGGAACCCCGCATAGGCCCGGTGGCACGAGATGATCAGCCCCACGGGCGGCTCGGTTTTGTCCAGCGTGACGACCGCACCGTCCTGCACATCGACGATGCGCCCAAGCGGAATGCACTGATAGCCCTCGCGTGGGCTGTCGCGGATCACCAGTTCGAGACGCGGCACGGCGACCTCGATCTCATCCTCGGTGCGCGACACGGCGGTGACATCGGCCACCCCCTGTTCTTCGGCAAGGATATAGCGGGTGCTCATGTCCTCGAGCATGCCGACTTCGCGCTCGTTCTGTGGAATATTCGGCACAGTCAGCCAGATGGTTTTCCCCGTCGCGCCCTCATTGACGAGGACCTCACGCGGCAGGGGACTTGTGTGTGGCGCGTCGAACGGCGTGCCATCCGGCATGATGCCGGACACTTTTTCGAGCTCCAAACGCCCTTGGCGAAGCTGGCTTTCATCGAAAGACATCTCGGCAATGCCCCAAGGAAAGGGCGTAATCTGAGCGGTCCGATTGGCAATCAGTTTTTCGACGTATCTATCGGATTGTTGGAAATGCTGAGGCTTGATAAAAAGCCCTTCTTTCCAAGCCACTTTGCTAAACCGAGACATGGCCTAGAACACTCCTCAAAATCAAAAACATGTGCAAAAATTGCCGTATTGCCGCGAACTTAACGGGCGCCGATCCAGAAGGTCAAGGATAGGTTGCAGGGGGTCTTTCCCCATTGCATTTTGCACACAAGTTCTCGCAGGACACGGAAATGGCTCGGCCTCTTTTTATATTCACGATTTTCCAGCCCTCCTACGGGTGGAATCACTATAATTCATCCGGATCACGAAAGTTGAGCGATCTCCCTTAAAACAAAACTCTGTCCCGGATCGTCTTCTCGGACGTCCGTATTCACAGCTTTTTCACAGCTTTCAGCGCAAAAGCATGCCCCCCTCGAAGGCAAAAGAAGCGCAATTCATTAAGCGCTCATAGCCCCGAGAAAGGGATGCTGTCACAATCTGAGAAATTTGTGCGGCTCCCTATCTTTGCCGATGAGAACATGTTTTCCCATTTTCCTCTTGAGTTGCAGGCTCACATGTTTACGTTCTCCCTAACACATTCATAGTTCACTGGTTTCCCACATGTCTTTCTTTTCGCAAACCTCCCGCATGGGTCGCCTGACCACCGCACTTGGCGAGGACGTTTTGGTCCTGA
>NZ_JBLWTA010000027.1:0-29138 GCF_048270365.1 Celeribacter sp.
AATCAAACAAACGGCTCAATCCAAAGTGGCCTACTTTTACGCCGCCCTAATGGACCAATTTTGCGCCGCCCTTGACATCACCTCAATAGACATCCCGCACATAGCGTTTCTCACGCTTGAGGCGGTTCACGTATTCCGTTGCCGCCTCAGGCGTCATCGCGCCCTGGGTTTCGATAATCTTATGGAGTGCCGCATCGACATCGCGTGCCATGCGCGTGGCGTCCCCGCAGACATAGAAATGCCCGCCGTTTTCCAACATGCCGTAAAGTGCCTTGCCGTTCTCTTCCATCCGGTTCTGGACATAGATTTTCTCCGCCTGATCGCGGGAAAACGCCAGATCGAGACGGGTGAGCAAGCCAGAGGTGCTCATGTCGGAGATTTCGTCTTCGTAAATGAAATCCGAAGCCCGGTGTTGATCGCCAAAGAACAGCCAGTTCATACCCTTGGCGCCACGGGCCTGACGTTCTTCGAGGAAGGCGCGGAAGGGGGCGATGCCGGTGCCTGGGCCAACCATGATCATCGGCACGCTGTCGTCCTCGGGCACGCGAAAGCTTTTGTTCGGAGACATGAAAATCGGGGTCTCTGTGCCCTCAGATGCGAGATCCGAAAGGAAGGTCGAACAGACCCCGCCATGGGCGCGGTTTTCATACAGCCAACGCACGGCCGCGACCGTGAGATGCACCTCGCCGGGATGGGCCTTGGGACTTGAGGAAATCGAATAGGCGCGGTGTTGCAAGGGCTTGAGCCAGCTCACGAACTCTTCGGGCGCGAGGGTCATTTCCGGAGCAAGATTGATGAGATCAAGCGTGTCACGCCCCCAAAGAAACGCCTCCATCGCCTCTTTGTCGCCATTGGCGATCACATGGCTGAGCTCATCGTGCCCCGCGCGTTTGCCGATCTCATTGATCAGCTCCTTCGAGGGGGTCGCGATCTCGAATTTCTTGGTCAAAAGCACACCCAAAGGCGCGTCATAGCCATCAATCATGTGATCGGCAGAGGCCCCAAGACGTTGCAACAGCGTGTCAACCAACCCCGCGTTGTTCACCGGCATCACCCCAAGCGCATCGCCCGCCTCATAGGTCATGCCACTGTCACCCAGATCAAAGGCAAAATGGCGGATTTCTTTCGCGGATTTAGCGCCCGACAGGAGCCGGTTCTCGATCACCCGCGCGCTGTAGGGGTTTTTGCGGCCCCAACCTGTTTTCTGTGGCACGATGTCTGCGGGGGTCTCCACCGTCTGTGCGGCGCCGCCATCCTTGGGCATCACCTCTCCCAGCCAGAGGCTCGCCGCATCTTCGAAATCCACATCGCAATCCACCCGCGCACCAAGACGTTTCGCGCCCAGTTGCTCAAGCCGCATGTCGATGAGTTTGCCAGCCTGACAGAAGCCATCATAGCTCGTGTCCCCCAGCGCCAGCACACCAAAATTGAGGCTCTCCAGACGTGGGGCCGTGCCGGAAGACAGTGCCTCCCAGAACATATGCGCGTTGTCGGGCATTTCGCCCTCGCCGTAGGTGGAAACCACGATGATCACTGTGTCCATCTGGGACAGGCGGTCCATGTCGATGGCGTCCAGTTCCTCGACGCGTGGCGCGAACCCGCGGGTTTTGGCTAGGGCGGCGGCTTCATTGGCGACTTCTTCGGCATTGCCGGTCTGGGTGCCATAAAGAATGTCGATAGCCTTCTGTGCCACGGGCGCGGCATTGACGGCTAAGGCGGGGCTACCGAAATCACCCAGTGCCTTGCGCGAATGCAGACCGGCCAGAAAGCCGCCGAGCCACGCGCGCTGATCACCGGAGAAAGGGGCGTCTTCGGGAATAAAAGGCAGTTTCATGAGTTACTCCGCGGCGGTACGTGCAAGCACGTCAGGTAGGGATTGTTGGACGAAGAGCGCGTCAAAGCTTGGGATCTCGCCCAGAGCCCTGCGGTTCTTCGCAGATTGATGCAGGATCCACGCATAGGTGCCGGGGCTGTCCATCGACAGGATGTTGCGCATCGACAGCGCGCGTTTGAAATCCGACAGGCGTTTGTTGGCGACCAATGAGGCCAGCTCGTCATCGCTATAGTCGGCAATCGCGGCACGGGCGTGTTTGGCAAGCGCCATCATGAGGGCGAAATCTTCGGTCAGGATCAGATTGCGCTGCGCTTTGGCGAGTGCGAGGGGATCGTTTTTGCCCACACGCTTTTCGGCCTGAACGCGGGCCAGATCCATCACCGTATAGCTGCCCAAGAGGCGGAACATCTCGTCAGTATCGGTTTCGCCATAGGCGGGAGTTGCGCCCTTCAGGACATTGACGCCCTGACGCCAGGCTTTCTTGACCTCCGTGATCTGGTGATTGGACAGCGCTGTTGCCAATTCCTCGACCAAATCCTTGCGGCTTTTCGCGGACTTGATTTCGTCCGCGTCCTGATATTGCAAAAGTGCCTTGGGCATGACCCATGCGAAATCGTCAAGCCGCGCGTCAAATTCGCCCAGCAGCTTTTCAGCGCGCGCCGATTGCGTTGCCTCGACATGCCATTGCAACAGCTGGCGCACGGCTTCGCGGTGAATCTCCGCCTGAGCGGAGCCATCGGCCAAGGTGCCGGAAAACACGGAATCGCGGCTCATCAAAGTCGGCATGCGGTGTTCCGGGTCATATTGATAGGCAAAGCCGCCCGACATCCCGTTGCCAAAACCCGTGGAGAAATCGCCGAGGTTCAGAACCGCGCCATGGGTCATATATTCTGCGCAGAACTCGCCCACGCCTTCGACCACAGCGGTCGCGCCGGAGTTGCGCACGGCAAAGCGGTCGCCCGCCTGACCGTTGATGAAACAGCGGCCACCCGTCGCACCGAAAAGGGCGAAATTGCCGATTAGCACGTTTTCCGTCTCCGAGCCTCCGCCCGGCGAATGCACGATGATCTCACCGCCGCACTGGCCCTTGCCGACCCCGTCATTGCAGGTGCCGACATGTTCCATCACCATACCATCATTGCAGAACGCGCCAAAACTTTGGCCCGCCGAGCCTTGGGTCTGGACGCGCACAGCGCGCATATCGAGGAAACTGCGCCCTCGCTCATCGGTGCGCGCCGCCTTCGGCAGCGGCCCGTCGCCATGGTTCAGCATCCGTTCGATGTCGATGGCAAGCTGGCCACCCACGGATTTGTTGCGATTGTTGAGCGCCTCATTGGGTTTGAGCACGATCTGATCTTCACCGCCTTTGACCAGACGTACCTGCATCTGGTCCAAAAGCAGGTCATCCACCATGTAATCGCGTTCCAGATAGACCGGATTCTCGACCCGGACCTCCGGCACACAGGTCAACATGGCACGCAGGTTCAATTGCCCCACCGACGACGGGTGATCCAACAGGTGCAAAAGATCGGCGCGCCCGCGTGCCTCATCGAGGCTCCTGAAGCCCAAGAGCGCAAGGATTTCGCGCACCTCATGGGCGATGTTTACAAGATACTGCGCCAAAGCGCGGGGATCGCCGTCGAAAACTTCGGGGTTCGTGGTCAGACCTGCGGGACATTTCACGTTACAGTTCTTTGCCATGACGCATTTGAGCATCATCAAAGCGGTGGTGCCGAATTCGAAACTGTCGCCTCCCATGAGCGCAGCTTTGACCACATCCGATCCGGTCTGCATCGCGCCTGAACAGCGCAGCATCACCTTTTGCCGAATGCCATTGGCACAAAGCGCCTGATGCACCTCGGCGATGCCGATCTCGGCGGCGCGCCCGGTGTATTTGAGCGAGGTGACAGAGGCGGCGCCCGTGCCGCCCGTGTTGCCTGCGACGTTGATCACATCGGCCCCTGCCTTGGCGACGCCGACCGCGATGGTGCCGATGCCTTCGGAGGACACGAGTTTCACGATCACGCGCACCCGCGCGGCCTTGGCGTCATGGATGAGCTGCCCCAAATCCTCGATCGAATAGGTGTCGTGATGCGGCGGTGGCGAAATCAGTTCGACCCCCGGCGTGCCGCCACGCGCGGCGGCGATTTCCACGGTGACTTTTGGCGCGGGCAACTGTCCGCCTTCGCCGGGTTTTGCTCCTTGACCGATCTTGATCTCGATCTCTTCGAGGTTTGGATCGGCCAGATAGCCCGCCCAGACGCCAAAGCGGCCTGAGGCGAATTGTTTGATCCGGCTGGCGCGGATGGTGCCATAGCGGCTGATATGTTCGCCACCTTCGCCGGAATTGGACATGCCGCCCGCCATATTGGTGCCATGGGCCACCGCCTCATGCGCAGAGGCAACAAGCGCGCCATGTGACATGGCGCCGGAGGCCAGACGCCCAGTGATCTCGGAGGCGGGTTGCACCTCAGACAGATCCAGCGGCTCCGGTGCCTTGCGGATGCGAGACAGGTAATCAAGCGCCTTGCCCTTACATTCCACATGAAGTTTGCCGGTCTCGACCCAATGCCCGTGTACATCCGCACCAAAGCGTTCGACGAGGCTCTGTGCCAAAGCATCCAGACGGCTGATCTCTTTGGCTTTCGGACCGGTGAGCCGCAGGCCGAATTCGCCCGGTTTGATCTGCCAGACCTCAAGCCCCCGGATCACGAAGTCGTTGTTGCCCGCCCGGTTGAACAGCATCATCTCGCGTTTGATGTCGGCGGCTGAACTCAGATAGGTGATGTCAGCCGGGAAGGCCAAAACATCGCGAAGTGCTGCGGGGCGGCGGGCGCGTTCGTCGGCCATGGTGCGGCTAAAGGCGCGATAACCCGGCGTGATGTCAAAACTGTCGATCTGCTCCTTGGTGAGCTTGTCGAAACTTGTGTGGACATAGCCCGCCTCGTCGATCCCAAAGGCGTCATTCATCTGGCGCAGGGTCAACAACCGCATCGGATCGGTGTCGTCCTTTGTGGGCTCATCATCAGGACGGGAAAAGGCTAGAGGTTCTTCGGTCAGATTGATAAATTCCCGCACAGCCGTGGTGCCATAGGAGTGACCCGCGCCCTCGGAACGTTCCTTGAACAGCCCCAGCATCGGAATGTCATCGAAGGTCTTGATCGTAAGCGCGCGCTCATGCCAATCGGCCACGGATTGCGCCACGGTGTTGAACCGCACGCCGCCGACCGGGGTTTTCATGTTCGGGAAATATTTGCGGAACACCGGATCGTTGGTGTCGAGGAAATTGGGTTCAAAAAATTCCCCGCCCGAATAGCTTTCGACCGTACAAAGCCCGACCTTGCCCATGGTTTTCATGATGGCTTTGGCGGCGGCTTTGTGGAATTTCTTGAAGGCGTCTGTTGCCTGATCGCCATAGACCTCTTCGGCGCGCATCCGTACGCCCAGCGGATAAACCGCCGCCGCGCCAAAACCCAAAGCACAGCAAATATGGTGAGACGACGAAATCTGACCGCTTTCGACCACCAAAGACACCTTGAGCCGCAGCCCCACTTCGATCAGTTTCTGGTTGATCGCAGAGACCGCCATGGTCATCGGCAGGGGGCACAGCGTGCTGGTGATATGGCGGTCGGTGAGGATCGCGATCCCACCCTCATCGCGGGCGAATTTGGCGACCTCTGCGGCAACGGCATCAATCGCTTCGGTCAGCGCGCGTTCATTGGCCACTCCATCGCCGAAGACCGGCGTGTAGAGGATGTTGAACGTGGCCCAGGGCGTGTCCTCCTGCGCTTTGATCTTAAGCATATCCGCCATTTTGAGGATCGGGGAGTTGACCACGATCTGACGCGAGCGCGACTGGCCGAGATAGGGTTTTTCGCCCAAAGCCACACGCAAAGTCATGCCATCCGCTTCACGGATGCTGTCGAGAGGTGGGTTGGTCACCTGTGCGAAGCGCTGGCTGAAATATTTCGCCACCCCGCCTTCGTTGTCAGACAAGGCGTTGATTGCATTGCCATACCCCATGGCCGAAACCTTTTCGACACCACTTTGAAGCATCGGGTCCATGAGAAATTTAAAGCTCTCTTGATTGAGCGTGTAGGCCACATAGCGCGCATGGCGGCACAGATCGCCGTCATAGACTTTGGAGGCGGCTTTCGGATCGCTTTCAGGCTCTGGCAGGTCGTCGATGTTGACCTGCGCTGCCTGCACCAGCGCCTTGTAATCGGCCTGACGCGCCAAAAGCGCCAACGCTTCGTCATTTTCATAAAGCTTCTGGTCAGCGTGGTTGTAATAGATCATTCCGCCCGCCTTGACGCGACCGCGCCGCAGAACGGTGTCCGGCGCAAAGCTGATCTGCCCGGCCTCGGACATCACGGCGAGATAGTCCTCGGTCTCAACGGAGCGCAGCGGGCGCAGGCCAAGCCGGTCAAGACGCGCGCCGATAATCGTGCCATCACCAAAACAAAGCGCAGCGGGTCCGTCGTTTTTCTCCTCATAGAGGGAGAAATATTCGAACATCGCTTTGACGTTATCGGGCATCCGCGCGTCATTTTCCCACGCGGGCGGCATCATCGCCACAACGGCGGTGACCAGATCGAGCCCTTCCTCATAGACGCGCGCGTTCAACGTCTGATCAAGCCGACAACTGTCCGATTGGCCTTTCGGGCGGATGATCGCGGTGTTGCGCGCCAGAGCGACGGCGGCCTCCGACAGGCGGTTCTTCTTGTCGGTGTTCAATTCGCCATTATGCGCCATCAACCGAAACGGTTGCGCCATCGACGGATGCGGGTCGGTGTTGGTCGAGAACCGCGTGTGGAAATACAGCGTGTGGATCTTGTGATCCGGGTCCGAGAGGTCCTCGAAATACGGAATGATTTCCCAGGAATTCAGACGACCTTTGAACACCTGCGTGCGCGCCGACAAAGACAGCGGGTAAAGCCCGTCGAGCAAAGGATCGGTGTAGGCGACCGCTTCGATTGCCAAAAGTGCGCGATGGATGCGCGCATCAAGTGCCGCGCCGCGCAACTCTTTGGGTGCGGTGAAAATCCACTGACGGATCGGCAGTTGATAGGCCACGGCACGCGGCAACAATACATCATTGTTCACCGGCACATCGCGTTCCAGCACGATCTCCATCCCGGTCTCTTTCAGCGCGTTTTCAATCAGTGCGATCGCGCACGGCAGTTGCGAGCCATCTGCGGGCATGAAGAAATTGCCAACGCCGAACGCGCCTTTTTCCAGCTTTTCGCCTGTCAGTTTCTCAAACAGGGACAGAGACAGATCGACCGAAATACCGGCGCCGTCTCCCACACCCTCAGAGGACATGCCGCCACGATGCGGCACGGCGCAAAGCGCCTCATGCCCCATGGTCAGAACCTCATGGGTTTGCGTGCTGTCCTTGCGGGTCAGAAAACCGACGCCGCAATTGCTGTGTTCGAGACTGGGGTCATAAAGACCAAAGGGCGTGCTGGACTGGTGCAATCGGGCAACCTCGCTTGTCGGACACGCGAAAGCGCAGGCAAGAACCCACGCAAAAACGTACCGCGTTAAATTTCAGAGACTCTTGGGGGGATCTGGCATAAGCGAGGAAGATCGCGAGCTGGCCGAAAATCCGTCTACGCAATTCATAGAGAAATTTCAAGATTTTTTAAAATATCGGGCCGCGAGAGAACGGCTAAACGCCCAAATCATCGAGTATTATTCTTAAAAATAACGAAAACTATTCTCTGCAGGCTATAGGAAAATATGGACATTTTTCGACACAGAGACACCTGTCCACCCGTGTGCGGGGAGCGTAGTGATGAGAAAAGTTTGGCAAACCCGAGTGTTGGGTTGCTGATTTACGAGAGGGAAAGTCATCTGCTACGGAATAAGGCAAGTTTTGTGATTACAACAGGTTTGTCCCGTGCTGAAAAACATCCTCTGCCTTTCCTTCGCGGCGTTCTTAACGGCGCTGAGTGGCCTGTACTCCCAAGTGCAAGCCAATACGATGCTCGGGGATATTCCGGCGTGGTTGCAAAAGCATGTCGGCACAGGCGAGGGGCAGATCGCGCCGGTGGTTCTTGAGCGAGCGCGGGCGTTGCACCAACGGAACATGCGCCAAGGCAAGACGCGCAATGCCTGTTATCTGGCGATGGATGCGACCCGGCCCAGCACCGGTTCCGATGGCGCGCCGGGTCGGCGGTTCTATGTCATTTGTGAGGATCGACACTCCTTCCGCGCGGTCTCTTCGGGCTATGGCAACGGGCGCAATCTGCCGCGGGCAGATTTTTCCAACGGGCGGACCTGCGCCCGGCATTTCAGCAATGCCGAGGGCTCGAAACTGACCGCAGGCGGCGCCTATTTGACGGCCGAGACGCGGACGTCCTTCAAAGGGTTTTACACGGAGGCGGGCAAGCGCGTGCCGTTTTATCGCACATTCGTGGTCTTCGAGGGCGAAGGAGACACACGCAACGCGCGGGAGCGCGCGATCGGCGGGCATCAGGCGACCTTTTTGCGCTGGCAGTGCCGGTTTGAACAGGCGGACAGCCCGTATGCGGACAAGGAAGGCTTTGTGCCTTACGGGCAGATGGTAGACTATACCTCTGGGCGTAGTAACGGCTGTACGACATGGTCCGAAGAGGTGTCGCGTGAGATCATATCTTTGGTCGAGGGCAACCCAACCAGTCTCTATATCTACCCCGAAGGCGATGACATCGACCGCGTCGCCCTCGCGGTTGGGCGCGGAGAACCGATCTCACAGGCCGGTCTTTACTGGAATGTGCAATGCCTGTCGGAGATTGGTGTGCCAAAATTTTGGCCGAAACAGACGCTTCAACCGGTGATCAACCAATGGCGGCGGTCCCTGCCGAAACAAACGCCGGGCGTCCTGCCGATCTGTCAATGAACCGGCAATCTGTCGTCCTCAGCGGCCAAAATATGGTCGCGGGAACACCCTTTTCTTTGTCGGTCTTTCCGGAGGACGATATTTGCCCTAAAATATTCGTAGGCATGGGGGCACAGAAGTGCTCCGTCAGAAAACCCACCCAACAGAGACACACGGTGTAACCAGCAGAGGGCAGAAGCGTGGGCTTTCTTCATTCGATGATCTGCGAGACGGACGGCATTCAGGCCATCGCGCCGGTGCAATGGCGGTCTTTCGATGACATGTGCGCGGTCTATTGGCACGCCCGCGCCACCAAAGGTGCGGGCGGCTATTACATCTCTCCCGATCCGCGCATCATGTTGTTTTTCGATGATATTTCTGGGCGAGCACGCATGGCCGAAGATGCAGAGGCGGTCACAACTGCAGGTCGACCGATGTTGCAGGCGCTCTATGTCCCGCCGGGTCGGCCTATGTGGACGCGGTTCTCCGACAATCATAAGTTTTCTCATCTTGATTTGCATTTCAATCGTCGCTGGCTACAGGGAAAGCTCGCGCCAGTGCTTGGAGAAGCGGCGGCAAATGCCGCGATTCTGCGGCCAGTGGAGCGACAAGATGTGGCCCCCTTAATTGTGATCGGCCACACTTTGGCGCGCGAATTGGCGACGCCCAGCCGTCATCCGCTGTTTGCCGAAAGTCTTGCCATGAGTTTGATCAGCGGCTTGTTGGATCTGTCGGAAGAGGCGGATCTGATCGAACTGGCCTCGGGTGGGCTGACGCCGATGCAGATGCGGCGTTTGCGCGCGATGGTGGCGGAAAGCGGCGGCGCGCGGCTGAGTACTGGGGTGCTGGCCGAGGCCGTGGGGTTGTCTGAAAGCTGGTTTACGCAGGCCTTCAAAAAGACGACCGGAAAAACACCTCTGCAATGGCAGCAGGAGCAAAGGATTGCCTTGGTCAAAGAGCTGTTGCTGCGTGGTGATCTGAGCATCGCCTCGGTCGCGGATCGGTTCGGCTTTGCCGATCAGGCGCATCTCACGCGGGTGTTTCGGCAATATGAGGGCACGACGCCGGCCGCATGGCGGCGCGAACAAAGGCTGAGTTTATAAAAAGGCCCCTCCAATGGAGAGGCCTTTCGCCTGATAATGTCTCGGTCAAACCCGGTTGTTACCAGCTTTTGCGCAGGGTCAGGCTGATGTCACGGCCGGGGTTGTAGTAATTCGCCGTGCCTGTGCCGACGACGTGCTGCTCATCGAACAGGTTGCTGACATGCAGCTCCACGTCGGTGTTGTCGGCAATCTCATAGGCAAAAGAGGCGTCAAACAACGTGGCGGCATCGCTTTCGGCGGAGTTGGCCGCATTGAAATAATAAGACCCGACATAACGCGCACCGAGGCCAAAGGTCATATCTCCACGCGCGCCATCCCCCGGAACCGTATAGCTGCCCCAGATCGAGGCGATATGGTTGGGCGTCGAGGCGAATTCATTGCCGATAATCGTGTCGTTATCGTCTTCAACGACTTTGGATTTGAGATAGGAATAAGAGGCGATCAGGCTCAACTGTTCGCTCAGCTCGGCCTTGGCTTCAAGGTCAAGCCCCCGGACACGGCTCTCCCCGATGGTTTGACGTTCAATCGAGCCATCACCTTGCACCACGGCGATGGTGACGTTTTCGCGGGTCAGATCATAGACCGAGGCGGAGAATAGCGCATTCATACCAACAGGCGCATATTTCACGCCGATCTCATATTGTTCGCCCCGCTCCGGTTCAACGCCGATGGTCGGAGGGGCAACCGATTGCACATAGCTCGCATAGGTCGAGATTTCATCCGTGACCTTATAGGTCAACGCGCCACGATAGGTCGTCTCGGAAAAACTATTGCTCTCGTCCACAGGCACGCCCCAACTCGTGCCGCTTTCCGACAGGTCGAGCCAGTCATGGCGCAGGCCGAAGGTGGTGATGATCCGATCATTGAACGACAGGTTCTGGGTCAGGAAGAGCGATTTGGTCGTATAGTCACTGTCCATATCGCTGTAGACATAGGGATCGCTCGGCGCGCCGCTATAGACCGGGTCGTCGATGTCGATGCTGGCGGCGTCGCCGTAGATGCCCCAGGATGTCGTCGAGGCATTGCGATATTCCACGCCTGCGACCGTGCTGCTGTCAATCGTATCGAATTGCGTCTCATATTTCAGGATCACATTGCCGATCAATTCCTCTGCGGTTTGATCCGTGCCGAAATAATCGCGCTCGACGTCGGTGCCGGTCCGGCTATCAGAGTCCGTAAGATAGATATATCCGAAATCATCGCTCAGGTCGCTGTAGCGCAGATTGGCGTTGAGGCTCAGGCCGCCGCCGAAATCATGGGTCAGGAGGCCGGTGATCGAGGTCCGTTCCACATCATGATAATTGAAATCCGGTTCGCCGAAGAAATCGCTGCGATCATAATCTTGATCGAGGGGATAGCCGCCGCTGTTGGGCGTACCCTCGCGTTTCAGATAATCCACGATCAGGCTCAATTCCGTGTAATCCGTAGGTTGCCAACTCAGCCCCCCCATCAGGAAGGTCTCGTCATCCTGCGAATGATCATAGTCGAGCGCGCTGTCCTTGACCTTGCCGGTAAAGCGATAGGCCAGAGTACCTTCAGCGTTCAGGACATCGCCGGCATCGACACCGATCTCTTTGTGATCATTGCTGCCATATGTGAGATAGCTCTCGGCGAATGTGTCAAATGTCGGCTGTTTCGAGACGAAGTTCACCGAACCGCCCGGATCGGCGGTGCCAAAGAGCGTCGAGTTCGACCCGCGCAGCATCGACACGTTCATAGGCATAGGGTTCCTCGCGCACACCGCGCATGGAGCCAAGCGTCATGCCGTCGCGATAGGTCGTGGCGTCGAAGCCGCGGATCTGGAAATAGTCGTTGCGATCGTCCGAGCCGTAGTAATCCGTCAGGATGCCGGGCGTGTATTGAAGCACCTCTTCGGTGGTCGCGACCCGGCGTTGCTGCATCTCCTGTGCGGTTACAACGGAGATCGAAGCGGGCGTGTCGAGGATGCTCGTCGCGACCTTGCCGCCGACGGAAATTTCCTGCGCCACCACGGAATTCGCGTCGTCATCAATGTCGGCGGTGCTGTCGACAATAATCGGGGCGAGGCGGTAGATTTCGCCGCTCCCATCACTTTCGTCTTGCGCGTATGCGCTCAGTGGCAGGGTGGCAAGTGCGGTGCAACACATCAACAGGTGTCGGATCGTCGGCAGGGGGGCGATGCGTCGGGCGCGGGTGTGAGCAGTCATGAAACTGTCCTTGTAAAAATCTCTTGAGGGCCTGCGTGTTAAGCTGGTCCGGGCCTTGGATGGCTGCGGATGGCTGCGCGGCCTGACAGAGTTAGCAAGCGGGGAAGTGGAGGGTCTTGAATAATCCTATTGTTTTTGTCGGAAAACGGTGAAAAAGCTTAAAAGACTGTCCATCTGCCATGTGATTTCTGGCTGTGGCCTTGACCTCTCAGTCGCACTGCCGCTAGCCGAAGCCCTGTTCTCCCGGTGTTAAGAAGTCCCTCCCATGAAGCGCTCTCTGTCCAATCCTTTACCCTCGTGCCTGCTCTCGCAGGCGCGTCATGTCTTGCTCTTGGCAGCCCTGTCCGTGGTGATCTGCACGGTGATCTGCCCGGCGGTTTCTGCAGAAGACTTTCCGGTCCATATGTCCCACGCCTTCGGCGAAACAGTGATCCCCGCCAAACCTCAATGGGTCGCAACAGTCGCATGGGCCAATCACGAGGTGCCTCTGGCCCTTGGGGTGGTGCCCGTTGGCTTTGCGGCTGCGAATTTCGGCGATGACGATGGCGACGGGGTGTTGCCATGGGTTGCGGCTCGGCTCACGGAGCTTGGGGTCGAGGCGCCACCCCTGTTCGACGAAGGCGACGGCATTGATTTCGAAGCGGTCGCTGCCAGCGCCCCCGACGTGATCCTTGCCGCCTATTCCGGTCTGACGCAAAGCGACTACGACAGGCTCAGTAAAATCGCCCCGGTGGTGGCCTATCCTGAGGCCCCGTGGTCTACAGACTGGCGCGATATGATCCGCCTCAACAGCGCGGGGATGGGAATGGCACAAGAGGGCGAGGCGATGATCCGTGCGCTTGAGGCAAAGATAGCCGAGACCGCGCAAGGCCACCCCGAGTTGGCTGGCAAAACCGCCATGTTCGTCACTCATATCGATCCCACCAACCTGAGCCAGATCCCGTTTTACACCGACAACGACCCGCGTGTGCGCTTCTTTCACGATCTCGGGCTGATCTCTCCCGGGGTGGTCGCCAAAGCCTCAGAGGATGGGAAATTCTCCGCCATGATCAGCTCCGAACGCATCGACGATTTGGATGATGTGGATATTATCGTGACCTACGGCGGGCGGCCTTTGCTGGATCGTCTGGCCGGCCATATGTTGACCCGTCGCTTGCCGGCTGTCTCGCGCGACAGCCTGGTGATGCTGGACAGTTCGCCCCTTGGCACCGCTGCGAACCCGACGCCGCTGTCGATTCCCTGGGTTCTGAAGGACTATGCCGATCTCTTGTCCAAGGCGGCGCAAAAGTCTGACAAAGAGACCGAATGACCTCTGCTGTGCGCTCCGAAATAACAGTCTCGCTCTGTGTGCTGGCCGCGTTGGTCGTGGCCGCAGGCCTCTCTGTCACCTTTGGCGCCCGTGATGTGGCGCTCGTCGACATCCTCGCCGCCCTCAAAGGGCAGACCGAAACGATGGCCGAGGCCGCCGTCGCAAGTCGCATCCCGCGCACGATCCTCGCACTTCTGGCAGGGGCGGCTCTCGGGCTGTCAGGCGGTGCGATGCAGGGAGTGACGCGCAATCCTTTGGCTGATCCGGGTATCCTCGGCGTGAATGCGGGCGCGGCTCTCGCGGTGGTGATCGGGCTGGCATGGTTCGGGATCGAGAGCGCGCATGTCTATATCTGGAGCGCCATTTTGGGCGCCACGCTGACCGCCGCTTTCGTTTACGCCATCGCCAGCGTCGGACCGGGCGGCGCCACCCCTTTGAAACTCGCATTGGCGGGCGCGGCCAGCACCGCCGCGCTTGGGTCATTCACCACTGCTGTTGTCCTGCCACGCGGCGACATTGCGGGTCTGGTGCAAAGCTGGCTCGTGGGCGGTGTCGGTGGCGCGACCTATGACCAGATCCTGCCGGTGCTGCCGTTTCTCGCGGCAGGGGGTGCGATCACGCTTTTGTCGGCGCGCAAGCTCAACATGCTGGCACTGGGAGATGATACGGCGGCGGGTCTGGGCGAAAACGTCCTCCTTGCGCGGCTCATGGCGGCCGGTGGCGCGGTGCTGCTCTGTGGGGCGACCACCGCGATCTGCGGTCCCATCGGCTTTGTCGGGCTGGTCGTGCCGCATCTGTGTCGACTGCTGGTTGGGGTGGACTATCGCCTCGTTTTGCCGTTTTCGGCACTCACAGGCGCGGTGCTTTTGACAGCTGCGGATGTCTTGGGACGGCTCATCGCGCGGCCCGCGGAACTCGAAGTCGGGATTGTCACCGCCTTTCTCGGCGCGCCGGTGTTCATCTGGATCGTGCGGCGACGCAGGGTGGCGGCGCTATGAGCACGGCTGTGGACATGTCCCGTCAGAGACGGCGTCAAACCTCCCGGCGGCGGGGCGTTTTATGTGCCCTGAGCCTGGGTTTGATCGCGATGATCGCGCTGACACTGATGCTCGGGCAGAGCTTTACCGATCCCGCCACGCTGGTGCGGGTGTTCTCGGGCGCGGCGATCCCCGGCGTCAGTTTCACGGTGATGGATTTGCGCCTGCCGCGCGCGGTTATGGCCTGTGTCGCGGGGGCAAGTTTTGGCCTGGGCGGCGCAGCGTTTCAGACCATGCTGCGCAACCCTCTGGCCAGTCCCGACATCATCGGGATCAGCACCGGGGCCAGCACAGCCGCCGTCTTTGCCATTGTGGTGTTCTCTCTGGGGGGCGCTGCGGTTTCTGTCGCGGCGATCCTTGGCGGTCTTGGCGTGGCGCTTTTGATCTATCTTTTGTCTTGGCGACAGGGGGTCTCCGGCACGCGGCTGATCCTTGTGGGCATTGGCCTGTCGGCGATGTTCCAAAGCGCCACCGCCTATCTGTTGACCCAAGCGCCCAGTTGGACTCTGCAAGAGGCGCTGCGTTGGATGACCGGCAGCCTCAACAGCGCGACCCTGCCGGGAGCGCTCACCCTGTGCCTGAGCCTGCTCATTGTTGGCGGGCTGCTGATGAGCCGTGCCCGCGGTCTTGAGGCGCTGCGACTGGGCGACGATCTGGCGTCGGGGCTGGGCGTGCGCCTCTCTACGACCCGTGTTCTCACCATCCTCACGGCTGTCGGACTGGTCGCCAGTGCCACGGCGCTCACCGGGCCGATCGCCTTTGTCGCCTTTCTCTCCGGGCCGATCGCCTTTGTCGCCTTTCTCTCCGGGCCGATTTCTGCGCTCCTCATGCAGCGTTTTGGGGCAGGGGGCGGTTCCGGGCTGATCCCCGCTGCTCTCACCGGCGCGCTTCTGGTGATCATGGCCGATTACGTCGGACAGTTTCTTTTACCGGCGCGCTACCCGGTCGGCATCATCACCGGTGTTCTGGGCGCGCCTTACCTGATTTATCTCATCATGCGTGACAATCGCAGGAGTGCCTCATGAGTTCTGTCTCCTCTTTCGATATTCGCGACCTGCGCGTGGGCTACGGAGATCGCACCGTGCTTGATGGTATTGATCTGAGCCTCGCGCCGGGGCAGATCACCGCTATCATCGGGGCCAACGCCTGTGGAAAATCGACGCTCCTGCGCGCCATGTCGCGACTTTTGACCCCGGAGTGCGGAGAGGTGCTTTTGGATGGCAACTCCGTCCATCGCACAGCGCCGCGCAAACTGGCGCAGCGCCTTGGACTTTTGCCACAATCCCCCATCGCGCCCGAAGGCATCACGGTGCTCGATCTCGTCAGTCGGGGACGCCACCCGCATCATGGGGTTTTTACCCGCTGGAGGGCGGAAGATGACGCGGCGGTGGCAGAGGCGCTGGAGGCCACGGGGACGTCTGCGATTTCCGAGCGTCCGGTTGAGGAGCTTTCCGGCGGGCAGCGCCAGAGGGTCTGGATTGCCATGGCTCTGGCGCAGCGCACGGATGTTTTGCTCCTCGATGAACCGACGACCTTCCTCGATATCAACCATCAGATCGAAGTGCTCGATCTTCTGACCGATCTGAACCGGCGGCAGGGTACGACGATTGTCATGGTGCTTCATGACCTCAATCTGGCGGCGCGCTATGCGGATCGGATGGTCGCCATTTCCGGTGGGCAGATTTATCGACACGGGTCCGCAAAAGAAGTTCTGACATCTGCGATGTTGCGCGATATATTCGGGCTGGCCAGCCGGATTGTCACCGATCCCGTCAGCGGAAAACCGATGATGATCCCGCTGGGGCGGCATGGCATCTTGAGCACTGTTCAGGACAGGGCCGCGCCCTTTTTCCCGGATCATGAAACAGATCAAAGAAACGAGAGCCTTTCATGACCACGACCACCACCTTTCTTCCGCTTGCCCCCGACCAGGCCTTTGCCGGGTTTCGCAAAACAGCCGTTCAATTTGAATGCCCGGTCTCTGAAGGCGACAAAACGCTTGAAATCACCCTTGAGGTCGCGCGGATTTTCCTGAGTGCCGAAGGTGAGGGGACAAAGCTTTTGCTTGAGGCAAGCAATGATGGCAATCTCCAGATGATGCGCGATGTCTTGAGCGAACAGCTCAAAGGTTACGGTGTCATTCCGGACTGGCAAGGGGCCAAACCCGCGGCGCGTCCGGCCAACCAGACGTTGGTGACCATCGACAAGGTTGACCGCCTGTCGCCCTCCTATATGCGGGTGACGATGTCGGGCGATCAGCTTGCGCGATTTGGCACGGGCGGGTTTCATTTCAGGCTGTTGTTCGGTCCCGAAGGGGCGGGATGGCCCTTTGTGGATGAGCATGGGGTGACGCAATGGCCCGGCGGCACGGCAGCCTGGCACAAGCCGGTCTACACCACGCGCAACATCGAGACCAACGGCGAGACTGCGCGGATCGAATTTGACGTGTTCCGCCATGAGGGCGGCACGGTGACGGAGTGGTGCGATCAGGTGCGCCCCGGCACGGAGATGGTGATCATGGGGCCGGGCGGCAGTGGCAAGGTGAATCGTGCCGGGTGGCAGGGGTTCATCGGCGATGAAACCGCTGTGCCGGTGATCAAACGCTTTCTCGAACTTTTGCCTGAAGACACGCGCGGTGAGGCGGTGTTGTTCGTACCGGAGCGTGGCGATATCCAGGATTTGGCTCGCCCGGCGGGCGTTTCCCTGCGCTGGGTGATGCGGGAGGATGGCGAAACGCCGCTTCAGGCGCTCGATAAATTGCCAATTCCCGATGCGGATCGCTATGTGTTTTTTGCTGCTGAGAAGGTCGAAGCCTTGGCCGCCCGCGCGGCCCTTCTGGAACGTGGGCTGGATAAGTCAGAGAGCATAGCTGCGACCTATTGGATCGCGGAAAAAGAACTGGCGGAGGCTTAGGATCTCTCGAAATTGGACCTGTCAAGCTTTTGAGCCGCCCCAAGTGCTCGTTCAGGCCATTTTTCGTTCGAAGGCGACGGGGCTCTTACATCCCAATGCTGAGTGACGCCGTCGCGGATTGTAGAAGCCATTGATGTACTGGACACTGGCCGTTTCAGCCTGCGGCCGGGCGGTCAACTGTATAGCCCACATCCACCTCCTCGGGACACGCGTATCGGGTATCCCCACCGGGCTCAGCGTAAAAGTGCCGGAGGTTGTTCCGGCACTTTCAGGTTTTCTATGAGATTTATCAGAAATCTCATCTCGCTCAGAAGTTCAGGGAAACCCCAAAACCAACTTCACGCGGTTCGGCAATCGAGATGGTGCCACTGCTGCTGGCAGAAAGGGCGGCGCGATTGTCGAAGACGTTGTTGACGTAGGCAAAATACTCGACGTTGTCTTGTGGGTGATAGCCGATGCGCATATTGGCAAGGGCATAGCCATCAACGTTCGTATCGGCATCGTTTGTGTCGCTGCTGGAGTAACCATCGACGATCCGCGCATCCCCTTGCAGCGTCCAGTCAGGAGTGATGTCCCAAGCTGCCGCCAGTCCGATCGTGTAACCTGGGGCATTGGCAAACTCATTGCCCTCGTATTTATTGCCATCGTAATCGGTGAATTCCGTCACTTCCGTGCGCATGGCGCCGATATTCCCGGAAAGTGTCAGCACTGAGTTGGCCTGATAGTCTGCGCTCAACTCGATCCCGTAGGCATGGGCCTTTTCGCCGTTCACGATCATCGAGCCCTGAGAGACTGTGCAATCCGCATCCAGGCAATTTGCGACCGAACGCTGAATATTCTTATACTCGGTGTAGAACAGGTTACCGGTCAGGAGCAGTGCACCGTCGAGTGCATTGCCGCGAACGAAAAGCTCGGTGTTAATCGACTCTTCCGGGTCAAACTCGTAATACTCGCCACCTCGGAAGTTGGTGCCGGAGCCGCCCGGCAGATAGCCTTTGCTGATCGTCGCACCAAGGGTCCAGTCGGGTGTGACGTCATGGGCGAGGGTCAGCGATGGGAGAAGCTCGGTGAATGTATCGCTGTAATCGAGCGGGTCTGTCACATAGCTGGTGGTCCCGGCAATCTCGATTTTGTCCTGTTGCAGACGCAACCCGCCGGTCAGCGCCCAATCTGTCGCAAATTGCCAGGTTACTTCACCGTAGAGCGCCGTGCTTTCTGTGGTGTAATCGAGATCGGCGCTGCCGAAAGGTGCGCCATAGTAGCTGTTGGCGAACTCCGCATGGGCATCCTCGTTGGAGTAGAACAGCCCGATCACACCGCTCCAGACATCTCCCGCCTCGCCGAATGTCAGCTTCAGCTCATTGGCAAAGGTCTCATAATCCCGTGTGGCTTCGCCGGAATAGGGGTAGGCGAAAATGAAATCATAGTCGGCCTCGGAATATTGCATCTGGTTCGACAGTTTGATGCCGTTGAAGAAATCATAGTCCACATCTAGCACAATCCCGTCAGAAACCACATCCATGTAGTCCTGATATTCGGCGGTGTTCTCAAGTGCATCGGCGTCGGTGACAGCCTCGTTGTTGGGCCGGTGCATGTCATTGTGATTATAGGTCAGTTTGACTGACAGCCCGGAGATTGCGGCAGGTTCCCAAAGCAGCTTTGCGCGCGCAGTCAGGTTTTCGAAATCATAGTCGAAACCGGGTTCGGTGAAATTCGCATTGGTGTAATCGACAAACGTGTCGCGGCCGCTGTAATCCACCGCGATCCGAGCGGCCAGGTCGTCGCTGAGCGGACCTGAGGCGGCGAAGGACAGGCGTTTTTTACCGCGGCTGCCGTAAAGCGCCTGAAGTGCATATTCCGGGGTAAAGGTTGGGTCCTTCGTGTTGACGACGATGGCGCCCGCAATCGCGTTGGCGCCTTGGGATGTGGTCTGCGGGCCGCGATAGACCTCGATGGAGTCGACATCCCAGGTCGACGCACCACCGGCCCCGAGTTCAACAGCCGTCACATATTGTCCGTCAAGACTCATTGTGGTGCGCGGCAGGGGTTTCGCAAGATAGGCGTTGCCGCCCACAAGCGGCCCGTCGCTGTCCACGCCCCGGATGACTGGCGCACTTGTCGTGCTGGGAATATAGATGTTGGGCAAAGCCTTGATCACTTCGCTGACGGTCTCAGAGGCGGCCTCGTCTTCGAGCTCTTCCTCGCCAACGACGCTGACAGAGCTTGCTGTGTCCTGCAGGCTGCGGTCCGCCAATGCGCCATAAACGATGATTTCGTCCAATAGGATCGGGGATTGAGCGCTGTCTTGTGCAAATGCGGCGCTGCTGCCCCAGAAGGAGGGGGCGATCAAAGCGCTTGCAAGCAGAAAGCCGCGGGTTGAAATGTGGATTTTTCTCATGTTTCGTCCGTTTTTTGGTGTCCATATACAGGTGTGAAGACGCAAAAAATGGCCGGGTGATGCATGAACCGCATACCCGTCAGGCGACGTGCGTCAGTCGCCATTTTTTCGCGGTGATGCGCGCAAGGAGTGCTGCGCGCGAAATATCGATTAAGTCTGGTTCATACCGTAAGCCCCGTGTCCTGTTTCATCCCCGTGCGCGATGTGACTAAGAGGTGCAAACTAAGATGTATTTCATCTCTGAGGTGGCGGGGGCGGGGCCCGTGGCTTTTAGGTTTGCGGCTGATCATCACGCATTTGTCGTTCTGAGGCGCGCTTTCTTCGTGTCAAGAATTCGCCTGAAAAGACGATGCATGGATGGCAAGCGAAGCCGCTTCTGTCAATTAGTTTTGTATTGCTAAACTAATTCATCTGAAACTGTGACCGATTCAACAGAGGTGGGGCGAGATTTAGAGAAAACGCGTTCCATCCAGAACCTGAGGCATGGGCTTTGCGCTGACCGCAGCGCAAGAGACAAACAGTCTACGTGCCTCGCTTTTTAGATGCGGAGCGCTTTAAGGCGTGACGCTTCGGCTCACATGTCTTTGTCAGTCATTGCCAAAGCGCCTGCGATCAATGCGGACACTCCAAAGCTGTGGAGTGGCTCGATCTCATCAGACATCGTGGTTTCTTCGAACGATGCATCTGCGACCGCGCAGCAATGGAAGGCGACAGAAAACACCAAGGTATTGGCTTGCACAAACCTGAGGCCAAAACGCTCTGCGACACGCCGTTGATGTGCGTAGGTTTTTTCCAACATCGTGTCGGTGATCCAGCTGCGCCGCAGGAGATAGGGGGCGATCCCGGGATGTGTCCGGACCAGTTGCCACATGCTAACGGCGAAACGTTTTAAATATGATTCAATGTCCTGATCCTCAAAGGGATCAGGAAGCTCCCAGTTCATAAAGGAATCTTCGGCGACCAGAGTGCGTAGCTCGTCTATGTTGCGCACATGTTTATAGAGCGCCATTTGTGTGACCCCGATCGCCGTTGCGACGCCGACGAAAGTCAAGTCCGGCAGGCCAATGTCCATGCCGGCTTTGGCAATTCTTTCACGGGTTATCGTGCGCGGACGGCCTCGTTTTGCTTTGGGCGCAGTCTCACTCATCGTCACTTTCCTTATACCTGGGCGCAGGTGCGACCTGACGCAGAATAATCATTTTTTTCAATATGAACAAACGCGTCATTGAGAAGCGCTTGGCGTGATCTTGATCACGGCTTGCAGTAATAGTTTATGGTATGTATACAAAATAACGCAACATCCTTCGGATGCAGCCAAATCATCACTCAAATTTAGATCAGAGGCAGGCCGCAAATATGTCGGATAAGCACAGGTGTGACGAGGCTGGTGACTATGTCGAGGCAGAGGGCCACGGCCCGGCTCACTCACCAATTGATACTTTGCTGTATCCTATCAAAAATCGCCTCCGCGTGGCTTCGACGCTTGCCGGGATCGGGCAGGGTCTTGTGCTGGTGCCTCTCGCCGGTGTGGCTCTGATCGCGCAGCGGGTTTTGCAGCCTGACGCAGGCGAGGATTTGGCCCGGATGGAGCCCCTTTGGATCGTCGTGTTGATTGGCGCTTTGGCTCTCGGCATGGCGTTGCTCAGTCTGGCAGAATATCTCGCGCATCTTGCGGACAATCGGCTGACAGATCGGCTGCGCGCGCGTGTCACGGAACATCTGATGCATGTGCCTTTGGGCTGGTTTACCGCGCGGTCCTCGGCGCGTGTCAAACAGGCGCTACAGGACGACATGAACACGATCCACGAATTGAGCGCGCATTATTTCACAACCCGCGCTCGCTGCATCACTGCGATGGCGGCGGCGGGGCTGTTTCTCTTTGTGATGGACTGGCGTCTGGCGCTGATCTGCCTCATGCCCTATCCGCTCTATTATCTGATCTACGGGTCGATCAAAAAATCCATAGGCCCCGAGCGTATGCAGAGTTTCGCCACCGCGCAGGCCGGGATCGTGTCGGCGGTCGGGCACTATGGCCAAGCCATGCCGGTGCTGCGTACTTTTGGCAAAACCGGCGCGGCGCATGACGGGTACACGACGGCCGTGCGTGATTTTCTCACCGCTTTTCTGCAATTCACCCGGCCCCTCGTCGCGCCTCTGGCCAATGCAAATGCGATCATTACAACGGTCTCCGTGCTGTGTGTCGTTATGCTGGCGGGGTGTGCTTTTGTCAGTTTCGGCTGGGCTGAGCCGCTCGACATTCTGCCCTTCGTGCTTGTCACGCCGGGGATCTCAGCGCCGCTTTTGCTTTTGGGTTTCATGACCCACGGGCTGGCCCATGCCACGGCGGCGGCGGAGCGCATTCAGGAGGTGTTGGACACTCAACCCCTTCCCGAACCACCCGCAGACCAGCGGGCGATACCGGACAACAACGTGCTGCGGTTCGAGCAGGTCGGCTATCGCTATGAGGCGGAGGTGCAGACGCTGGCCGACATTGATCTGACGCTCGCGCCGGGTCGGGTGACGGCCATCGTCGGTGCGTCAGGTGCAGGCAAATCGACCATCGCGCGGCTGGCGTTGCGGTTTTTCGATCCGGATTCAGGGCGGATCACACTTGGTGGCGCGGATATTCGCGACATCGGCACCGAAGAGCTCTATCGCCGAGTCGGCTTTGTGTTGCAAGAGGTGCAGCTTTTGCATGCGAGCCTGCATGACAATATCGCATTGGGGCGCCCCGGTGCCAGCCGGGCGGAGGTCGTGGCCGTCGCCAGACAGGCGCAGATTCACGACCATATTCTGGCTTTGCTGAAGGGCTACGACACGATTGTCGGTGAAGGGACGGAGCTGTCGGGCGGCGAGGCCCAGAGGGTCAGTATCGCGCGTGCGCTTCTGCTCGATCCGCCCATTCTGGTGCTTGATGAGGTGAGCTCTGCCATGGATGCGGAGGGCGAACTGGCGCTGCAAAAGGCGCTTTCGCAGCTGACGCAGGGGCGCAGCCTTTTGGTCATCGCGCATCGGCTTGAGACCATCGCGGGCGCAGATCAGATCGTGGTGCTTCATGAAGGTCGGATATGTGAGAGCGGCACACATGAGACGCTTTTGGCGCAGGACGGGCGCTATGCCGCGCTCTGGACGCAAAGTAACGGGTTTGAACGGACCCGAGAGCCTCAGGCTGCAGCAACAGAGGAGGCCATCCAATGATGCGTTTGTTCCTTGGGCTTTTGGGGGAGGATGTGGCCACCTTCCGACGCTATGCGATGATGGCTCTGGCCTCCGGCGTCCTGAATGCCTTGACCATCGCGTTGACGGTGCCGGGGCTCTCTTATCTTTTGCAAGGCGAGACCGCTGCCGCATGGCCATGGCTGATGGCCTTGGTGATCTGCGGCCTCGGGTGTTGGATGGTGCGGCGCGTGGTGGAGCGCGCGGGCATTCAGGTCGGGATTGCCGTGCTGGAAGGGATGCGACTGCGCCTTGGAGCGCATGTCGCGCGGCTGCCGGTCGGCTGGTTCAGCGCGCGCACCACGGGCAAGCTGACCCATGCGCTGACCCAAGGTGTGATGGAGGTGGCGCAACTCCCGGCGCATGTCTTCACGCCGGTCTTGAGCGGCCTTGTCGTACCGCCGGTTCTGGTGCTGGTCTTGTTTGTCCTCGCGCCGGACATAGGGATCGTGACACTTGTCGCTCTGCCGATTATGGGGCTGGCTGCGCTGCTCTCTGCCCGTCTCGGCCGACGGGCCGACGCGGGCTATCAAAGCACGGCGGCGGAAACCGGGCAAAGGGCGATCGAATTTGCCCGCACTCAATCCGTTCTGCGTGCTTTCAGCGGCGAGGGCGGCAGTGCTCGCCATCTTGCGGCGGCTTTTTCCGATCAAAAGGACGCTGCGCGCCATCTTATCCGCCTGTCGACCGCTTCCTCTGTGCTGAACGGCTGGATGACACAGGCGCTCTTTGCCGCCGTTCTTGTCATAGTGTTGGCCCAACTCAACACCGGACTGACGCCCGATCAAACTCTGTCGCTGATCTTGGCGCTCATTCTGGCGCAGCGGTTCATGGAGCCGATGACCGAGCTGGCAGGGTATGGCGAGGCTCTTCGGGCGGCGCGGGGGCATCTTGAGGCCTTACACGAGATCGCAGAGGTTCCGCCTTTGCCTCAGGCTGCGGCGCCGCGCAGCCCCGAGAATGCGATGATCCGTTTGGAACATGTCGGATTTCGCTACACGCCAAACAGCGCACCGGTTCTGGATGGCATGTCGCTCACGGTGCCCGAAGGCAGTATGACCGCCCTCATCGGGGCGTCGGGGTCGGGCAAATCTACCGTCGCCCGGCTGATCGCGCGGTTCTACGATGTCGGGGAGGGGAGGATCGAGATCGGTGGCGTTGACCTGCGTGACATGTCCGAAGAAACCCTCGCGGCGCAGGTGTCGCAGATTTTTCAGGACACATATCTGGTGTCGGGCACCATCGGCGAAAATATCCGTATGGGGCGGGGGGATGCGACGGAGGCCGAGCTTGCGGAGGTGATCGCACAGGCCGGGATCGACGAGATTTTGGCGCGCCTGCCCGAGGGGCTTGAGACCGAGGTCGGCGAAGGTGGCGTGCGGTTGTCCGGTGGCGAGCGGCAGAGGATCACCATCGCGCGCGCGCTCTTGAAAGCGGCCCCGATCCTTTTGGTGGATGAGGCCACGGCCGCGCTCGATGCGGAAAATCAGGCGGTGATTGCCCAAACGCTCCATCACATGCGCGGGAAATGCACGATGGTTGTGATCGCACATCAGTTGAGCACGGTGCAGATGGCCGATCAGATTGCGGTGCTGGAGGGGGGCAAAATCGCCGAATGCGGCACGCCCGCCGATCTGGCCACGCGTTCGGGGCCTTACGCGCGCTTTCTGGCGCAGCGCCAAGAGGCCTCCGGCTGGCGCATCACACCAGTGGGCTAGATCATGAGGGTTGTCCGAAGCTGTGCGCTTCCGCTTGGTTTTTTGGTACTGTGTTGCGTTTCGCTTATGGTGGGCGCGAACGGGATAGGTCTGCGCTGGGTGTTTGATCCGTCCCCCGATGCGCTGCTGACCCTCACGGCGAGCCGCCTGCCGCGGCTGATTGCCTTGATCCTCACAGGGAGCGGGTTGGCGATTTGTGGTGTGATCCTGCAACAAATCCTGCGCAATCGCTTTGCTGAACCGGCGACCATCGGGGGGATGGAGGCGGCAAAGCTTGGCATTCTTGTCGCTCTGACCTCAATCCCCACATCCGGGGCGCTTGTGCGTATGGGCTTTGCCATGGTGTTCTGCCTCATGGCGAGCGCGGTCTTCGTCGCCATCCTGAGCCGCATCCGGTTTCGTGATGCCGTGCTCGTGCCGGTGATCGGGCTGATGTTCGCAGGGGTGCTGAGCGCCTTGGCGGAGTTCTATGCCTTTAGCCGAAATATCCTTCAATCCATGCAGGGCTGGATGATCGGGGATTTCTCGCGCGTTGTGCAGGGCCAGTATGAATTGATTTACCTGATCCTGCCGGTCGTTGCTGTGACTTACCTGTTTGCGCGTCGTTTTACTGTTCTGGCCATGGGGCAGGATATGTCCGAAAGCCTTGGGCTGCGCTATCGGCCCATGGTCGCTTTGGGATTGGTTCTGGTCTCGGCCACCGTGGCGGCCACGGTGATTACGGCGGGCGCCGTGCCCTTCGTGGGGCTTGTGGTGCCCAATGTCGTGGCGCTTTGGCGAGGCGATAACCTTCAGAAAACCTTGCCGCTGGTGGCAATGTCCGGGGCGATCCTGTTGCTTTTGTGCGATATTTTGGGGCGTGTCGTCATCTACCCCTATGAGGTGCCGCTGGGCCTGACCGTTGGCGGTCTTGGCGGAGTGATCTTTTTGGTGCTGATCCTGCGGGGGACGCGATGAGAGCGGTGCTGTTTCTGTCGCTTCTGATCGGGCTGGCGCTCGTTTACCTCGGCTGGGGCACAGGGTTTCAGCCGGGTTTTCTGCTCAATCGTCGCTTGATCCGGTTGGGCGCCATGAGTGTTGCGGGCTCAGGCATCGCCATCTCCGCGATCCTGTTTCAAGGCCTCACACAGAACCGTATTCTGACGCCCGCGATCATGGGGTATGAGGCGGTTTACCTTTTGCTTCAATCGCTTCTGATCCTGTGGCTCGGCAGCGCCAGCCTGCATGTGCTGGGCGAGATCGGCAATATGGCCCTGTCGATTGCGGTCATGCTCGGCTGGTCCTTTGGCTTGCAGATGACGCTGTTTCAGGGCGGGCAGAACAATGTGCACCGGCTTTTGTTGGTGGGGCTGGTGCTCACGCTCATAATCGCCAGCGTCACGCAATTTATCGAATTGCGCATCAGCCCCGGTGAGTTCGCGATTTACCAGAGCTTTGCGGTGATTTCTTTTGATGGCATCTCAAAGCTGCGTCTCGCAGTTGCCGCGGTTTGTACCGTGCTGGCAGGGAGCATTGCTCTGCGCCGCGTCGCGATCTGGGATGTCATGGCTCTGGGGCGCGATCAGGCGCTGTCTCTGGGGCTGGATCACCCACGTGAGGTGCGGGTGTGCCTGATGCTGATCGCCGTTCTGGTTGCTGCCGCCACAAGTCTGATCGGACCTTCGGCCTTCATGGGCATCTTTATCGCCAATATCGCCTATGCGCTGACCAAAAGCCGCCGTCATCGCGACACCCTGCCCATGGGCTGTGTCATCGCAGTCGGCATGCTGCTTTTGGCGGAAATCACCGTGCAGCATGTGTTCGGGTTCGGCACGACAGTGGGCATTCTGATCAACCTGATCTGCGGTGCCTATTTCCTTTTCCTCCTCCTCAGACAGCCAAGAGGGCAGGCATGATCACGCTCACCGACATTTCAAAAACCTATGGCGATGTGCCCGTGATCGAGGGGATCTCTGCTACGCTTCCCGAAGGCAAAATGACGGCCATCATCGGGCCGAATGGCGCAGGCAAAAGCACCGCTCTGATGATCATGGCACGGCTTTTGACGCCTTCGTCCGGGCAGGCCACGTTGAAGGGTCAGCCTCTCGGAGAGATACCGCCCCGCGATTTTGCCCGACACGTCGCCACCCTGCGCCAGATGCCGGGGCTCGATCTGCGGCTGACGGTTGAGGAGGTCGTGGCCTTCGGGCGGTTCCCCTACAGTCGTGGGCGTTTGACACCGCAGGATCGCGCGGCCATCGACAGGGCGCTCGCCTTTCTGGGGCTGGACGACCTGCGCCACCGCAACATTGACGCGTTGAGCGGCGGGCAACGGCAGATGGCCTATCTCGCCATGACCATCGCCCAAGAGACCGAATGTCTGTTGCTCGATGAGCCGTTGAACAATCTCGACATGCATCACGCGGTGCACATCATGCGCGCGCTGCGGCAGCTCTGCGATGACCGGGGACGCACCGTGGCCGTCGTCATCCACGACATAAACTTTGCGGCCAATTACGCCGATCACATCATTGCGCTGAAGGGCGGGCGTCTCGTGGGCAGCGGGCCTGTCGCGGAGATGGTTACCGAACCTCGCCTGTCCGCGCTTTATTCCCTCGATTTTCAGGTGCTGCGCCATGAGGGCGGGCTTCTGTGCAACTATTTCACCTCCGATCAAAGGACCTGACATGACGTTTTCCATCCCCAAAATCGCACTGGCGGCAACGCTGTTTTTCACGCCGGTCCTGACCGTAGAGGCCGCTGATTTTCCCCTGACGCTGACAGATCAGATGGGCGAAATCACATTGCAACAAGTGCCGGAGCGGGTCGTGGCCCTTGGCATGAACGATCTCGACTTTCTTGACAGCCTTGGCGTTCCGGTTGCAGGGATTCCCAAGGATTTTGTGCCGAATTTCCTGTCGGCCTACGGGGATGACCCGGCAGTGAAAGACGTCGGTTTCATCGTCAAACCCAATGTCGAAAAGCTCTATGAGGCGGAGCCCGATCTGGTTCTGATGAGTCCGCTTCAGGCCGAACATTACGCGGATATTTCCTCCTTCGCGCCGGTGGTTTATTTTGAGGTGGACTATCGCGACAGCTCCAAAGGGCATCTTGCGGCCGTTCGGGATCATTTCGAGACGCTGGGCAAAGTGTTCGACAAGGAAGACGTTGCCCGTGCGGGTATTGAAGAGCTGGATGGTCAGGTGAGTGCGCTGAACGCCCAGATGTCTGGCTGTTCGG
Source organism: Celeribacter sp. (assembly GCF_048270365.1). Lineage (NCBI taxonomy): Bacteria > Pseudomonadati > Pseudomonadota > Alphaproteobacteria > Rhodobacterales > Roseobacteraceae > Celeribacter > Celeribacter sp. The sequence continues at coordinate 27,799 of NZ_JBLWTA010000027.1, forward strand.
ATAAGGCGCTGATCCTGTTGCATAACAACGGCGCATTCAGCTCCTTTGGGCAGCAGTCTCGCTATGGGTTCGTCTTCAACGAACTGGGCGTGAAACCCGCCGGAGCGGTTGGCGAAACCGGCCTTCATGGCCAGCCGGTCACAAGTGAATTCATCCAGAAATCGAACCCGGATCTGATTTTTATGATCGACCGCACCGCAGTTATGGAAGGCCGCCCGACTCTGACAAAAGACCAGATCGCCAATCCGCTCGTAGAAGCCACAAAAGCATGGCAGGACGACCGCGTGATCTTTGTCGATCCCGAGGCCTGGTACACAACGGCGGCCGGGCCGACCTCTCTGTCCATCATGATGAAGGAGATCGGCGCAGCTTACGATCACGTGGGGGCATGTTCTCAGACGGATGGGAATGCCAAATTCTAAAGGTCAACGGGTGCGGCTTAAAGCGTTTCTCAAAAAACTTGAGGCACTCAATTTTTGAGAAACGCAGCACTATCAATTCAGTGTGGCAACGTTTTTCGCTCAATCCGATTCAGATTAAACGAAAAACGCTTTAGCTCAAGGCTGTGGCCGCACCTCCTGCCTGCCCGCGCAAGACCACATCGCAAGACCACATAGGGCATCAGTCCCCGGAATAGGGGGCGAAACGCGATTGGGCCGGATCGGTCGCCAGCGGGCGCCCGACCATGGGAAAGGCGCGCTGTGGGCAGGCCGGACGTTCGCAGACCTTGCATCCGGCTCCGATCGGTGTCGCCAGATCGTGATTGCGCAGATCCAGTCCACGGGCATAGATCAGCCGGTCGGCATGGGCGAGATCGCAGCCAAGCGCCACAGCAAAGCGTTTGCGCGGCGAGCCATAGCCGCCTGCGCCATGCTCGACGGTGCGCGCCACCCAGAGATAACTGCGCCAAAAACTCTGACGACGGACATACTGCACGCAGGCGGGCAACGGCCCGGAACGGTTTTTTAGAATGTCGCGCTCTTCAGTGACCCGAGCGAGTTCCTTTTTACGCCGCCGGATCTCGACCTCTTGGTCTGTCTGCCTTTGTGGCTTCGAAAATTGCGCTATCCAAGTGTAGAGAGATTTTGTGCTGATGCCGCGCCAGTCAACCACATCCTTGACTGAATAGCCACGCTTTGACCTGAGCCACAGCGTCGATCTTGAACTCTTCTGAGTAGCGAATTTACTCTGACATTTGCGCCTTCCTTTGCTTCCAAAATTACCAAGCAAAGCGCCAACAAATCTAGGGGCACCTCACTTCGCGTGACGCATAGTTCCGCACAACAAAAGATGCGGGACAAATCTAACCAGTGTTTCGACGCGACCTGAAGAGCACCTGA
>NZ_JBLWTA010000028.1:0-27359 GCF_048270365.1 Celeribacter sp.
TCATGCGCACCTTCGGCATCGACGAACCCATGGGGTGCTACGATGATTTCGAGCACGCCGACGCCTTTGTGCTGTGGGGCTCGAACATGGCCGAGATGCACCCGATCCTGTGGACGCGTCTGGCAGACCGCAGGCTGGGCCACGAGCATGTGCGCTGTGCGGTCCTGTCAACCTTCACAAACCGCTCGATGGATCTGGCCGACATCCCGATCGTGTTCAAGCCGGGAACGGATTTGGCGATCCTGAACTTCATCGCCAACCACATCATACAGACAGGGCGGGTCAACGAGGAGTTCGTAAACAGGCACACGACCTTCATGAAAGGGCAGACCGATATCGGTTATGGCCTTCGTCCCGAGCACGAGCTGCAACAGCGTGCAACCGGTGCCGCCTCAGCCGGAAAGATGGAGCCGATCGACTTCGAGGCATTCAAGTCGCATGTCGCCGAATACACGCTGGAGCGGGTGTCAGAGATCTCCGGCGTCGAGCCGGATTTCCTGCTCGAACTCGCCGAACTATATGCTGACCCTGACAAGAAGGTGATGTCGCTCTGGACCATGGGGTTCAACCAGCACGTTCGTGGCGTCTGGGCGAACCAGATGGCCTACAATCTCCATCTGTTGACCGGGAAGATTTCCGAACCGGGCAACAGCCCGTTCTCGCTGACGGGGCAACCGTCGGCCTGCGGCACCGCGCGAGAGGTCGGCACCTTCGCACACAGGCTGCCAGCGGACATGGTGGTCACGAACCCGGAGCACCGAAGGCGTGCGGAGAAGACGTGGAAGCTGCCGGAAGGTCTGATCCCCGAGAAACCCGGCTATCATGCCGTTCTCCAAGACCGGATGCTCCATGACGGCAAGCTCAACTGGTACTGGATACAGGTCAACAACAACCTCCAGGCGGCTCCCAATAGCTCCGGCGAGACCTATCCGGGCTATCGCAATCCGGACAATTTCATCATCGTTTCGGACGCCTATCCGACTGTAACGGCGATGGCGGCCGATCTCATACTTCCCGCAGCCATGTGGGTCGAGAAGGAAGGGGCTTACGGCAATGCTGAGCGGCGCACCCATGTCTGGCACCAGCTTGTCAATGCGCCAGGTGAGGCTCAATCCGATGTCTGGCAGGTCATGGAGTTCTCGAAACGCCTGACGACCGATGATGCTTGGCCACAGGAGATTCTCGACGCAAATCCCTCCTACAAAGGCAAGACCCTCTACGAGGTTCTGTTTGAGAACGGCAACGTCAACGCGTTCCCACTGTCCGAGACAAATCCCGACTACGCGAACCAGGAATCTCAGCATTTCGGTTTTTACGTCCAGAAGGGGCTGTTCGAGGAATATGCCTCGTTCGGGCGGGGACACGGGCATGATCTCGCACCCTACGACCGCTATCATCAGGAGCGCGGCCTTCGCTGGCCGGTGGTCGATGGTCAGGAAACGCGTTGGCGCTTCCGCGAGGGTTACGATCCGTATGTCGGCAAGGGACGAGAGGTCGAGTTCTACGGCCGACCCGACGGGCGAGCGGTCATTCTCGCCGTTCCCTACGAGCCTCCGGCGGAAAGTCCGGATGACGAGTTCGACCTCTGGCTGGTGACGGGCCGTGTGCTCGAGCATTGGCACTCAGGCTCGATGACGATGCGTGTTCCAGAACTCTACAAAGCGTTCCCCGGCGCGCGGGTTTTCATGCATCCGCAGGACGCGCGCGAGCGCGGCTTGAACCAAGGGGCGGAAGTGGTTCTACGCTCGCGGCGTGGGGAGATCCGCACGCGGGTCGAAACCCGGGGCCGCAACCGCATGCCCCGCGGCGTGGTGTTCGTGCCGTGGTTCGATGCCAGCGTGCTCATCAACAAGGTCACGCTCGACGCGACCGATCCCATCTCCAAACAGACGGACTTCAAGAAATGCGCTGTTCAGATAGCCGCCGTCTGAAACCAGAGACGGCAGGAAAAACGTGGCCCGTCGCCGCGCTGATCCTCACATGTGTCGTCGCGTTTGCCATCCCTGCCCTGTCCCAGGACGCTCCGCGACTGACGGGCGAAACGCACCCGATGGAAAACGCTGCGGCCCCGCCGGTTCCCAAGCAGGTTACGGATGATGTCCGCAAAACCCGGGCTTACCCGGAACAGCCGCCCGTCATCCCGCACTCCATCGAGGGCTATCAGCTCACCGTGAATGCCAACCGCTGCCTGTCCTGTCACCGGCGCGAGTTTGCGGAAGCCGCAGGAGCACCGATGATCAGCATCACCCATTTCATGACCCGGGAGGGGCAGATGCTCGCGGACGTGTCACCGCGTCGCTATTTCTGCACCATGTGCCATGTCCCTCAAAGAGATGTGTCGCCGCTGGTCAAGAACACCTTTGTCGACATGAGCGAACTGGGGCCGAAACCGGCCGGGGATCGGTGAGCCATGTGGAGGCGGATCAAGGCTGCCTGTCATTGGGCCTGGCAAATTCTCGCGCGGCCCAGCGTTCATTTCGGATTGGGGTTTCTGACGCTTGGTGGGTTCATAGGCGGTGTAATCTTCTGGGGCGCGTTCAACACCGCCCTTGAGATCACCAACACGGAGGCGTTCTGCATCAGCTGCCACGAGATGGAGGCGAACCCTTATGAGGAGCTGACCCGTACAGTGCATTTTTCCAATCGTTCTGGGGTGCGAGCCTCCTGCCCCGACTGCCATGTGCCTCATGACTGGACAGACAAGATCGCTCGAAAGATGCAGGCCTCGAAGGAGGTATGGGGACATATCTTCGGCACGATCAATACGCGCAGGAAATTCCTCGATCACCGGCTCGAGCTCGCCAAGCACGAATGGGCGCGCCTCAAGGCCAACGACAGTCTTGAGTGCCGTAACTGTCATTCCGACGCTGCCATGGACTTCGGCAAACAGACCGTCCGGGCAGCGGACATTCACCGGCGGTTCCTGATCTCAGGCGAGGCGACCTGCATCGACTGCCACAAGGGGATCGCCCACCAGCTTCCGAACATGGAAAACGTCGAGCCCGGCTGGATGGCGCCTGCCGAAATGCGCAGTTCCAGCGCGTCGGAGAGTGATCAGGACGCGGAAAGCGTTCGCCGTTACCTTGTTTCACTTGAAGGGAACTGAGCCGTCGTCGGGCGGGGCACCTTCCATCTCGATCCGGGACTGGCCATCGGCGCGGCGCATCAGCTTCGTCATGTGTTGCGCAAAGAACCAGGTGGCCGGTGCGCCAAGCACCAGCCCGCCGACGGCGGCCTGGTACGGACTGAGAACCGGCCAACCGACCCAACTCGCGATGAGCGAGGCGAAGAAGAGATTGACCGCCGCCGCACCCGCGCCAAAGGGAAAAAGTGCGGCAACAAGCCGCCAGCCTGGCCGAGCGGTCATCGGCGCGCGACCAACCATTGCACCGCAGCAAGCGACAGGACGAGGGCAAGAGAGGCGACGAGAAACCAGACCTCGGCTTCGCCGGTCTGCGGCTTCGGGATTGGCCGGTCAAAGGTCTTCGCAAAGGTTGGCGAAAGGCCCGCTACCATGCCTGCAAGAGCCGCGATCGGAGTGCGAAGAAGGGAAAGCGCGCGCATGTCAGGTCTCCTCGATCAGGGAACGGTAGATTTTGGGAAGAGCGCCCGTCAGGCGCGCAGGATCAGGCAGGAGTGTGAAGCCCGACCGGTTGAAGATACGGGCGAACCAGTCCTGCCCGTCGGCATCCACCACGATTGCGTGCACCGCCTGGCTCGCGCTCCTGGCCTCTCGCACCGCCATGCGGCTGTCCTCGATGCCATGGATACCCTCGTAGTGATCAAGATCGTTGGGTTTGCCGTCGGTCAACACAAGCAACAGCTTGCGGGTCGCGGGCTCCTCGCCAAGCTTTGCCGAGACGTGCCGGATGGCGGCACCCAGCCGCGTGTAGTGACCGGGCTTCAGGCCGGCGATACGGGCCTGAACCTGTTCTGACATCGGTGTTGCGAAGTCTTTGCAGCGGCTCAGGAAAACGCGGTCGCGGCGCAGTGAGGAGAAGCCCCACACGGCGACCCTGTCACCTGCCGCATCGATACCAGACGTGAGCGCACCGAGGGCTTCCCGGGCCGTATCGATGATCGCCCGCTCGCCGATCACCGCTTCCGTGGAGCGCGAGCAGTCCATGAGCACCGCGACGGCAAGATCGCGCTCGGTCACCCGCAGGTCGCGGTAGAGCCGGTCGCTGCTTTCACCCGTCGCCCGAAGAGCGATGCGGTTGGCAACGACTGCATCGAGGTCGAGTTCTGTCCCGTCTGTCTGGCGTGCGCGCATGATGCGGCGCGGATGCATACTTTCGAACTGGCGGCGCACGCGCTCGACAAGACGGGGATCGGAACTCGCCTCCCGACGTGCGGAGACCGGCGCCTCGCTCTCCAGGACCCGACAGTGGCCCGGCAGATAGGTGCGGCTTCTGTGGCTCCATTCCGGATAGACATGCCTGTCCGCAAGCGCCTCGTGATCTGCATCTTGCGGGGCAAGGTCGAGATGAAGCCGCAGACGGGTTGCCGCGCGCCGGTCATGGCGTGACAGGGTGATATGCTCCTGGTCTTCGGCCGCCTTCTGAGCGTTTTCGTCATCATCGTCCTCGACCGAGCGGTTCAGGTTGAGGCTCTCGACCCAGCTCATGATCGCCTCGAAGCGATGAATGATGAAGCTGTCCCGACGGTTCGCCTCGTCACGGTTCTCGCGCTTGCCAACCTTGCGCGTGGTCGTCGCCAGGCCCTGCGGAGAGGCGCCCGGAGTTTCCTCTGCCGCAGCGCTGCCCGGCCTGCGGGCGATGAGCCGTGGCCATATCGCGACCGAGCGCGGCGAACGGTAGCCGCGCGGTGCCACAATCTCTTCGCAAGAGCTTCCGGCAAGCTCGCGCGCCAGCCGTGACAGTGGGCTCGTGGACCCGAGGCTGGCGCGGATGAGGCCTTCGACCGCCTGCTCTGCCTCTCCGCGCGGTTGTGCCACGCGGGTTGCCAGCACCTGGCGGCGCAGGGCGCGGTGGCTCAAACCGAGCCCGGGACAGGTCTTGAGCGTCATCGCAGTTGCCTCGCGCAGGCGGGCAAGGCGAACAAGATCCGCCGCCAGCGGATCTTCCGGCAGGGTTTCGACATGTGTCGTGTGCGCGCAAAGCGCGGCAAGCCAGAGATAGGCGGCCTTGTTCAGCCGCGGATCCGCAAAATGGTCCATGACGCCCGGCAGGCGAAGATGCTCGCCATCGAAGGTGGCGGGCGTTTCCATGGGGCGTGCGTCGGCAAGCGTTTCGGCTGCGCCACGCCGATGAGCTGCGCCTATGGCCGGGGCCTCGGCGATCTCGACGCCGCTTGCGCCGCCGAGTGCGCGAAAGAGCACGGCGATACTGGGGCGCACGGCCTCCAGCGTCACCGCACTGCCGGTATTCTGCTCAGGCGCGGCCAGGCGGCTCGCCCAGTCGTGCCAGAGATTGCCGACAGCTTCTTCCGGCTCCAGCAGGTCCAGGGGATTGAACATGGCCGCACCGCTCCTAGCCGTAGACCGTCGCGACGAGATCGCGCAGCGCGCGCTGCACGTCCGGTTCGTCGCTCATGGGCTCGATCACCGCCGCATCGAGTGCGCGCTCCAGCGTCATGCCGCCGGCAATCAGGGTCGCGGCGTAAATCAGCAGCCGGGTCGAGACGCCTTCCTCAAGGTCCATGCCCGAAAGCGCGCGGATATGTCCGGCGAGCCGGACGAGTGACGCAGCCCGTTCCTCCGGCAATCCGCTTTCGCGAACGATGACAGCCGTCTCCGTCGCCACATCAGGGAACGTGAAGCTGATCGACAGGAACCGCTGACGGGTCGAAGGCTTCAGGCGCTTTAGAATGTTCTGGTAACCTGGGTTGTAGCTCGCCACGAGCATGAATTCTCGTGGCGCCTTGAGCTCTTCTCCGGTGCGGTCGATGGGAAGCGTTCGGCGGTTGTCGGTAAGCGGATGCAGCACCACGGTGACATCCTTGCGCGCTTCGACCACCTCGTCGAGATAGCAGATCGCACCTTCGCGCACCGCGCGGGTCAGCGGACCGTCCACCCATTCCGTCTCGCCGCCACGCAGGAGGTAGCGGCCGATCAAATCGGCCGCCGAGAGGTCGTCATGGCAGGCGACCGTGTAGAGCGGCCGGTTCAGGCAGGCGGCCATGTGCTCGACAAAGCGGGTCTTGCCGCAGCCGGTCGGCCCCTTCAGAAGAAGGGGCAGACCGTTTTCATAGGCGGCCTGGAAGAGCGTGCACTCGTTCCCGGTCGACTGGTAGAAGGGAACTTCGCGCAAAGGCCCGGTGCTTTTCTGGACACTCATGCCAGACCTCCTTCAGGCGCGGCCACCTTGGTTCCCGGAGTGACAACCTCGCGGCGCGGAAACAGAATGGCGTAGATGAACAGCAATGCCCCGAGTACGACCGCGATGCCCGCGCCGAAGCGCATCATGTAGAACAGGCCAAGCTGGTCCTGGACGTCCATGTAGTAGTCGCCCACGACCCGCTGCATGTGGGTCTGGATCGTTCCGGCGAAGGTCAGCACAAAGGTCATGAAGGCCATGCCACCGGTCATCAGCCAGAAGCTCGCCATGTTCAGCACCTGATTATAAGGCGCCCGGCCCCTCAGGATCGGCATGGCGTAGGTGAAGACCGCCAGGTTCAGCGCGACATAGGCTCCGTAGAAGGAGAGATGGCCGTGCGCCGCCGTCACCTGGGTACCGTGGGTGTAGTAGTTGACGCCGTGCAGCGTATGCAGGAAGCCCCAAACGCCGGCGCCGAAGAAGGCCACCGTCGATGAGCCGAGCGACCACAGCAGAGCGGCCTTGTTCGGATGGTTGCGACGCCCCTTCCAGACCATCAGGAAGGCAAAGCTCATCATGGCGAAGAACGGAACGACCTCGAAAGTCGAGAACACCGACCCGACCCATTGCCAGTAGGCGGGCAGGCCGATCCAGTAGAAATGGTGACCGGTGCCGAGAATGCCGGAGACCAGTGCCGTTGCAACGATCACATAGAGCCACTTCTCGATGACCTCGCGGTCGACGCCGGTGAGCTTCAGCAGCAGGAAGGCGAGGATCGAGGCCATCACCAGCTCCCATGTGGCTTCCACCCACAGATGCACGACGAACCACCAGTACATCTTGTCGAGGCTGAGGTTGTCCGGGTTGATGAAAGCGAAGATCCACAGCAACGACAGGAGCCAGAGTCCCATCAAAAGCACATTCGTGATGGCCGTCTTGCGTCCCGCAAGAACGGTCAAGGAGATGTTGAAGAGGAAGATCACAGCGGCAACAAGGATGCCAAACTTCACCCAGAGCGGCTGTTCCAGGAACTCACGTCCGCCGTGAATGCCGACCAGATAGCTCGCGACGGCGCCCAGCGTGCCAATGACGAGAATGGCAAGCTGCAGCCACGCGAGCTTGACCGAATAGATCTCCCGCTCGCTTTCCTCAGGCACCAGATAGTAGGCAGCGCCGAAGAAGCCGAGAAGAAGCCACACGATCAGAGCGTTGGTGTGGATCATGCGGATGATGTTGAAGGGCAGGATTTCGGAAAGCGTGTTCGGCGATACGTAGATCCAGCCGGCGAGCAGGCCGCCCAGAACCTGGATGGCAAACAGGCCCATGGCCGCCACGAAGTAGGCAAGGGCAACTTTCTGCGATGCATATCTCATGAGTGTTCTCCCTCAGCCCGCGTCGTTCGGTGGCCAGTTCTGCGTATCCGTCTGATCGGCCCAGCGAAGAAACTCGGCCAGTCCGCGCATCTCTTCCTCGGTGATCTCGAAGTGGGGCATCTGCCTGCGCCCCTCGATTCCGGAGGGCTGCGCCTTCATCCAGGCGTCGAGCATCTCGTAGGCGGCCTGCTTGTCCTCCAGCACGCCCCAGCGGGTCATCACGTTGCCGACCTCGGGAGCGAAATAGGCGCCCTCGCCATGAAGAGTGTGGCAATTGATGCAGCTGTTTCGCTCCCAAACATGCTTGCCGAGGCGCACCTCGTCTGAGAGCGGCATTCCGGCCGTGGAGGTGGAGACGACATAGCGGTGGCTTTGGACCGTGAGGGCGACGAAGACCGCTATGAAGAAGAGTGACCCTCCATAGAAGATGTTCCGCGCCCGCGATTTCGTAAGGATTTCAGACATCGTGACCGACCTGTTCCCTGTTGCGGATCGCAAAAGCCCTAGCCTGTTTCACGATCGGAGAAGTTGTCGGAGCGCAAAGAAGGGAACGGTTTTTCGTGCCACTGGAACGAACATAAGATGAACAAACCTTGGATTTGTGGATGCCTTCTTCCCTGATTTTGAGGCAAGGAGGCCATGATGGGATCCGGCAATTTCAGTGAGGAGTTCAAACGCGATGCTGTCGCGCAGATCACCGAGCGGGGCTATCCGGCTGCGGAGGTGTCGCAGCGGCCGGGCGTGAGCCAACACTCGCTCCACGCGTGGAAGAAGAAGTTATCGAAGCCATCAGGAAGCGAACGCGTATTTCGCCAAGGACGCAAAGTGAAATACGCGTTTGTCGCCGAGCATCGTCAGCAGTTCACGGCGCGTGCGACGTGCGGCTGCCTGCGTATCCGGCCCAGTGGTTTCTATGCATGGCTGAAAAACCCGCCGAGCAAACGGGCTCGGGAAGATCCCTGTCAGACCGCACTCCTCAGCAAGGCGTGGAAGGAAAGCGACAGGGTCCACGGCTACCGCAAGCGGCATGACGACCTCCTCGATCAGGGAGAGACCGGTTGCCCCACCGCATCGTGCGCCTCGCCAGGCTGGCCGCGGTGATCGACCCGTTCTCGCGCCGCATCATCGGCTGGTCGCTGCAGAGCAGGCAGACCACTGATGTCGTGCTGCAGGTGTCGCTCATGGCGGTGTGGCGTAGAGAGCCGAAGAGCAAGGTTCTGGTCCAGTCCGATCAGGGCTCGCAGTTCACCAGCATGAACTGGGCGGCGTTCCTGAAGCACCACATTCTTGAGCACTCGATGAGCCGGCGCGGCAACTGCCCTGACAATGCCGTGGCGGAGAGCTTCTTCAATCTCCTCAAGCGCGCGAGGAGGCAAGGAAGGACGTGTTCGACTACGTCGAGATGTTATAGAACCCGAAGCGCAAGCGCGTAAGGAACGGGATACTGCCACCCGTCGAGTTCGAACGGCAGCAGGAAACGTACGCCGACGGTGTCCACCAAACTCGGGGCTATTCAGCACGCGCGTGATCGCCGTAATTCAGCCCGATGCAGATGAGTTTGTTGGTGCCGCGACACAAGGCGGGGACGACGGATCGAGTGCCGCCAGAGCCGCGAGCCCTGCGGACGAAAGCGTTTCCCCGGCAATGTCCGCAACATAGGACGAGAAATCGCGCAGTTCGCCGCTGTCGTCGACAAGGTCGGGCTTTTCTGCACCGGTTGCGCAAAAGCGCACAAGTTTCATCATCTTTCGCTATGGCTTCAGACCGTCCAGCCGCCGTCGATGGCGTAGGCCTGACCGGTGGTGTAGGTGGCGCCGGCCAGATGCACGACGAGATCGGCGATTTCCTCAGCAGTCCCCAGTCGCCCCATCTGCTGACGGCCCTCAAAGGCTTTGCGGGCCGCTTCATAATCGCCGGTCGCTTCAAGCCGCTCGCGCAGCGAGGGGCTGTCCACGGTGCCGGGGCAAATCGCATTGCAGCGAATTCCGCTGCCCACATAGTCGGCGGCGACGGATTTGGTGAGCCCGACCACCGCGGCCTTGGTGAGGCCGTAGACACACCGATTGGGGGCGCCCTTCACGCTCGATACAACCGACGCCATGTTGATGATGCTGCCGCTGCCCCGACCCAGCATTCCAGGAAGCACGGCCTTGATTGTGCGGATCATCGCCTTGACGTTGAGGTCCATGGCAAGATCGATGTCTTCATCGCGGACGTCGAGCACGGTTCCGCTGTGAACGATGCCGGCGCAATTGAAGAGAATGTCGATCTTGCCGATCCCTGCGACCAGCGCGGTGATGGCATTCATGTCGCGGACATCGAGCAGGTGCGGCTCGATGGAGCCCGCTTGCCGGGCCAACGCGGAGAGACGTTCTCCATTGATATCCGTGGCGTGCACCATTGCGCCCGCCTCGGCCAGGGCTCGGGCGCTTGCAAAGCCTATTCCCTGTCCCGCTGCGGTGACGAGGGCGGTCATTCCTGTGAGTGAACCCATTTTCCATCCTTCATCAGCTTGAGGGGCGGCCGTCGAAATTGGCTATTGACTCGGCGCGACCTTCGCATAAGATTTAACGATAAACCTGTTGCAATTCAAGTATGCAAACACCACGAAGGCGACCGCACAGATGGCCCCCCTGGAAACCGAACCGCAGCCGACCCTGACCGAACTCAGGGAGCGCTTCTTCACCGCCCTTCTCTCCGACGTCCTCGACGATCTCGGGTACATGAACCAGGCCATGCATCACACGATCCGGCCGCTCGACAGTTCTCTGGTGATGGTCGGAAGGGCGCGTACGGCGCTTTGCATGGACGTCTATGAGCGTCCTGCTCCGGGCGAAAATCCCTACGAGCTCGAGATCAAGCTGGTGGACGACCTGAAGGTCGATGAGATCCCGGTTTTCGCATGCGGCACCTCAGGACGCATGGCGCCATGGGGTGGTCTCTTGAGCACGGCTGCAAAGGTTCGCGGGTCGGCAGGGGCGGTCATGGACGGCCTGGTGCGCGACACGCGCGAAATCCTTGCCTCGGGCTTTCCCGTTTTTCACGGAGGCATCGCGCCACTGGATTGCAAGGGGCGCGGCAAGGTCGTGGCGCTTGACGTCGGCATCGAGTGCTCCGGCGTGAAGATCAACAGCGGCGATCTCGTCTTCGGCGATGCAGATGGTGTCGTCGTCGTTCCGCAGGAGATAGAGGCCAGGGTTCTCGAAGTCGCGCAGGAACGCCTGCGCGGCGAGCGCAACACGCTGGCCGATCTCGAGGCGGGAGAGCGCCTCGCAACCGTGTTCGCGAAATATGGCATCCTGTAAGTCCTCCTGACTCGCACTTGCCAGAAAGCGAAATCCGAGAGCGTGGCACGACCCGCGCCCTCGGATAATGACGCCAAGAAAAAATAGAGGGGTAGAGCGAAATGACGCACAGAAACTCGAAAAACCGGTTGCACGGCCTGCTGGTCGCCGGCGCAATGGTGGTCGCCGCAGGCCCGGCTTATGCTGAACTCTGCGGTCATGTGGGCGGTGATCTGGTGTTGGGCATGGAGGCAAAGCTCGGCACACTTGACCAGCATGTGAATGCGGCGAACGCGACGCGCAATGTCGCCATGAACATCTTCGAGACGCTGATGACGCGCGACGAGAACATGGCGCCCGTCCTCGACCTCGCGGAAGCCCTCGACGTCAGCGACGACAAACTGACCTACACCTTCAAGCTCCGCCCAGGTGTGAAGTTCCACAATGGCAAGCCGCTGACCTCGGCGGACGTGGCTGCTTCCTTCGACCGGTACAGCCGCATCGGCGTGGATCGGTCCGCTCTCGGCGGAGTCGATCACTGGGAAACGCCGGACAAAGGTACTTTCGCCGTCGTTCTCAAGGAGCCGCAGGCGAGTTTCCTGGAGAGCATTTCGGCATCGACCGTGCCGATCGTCATCGTTCCCTCGGAACAGGCAAGCGCGGAGGCAACCCGGCTCGAGCCCATCGGCACCGGACCGTTCCAGCTTGAGGAATTCGTGGCCGACAGCCATGTGAAACTGAAGCGCTACGAGGACTACAAGCCCAACGAAACGCTTGAAGGCCTGTCAGGCTTTGCCGGACGCAAGCAGGCTTGCGTCGACACCGTCACGTTCCGCACGCTGGCAGAACCCGGCGCTCGTCTTGCAGCGCTCGAAACGGGCGAGGTGGATATCGTCGAGGATGTGCCGACGCTCTCCAAGGAGCGTCTCACCGGCAACAAGGACATTGTTCAGGCGCAGCTCAAGCATGCCGCTCTGTGGCTCACCTATCCCAATCTTTCGGAGCCGCCGACGGACAATCTGAAGGTGCGCCAAGCGATCCAGGCGGCCATGAACCTCGATGAAATCATGGATGCGATGAGCGACGGCTCCTACAGCCTCAACCCGTCGTTCCAGTTTCCCGGCCAGACCTATTATTCGGAAGCCGGCAGCCAGTATTACAATCAGAACGACCCGGAGAAGGCCAAGGCCCTGCTCAAGGAAGCCGGTTACAACGGCGAGACGGTCAAGCTCCTGACGACAAGGGATATTCCCCGCCTTTACACGGCGGCCCTCGTCATGTCGGAGCAGTTGAAAGCCGTGGGCATCAATGCCGAACTGGTGGTCCTGGACTGGCCCACCGCGCTTGGCATGAGCGTGAACGAGACGAAGGGCTGGAACTTCTTCTACACCGGCTGGATCACGGTCACCGCCCAGGGCGGCGCGCAGTCGCTGCGCAACCTTGCCGACCCGTCCAACGTGCACAAGCCGAAGGACAACAAGTCCGACGCCGAGTTCATGAAGGAATTCCGGGTTCTGAGCACGAGTCCGGATCTGGAAGAGCGCCAGGCCGCTTTCGCCAAGGCGCAGGAGCGGGTGTTCGAGCAGGTAATGGCAATTCCCTTCGGCGTCACGCCGAAGAACCAGGCAACGCGCGCCAATGTGAAGGGCTATGTGCCGTTCTTCAACACGCGTGTCTCGAACGTCTGGCTGGCCGAATAGCCAGCCCTTCTGCCCCATGTTCCGCCATGCGTGAACCGGCACGAAAACGTTCGGAGGTCACATGCTTGATTACACGCTGAGGCGCATAGCCCAGGCCGTGCCGATTCTGCTTCTCGTCAGCCTGATCTCGTTCGGGATCATGCAGCTGGTGCCTGGGGATCCCGCCGCCGTTCTGGCGGGCCCCAACGCCACGCCCGACGAGCTCATCAAACTGCGGCAGACCCTGGGGCTCGACAAGTCCCTTCTGACGCAGATCATGATCTTCTACGGAAACCTCTTTCAGGGCGATCTCGGCTACTCCATCATTCTGGGAGAGCCGGTCCTGAAGGTGGTGCTGGAGCGTTCGCCCATCAGCATATCGCTGGCGCTCTATTCGCTCGTCCTGACAATCATCCTCGGGCTTTCCATCGGCGTCATCGCGGCGATGAGACACAATTGCTGGATCGATCAGGTGGCGATGGCCTTCGCGCTGATCGGGGTTTCCGTCCCCAATTTCTGGCTGGGTCTCGTGATGATCGTCCTGTTTTCGGTGCATCTCGGCTGGCTGCCGACGGGGGGCTACGTGCCCTTCTTCGAAGACCCGCTGGGCTGGTTCCTGGCGGCAACCATGCCGGCTCTTTCGCTCGCCATGATGCAGATCGGCCTGCTTGCCCGCCTGACCCGCTCCACCATGCTGGAGGTGCTCGGCCAAGACTATATCCGCACAGCCCGCGCAAAGGGCGCGAGTGAGCCACGGGTGATCATCAAGCACGCCATGAGCAATGTGCTGATCCCCGTCGTCACTGTGCTCGGCATGATCCTTTCGGTGCTTCTGTCGGGGTCAGTCATCGTGGAAACCATCTTCGCCGTGCCGGGGATCGGCGCGCTTCTGGGCAATGCGATCCTCGGCCGCGATTATCCCATGATCCAGGGAGGCCTCATCTTCGTGGCAGCGGTCCTTCTGATCCTGAACATCGCGGTCGATGTGCTCTATGCCTGGCTCGATCCCAGGGTGCGCGTCCAATGAGCAGTCTCGAAATGAACGACAGCCAAGGCGCTCCGTCTTTCCTGAGACGGTTCTTCGCGGGGCGGCGCGTGCGTCGCCTCATCCGGCACCGCTCCTTCATGATCGGCCTGTGGCTATGCCTGTTCGTGACGGCCATCGCCATCCTCGCACCGATCATTTCACCAGCCGATCCGAACAAGATGGCCATCCGCTCCCGCTTCCAGCCGCCATCGTTCGAATTCCTGCTGGGCACCGACAATCTGGGCCGCGACCTTTTCAGCCGCGTAGCCTGGGGCGCGCGGCTGAGCCTTGCGATCGGTCTGGGCGTCGTTCTCCTGAATGCGGTGTTCGGTGTGCTTCTAGGGGCACTTGCGGGCTATTTTCGGCGTCTCGACGGCATTCTCATGCGCCTGTCGGATGCTCTTATGGCGTTTCCCTCGGTGCTGCTTGCAATCGGCATTGCCGCGGCGATGGGAGCCTCGGCCATGACGGCAGTGATCTCGCTGGCGGTCGTCTACATTCCGCGCACCGCGCGTATCCTGCGAGCATCCGTCCTGCAGGTAAGCCAGCTCGAATTCGTCAATGCGGCGCGGGCGGCGGGTGCGGGCGACTACCATATCTTGCGGCGCCATATCCTGCCCAACTGCATGGCGCCTCTGGTGGTGCAGCTCAGTTTCGTCTTCGCCTATGCGATCCTCTCGGAAGCAGTGCTCAGCTTTTTGGGGCTCGGGGCAGCACCCACCGATCCCAGCTGGGGCATAATGATCTCCGAAGGCCGCAGCTATATCCGCGAGGCTCCGTGGATGACGGTCATTCCCGGCATGGCCATCGCGATCACGGTATTGGGCCTGAACCTTCTGGGCGACGGTCTGCGGGACGTTCTCGACCCTCGTGTGAAGATGGAACACTGACCATGCCAAAAGAGCCAATTCTGCGCGTCGAAGGGCTGCGCACGACCTTCACAGGCGACGAAGGCACGGTGGTAGCTGTCGACGACGTCAGCTTCGACGTGAACGAGGGCGAGATCGTCGGCCTTATCGGTGAAAGCGGCTCAGGCAAGAGCGTAACAGCGCTTGCCATCATGGGGCTCCTGCCGAAGAGCACGTCGCAGGTCACAGCCGAACGCATCATGTTCAACGGCCACAACCTTGCACGCGCTTCCGACCGGGAGATGCGCCGGCTGCGTGGCCGCTCCATCGGCATGATCTTTCAAGAGCCAATGAGTTCGTTGAATCCGGTTCTGAAGATCGGCGACCAGCTGATCGAGCCGATCCGTATTCACGAGCGCATCAGCTACCGCGCGGCCTTCGACCGAGGACTGGAGCTTCTGACCAAGGTCGGCATCCCCTCACCTGCGCAACGCATGAACGATTATCCGCATCAGCTTTCGGGCGGCATGCGGCAGCGCGTCATGATCGCCATCGCCCTGTCATGCTCTCCCAAGCTGCTTCTCGCCGACGAGCCCACCACGGCGCTGGACGTTACCATCCAGGCTCAGCTTCTCGACCTGCTTCTGGAAATCCAGGCCGAAACCAAGATGGCTATCGTGCTGATCACCCACGCCATGGGAGTGATCGCTGAATGCGCTGACAAGGTGGTGGTCATGTATTCCGGGCGGATCGCGGAACAGGGACCGGTGACGGAGATATTCGACCGCCCAGCGCACCCCTACACGAAGGGCCTCATGCAGTGCACGCCGGAGCTGACCGGCAACCCCCGCAGGCTCACCACCATCCCCGGCGCGCTGCCGAACCTTGGCGCGCTGCCGCCCGGCTGTCGCTTCGCGCCGCGCTGCGACCTTGCGCAACCGGCCTGCAAGACCGGCAGACCCCCAATGATCGCTGTGGGACAAAATCATGCCTCGGCCTGTATCCGGGCGGATGAACTCCTTGCCTCGGCGGCGCAACCAGAGGGAGCCGAGGCATGAGCCAAGCACCGCTTCTATCCGTTCGGAACCTTTCCAAGCACTTCACCATCCGCAGCCCCTTCCGGAGCACGATCATCGGTACGGTGCAGGCGGTCAATCGGGTGAGCTTCGATATCAGCGAGGGAGAAACGCTTGGTCTGGTCGGAGAATCCGGTTGCGGCAAATCCACGACCGGGCGGCTGCTTCTGCGCCTCATGGAGCCGGACAAGGGAGAGGTCCTTTTCCAGGGACGCGACCTGTTGAAGCTCGATGCGGGTGAACTCAAGGCCATCCGCAAGTCGATCCAGATCGTCTTCCAGGATCCGTTCAGTTCCCTCAATCCACGCATGACGGTCGAGGATATCGTGACCGAGCCGCTCTATGTGCAGGGTGCCATGACGCGCCGGGCCATGCGCGAGCGCGCAGGCATGCTGCTCGACCGGGTGGGGCTCAACGCGGCACATATCACGCGATATCCGCACGAATTCTCGGGCGGCCAGCGCCAGCGCATCGGCATTGCGCGCGCCCTTGCGGCCGATCCGCGCTTCATCGTCTGCGACGAGGCGGTCTCGGCGCTGGATGTTTCGGTCCAGGCTCAGGTCATCAACCTGCTGCAGGACCTGCAGGAGGAGTTCAACCTCTCCTACCTCTTCATCGCGCATGACCTTTCGGTCGTGCGGCACATCTCCGATCGCGTTGCGGTGATGTACCTGGGCGAGGTGGTGGAGATCGCCGGGAAGGATGCCCTCTACGCCTCCCCGCGCCATCCCTACACGCAGGCGCTGCTGGCGGCGATCCCGGTGGCTCATCCGCGCCTTCGGGGCAACCGCGCGCGCCTTGGCGGGGAGGTGTCCAGCGCTCTCAACCCGCCTCCGGGGTGCCGCTTCAGCCAACGTTGCCCGTTCGCGCGCGATCTCTGCCGAAGCGAGCCTCCGGCACTCAGGGAACTGGGCGAGCGCCACCAGGTGGCCTGCCATTTTGCCGAGGAGCTGAAGGCCGCCGCAGCCTGACAGAATATCCCCGATTTCACGAACGGAAGATCACCAGGACCATCGCGCCAGCCTTGCGAGACACAAAATGACCCAGAAAAAAGACCCATTGCGGTCCGCCGAATGGTTCGGAGGGCATGAAAAGGGAGCCTTCATTCACCGAAGCTGGATGAAGAACCAGGGGTTCCCTCCACACCTGTTCGACGGCCGGCCCGTCATCGGCATCTGCAATTCATGGTCGGAACTGACGCCCTGCAACGGCCAGCTTCGCGACCTGGCCGAACATGTGCGGCGCGGCATCTTCGAGGCGGGCGGCTTTCCCGTCGAGTTTCCGGTGATGTCGCTGGGTGAATCGAACATGCGCCCGACCGCGATGATGTTCCGCAATCTTGCCGCCATCGAAGTGGAAGAGAGCATTCGCGCCAACCCCATCGACGGGGTGGTGCTGCTGGCGGGCTGCGACAAGACCACGCCCGCCCTTCTCATGGGGGCGGCAAGCTGCGATCTGCCAGCTCTCCTCGTGTCGGCCGGGCCGATGCTGAGCGGGAACTTCAACGGGCAGGTTCTGGGTTCAGGCACCGATGTCTGGCGGCTCAGCGAGGAAATGCGGGCCGGAACGATCTCGCCGGAACAGTTTTCGGCGGCGGAAGCGGCCATGAGCCGCTCGCCCGGAACCTGCAACACGATGGGCACCGCCTCGACCATGGCCTGCCTTTCGGAAGCAATGGGAATCACGCTTCCCGGAAATGCCGCCATTCCGTCCGTGGATGCGCGCCGGCGCGTGCTGGCATTCATGAGTGGCAAGCGCATTGTCGAGATGGTGCATCAGGATCTGCGCATGTCGCGTGTCCTGACGCGCGGGGCCTTCGAAAACGCGATCTGCGCCAATGCCGCGATTGGCGGCTCGACCAATGCGGTCATTCACCTGCAGGCGCTGGCAGGCCGGGTCGAGGTGCCGTTCTCGCTCGACGACTGGAACCGTATCGGCCTCAATATTCCGACCATCGTTGACCTGATGCCTTCGGGGCGCTTCCTCATGGAGGACTTCTTCAATGCAGGGGGCATGCAGGCGGTGCTGCGCAGGCTTCTGGATGCCGGGCGTCTTCACGGAGATTGCCTCACTGTGAACGGGCGGACGATTGCCGAGAACAATGGCGCGATCCGGGTTCTCAACGATGAGGTCATCCGCCCCATGTCCGCCCCGCTTACCCAGAACGGGGGGATCGTGGTGCTGCGCGGCAACCTGGCGCCGAACGGGGCGATCATCAAGCCGTCCGCCGCAACGCCATCCTTGATGACGCATCGCGGCGCGGCGGTCGTCTTCGAGGATATCGACGACTATCACGCAAGGATCGACGACCCCGATCTGGAGGTCGACGAAACCAGTGTCCTGGTTTTGAAGAATTGCGGGCCGCGCGGCTATCCGGGCATGCCGGAGGTCGGCAACATGGGGCTTCCGCGCAAGCTGCTCCAGAAGGGCGTGACCGACATGGTGCGCATTTCCGATGCCCGCATGAGCGGCACGGCCTATGGCACGGTCATCCTGCATGTTTCACCGGAGGCAGCCATCGGCGGCCCCCTCGCGCTGGTGGAAAACGGGGACATGATCTCCCTCGACGCATCGGCGAACTCGATCGTGCTTGAGGTATCGGACGAGGACCTTGCGCGTCGCAGGGCAAGCTGGGTGCCGGCGGCCTCGCCGGCCGGTGGTTTCGAGCGGCTGTTTTCAGATCAGATTCTGCAGGCGGATGAAGGCTGCGATTTCGAGCTTCTCAAGGGGCGGCGCGGCGCCGCCGTGGCACGGGACTACGTATGATGGAGGAGACGACCTTGTTGAAATGCGGAGTGGGCCGTGCGGACATGACACCGCCGGTGGGTATCCCTCATATCCTGTGGGGCGCGCGTACCGTCGATCTTGCCGAGAGCATTCACCTGCCGCTGCATGCGACGGCGCTTTGCCTTGAAAACGACGGGACAAGACTTCTGGTCTGCGACCTTGATCTGACGGGATTGCCGACAAGTGTCTGCAACGAGATACGCGCGACGATCGAGAGGGAAACGGGCGTTTCGGCCGCTGATATTTCCATAGGGGCCACGCACACGCACAGCGCACCGGTCTGGAATGCGGAGACGACAAACGGTCTGTCGCCGGACATGCCCGGCATGGACCTGATGCCGGCATGGCGCGAGAAGTCCCTGCAGGCCATCCTTTCGGCGTGCCGCCTGGCGGTTGAAAGCCTGCAGCCGGCCCGCGTTGCCTCCGGCTATGGTGTAAGCGAGGTCACGCTGACCCGGCGTTTCTCCACCCCTGAGGGGCGAATGGTGGTCAGCCCGCATCAGGGCGGGCTGCGCGACACGACGATAGCGCTCCTGCGTTTCGACGATCTCGACGGCAACACGATCGCGAGCGTCGTGGGCTACGGCACGCATCCTATCGTGCTTGCACACCAGAATACGGCGATCAGCGCTGAATTTCCCGGAGCCCTGAAAGAGGGCGTCGAAAAGCTCGTCGGCGGTATCTGCCTGTTCCTGCAGGGCAGCGCGGGCGACCAGATCCCGTTCGAAGCCCTGAGCGGCGACGTGCGGCTTGCCGAGCGGATCGGCAACCGGATCGCGGCGGATGCCGCAACTGCGCTTACCGCGATGTCTCCGATGAACTACCGCATGGACTATAGCCACGTGGTGGAATCCGGAGCCCCGCTCGGTGTTCAGAAGAAGACGGTGCTTGCCGACAATCCCGCGTCGATCCGCGTGGCGGAAGCCGTTGCCGAACTGCCCGTAAAGCCGTTCGAACCCATCGATGTTCTGGAAGAACGCGCGGCTGCAACCAAGGCGGAACTCCATGCGCTGAAGAACAATGGTGCGGACCACGAAACGCTTGCCGATGTCCATTTCCGGGCGCGGCGCGCCGACATCATGCTCGTCATGGCGCAGCGCGTGCAGAATGTTTCATCTGTGCCGATCCCGATACGCGCGTTGCGCATCGGCGATGCGGTGCTGGTGTCGGCTCCGATGGAGATCTTTTCGGCAACGGGGCTTGCCATCCGCGAGGCTTCGCCCTTCGCAATGACCTTTGTTGGAGGCTACACAAACGGCACCGAAGGCTATCTGCCACCAGCCGACTGCTATGCCGAGGGCGGCTATGAGGTGGAGCTTGCCTGCTATGTCTCGAAGGATGCCGAAGCCGTTTTCCGGCAATCCGCCATCGAACTGGTGAAGTCTCTTCACACCGCCTGAAGGCGCCAAACTGCTGAAGGACGCACCCGGAAGGGCGGATAAGCGCATTTCCGGGCGCATAAGTCTCCGATTATCCACAGTCTCCAGGGTCTTCCAGCCGCAATTCGGCGTATATCAATGGAAGCAAGCTGAAGGCCCCTGTGGCGGGGCGGTAGTTGGGTTGAACGCGATATGGCCAAGAAGTCCGCCGTCGGGCGGTCACAAAAGCCGAGCCTCAAGGACGTGGCAAAACTTGCCAATGTCTCCATGATGACGGTGTCTAATGTCATCAACGGGCGCATGGCCCGTGTTGGCGACGAAGTGACCGCGCGCGTGCGCGAGGCAATTCGCGAACTCAACTACCGGCCCCAACGCAGTGGCCGCAGCCTGAGGCTGCAAAAGGAATTTGCGCTCGGCCTGACCGTACTGCACCCAGACCGACGCTTTCTCGATGATCCCTACATTACCCAGGTTGCCGCCGGGATGAGCAATTATCTCGCCACCATAGGCTACAGTCTCATGGTGAACGGGTTGCGCAGCCCGGAGGCACTGGACACGCTGATGGAGCGCAGCTTCGGCTGTGACGGGTTTGCCGTCATGGTCTCGGGTGAACGCGAACAGAGGGTGCAGGTCTATAGAAAGCTTGCGCAGTTGCCGCCCCCCATGGTCGTCATCCAGGACGAACCTCCTCCGGACCTGCCTGAAGTCTCTTCGGTCCGCCAGGACGATGGCGCAGGGGCAAGAATGCTTGTCGAACGACTGCTCGACAAGGGAGCCAAGCGTATTTTGTTCGTAGCTTCTCGGCAGGTTTGGCCGGCCATGGAGCGACGGGCGGCCGCTGCGGCTGCGGCTGCGGGAAACCGGGCGGGCATCGACTATCTGTCCTGTAGTGAAGACGATTTCGAAGCATCCATCGACGAGATCGAATCGTGGTTGCGGAGCCACCCGAACACCGATGCGGTGATGGGCGGCAACGATCAGCTTGGCCTTGCGGCAATGCAGGCTGCAGAGCGATGCGGGCTCTCCGTTCCCGGCAACCTCATGGTGACCGGGTACAACGCCTTCCTGTTCCAGAAGTTCTCCAAGCCAACCCTGTGCAGCGTTGCCTCCCCTGCCTATGAAATCGGTCATGAAATCAGTAAGATACTCATCGGCCTGATCGACGCGGAAGGGGCAGAAGCTCAGCATCTTCTGATGCCCGTCAGCGTCGTCGAAGGCGGTTCCATTGGCTGATCGGGAGCGCAGTTTTGCAACTTTTTGGATGTCCGCCGTCAGCATCGATGACAAGGCTTCAATGAGGACTGGGGACTAGCAGTCCTGCCGACAGAACGAAGATAAAACGAGAGCCTCGCTTGAGAGGAATCATCGGCGGTCGGCTCCCCAAGCGTGGACCGCCGGATCGCGGAGTTTTCCCCCTTGATCATAAGGGAGGACTGGCAGCGCCATGAGGCGCACTGCGATCAGGTGGTTATACCGGATCACACCATGGGCCAGCACTCGCTATATTGTCTACGACGCTCCCTCATCATTTCACGGACTCTTCATGCAAATCGGTTTTTCCAGTCTCGACAGGATCTACGAGCTATGGGACGACCTTTCCGCCTTCGACGCGGTGGATATACAGGCGTCGCGCAGGTTTCTGCTGGAAGAGATCTGCACCATGGTGGATGCGCAGAATGCGGACTGGATCGGCTGCGTGCGGCTGGACTGGAACCAGGGCGGCGATCCGATGAAGGGATGGCGGCCCCGCAGTCTCTTCACGCTGAACCCTTGCGAGTTCACCAGTGAGGCGATCGACCAGGCCTTTGCGGAGATGGACGAGGGCGAACCGGACATCACCACGACGCGCAATGTGGAACTGGCCGGAACGTTCCGGGTCCTGCTGTTGAGCGAACTGGCCACGCCGGAGTGGTTCGAGGGGCCGTCCTATCTGCGCTACTACAAAGCCCTGGACCGGCACGATTCCATCTGGGCGGGCATTCCCGTGAGCGCCGACGCGGAGTTGCAAATCGGGTTCCACCGCAGCTTCGAAAAGACGCCGTTCTCCCGCGAGGATCAGGCCCTGATCTTCCATGCGCTGCGCGGGCTTCGCTGGTTCTACCGGCACCAGCTGCTTGGCGAAGGGGTTGGTGTCGCCTCGGCACCACTCACCCCGACCGAACAGCTCGTCCTGCAGGGGCTGCTGCTCGGTCTGACAGAGAAGCGCATCGCGGAGCAGAACAACCAGAGCCCGCATACCACTCATGACCATGTGAAGCGGATCTTCCGCAAATATGGTGTTTCCAGCCGCTCAAGCCTGATGGCTCTGTGGCTCGGCAAAGGCCTGATATCGAACAATAACCCCTAAACAGGGGATACAACTCCCTCCCCCTCCGACGCCATAAGCGGCTTGTGAAAACGACTTGCGCCGCAGGAGAGCCGTGCCGGCTTTCCTGCGGCGCGCCGTCACATGACCTGACGGTGCGGCTCGAGGGAGAAACCATGGCCATGATCGACACGACATCTCGCGCACCTTGCGAAGCGCTACATGACATGTCGAGCCGTGCAGAAAGGCCCTGGGCTCACAGGCATGAAAGCCGCCAGAAAGCCCGCCGGACGAGTCCCGCGCGCCGGTGTGCCGTGCGGCTTCTCGCCTCGACGGCCCTGTGCGCCGCGTCGCTCATGACCTTGTCCGTCGAGACGGTACAGGCGGCGACCTATGCGGTTACGCAGGCAACGGATGACGGAAGCGGAACGGTCGCAGGGTCGCTGAGTTGGGCAATTGCGAATGCCTCGTCGGACGGCGACGTGATCGAGATCGATCCCGGCATCGCGAACATTGCTGTCACTGGAACATTGCCCGCCTTTGCGGCAAACGTCACGGTCCGTGCAAGCGCCCCGGTCGAGATCACCGGCTCTCCCTTCGCCGCATCCGGCACATCGCTGGTGCTGTCGGGCGAGTCGTCCACCAATGCACTCACCGCCGCCTTGTCGGGCACTGCGGCCGGCCGGAATGGGGGCAACGGTGGCAACGCAACAGACGCTGCCGCCAGCACTGCGGGAGATTCTGGCACGACAGCCGTTACGGGGAGCGGGGTTTCGCTGCGGCTGACCGGGTCCGCAACCGGCGGCAACGGCGGTTCAGGCGGCAATGGCGCCTATGACTCCGTCAATGCGAACGCCAGCGGCGGCGGAGCTGGCGCCGCCGCCGTCTCCGGCAGCGACGGCATGATCGAGAACCGCGGCACACTCACGGGCGGACACGGTGGCAACGGAGGCAATGGCGGCTTCCGTCACTCCGACAATGGCGGGAGGGGCGGCAATGGCGGTGCGGGTGGGGCCGGCATCGCGGGCAGCAACCTCACCATCGACAACTCCGGGACGATCACCGGTGGCGCGGGAGGTCAAGGGGGCGCGGGCGGTAGTTCCATAATGGCCAGCACGGGGTCTGCCGGAAACGAAGGTGTCAGCGGGACCGGCATCTCCGGCTCAGACCTGACGATCGTCAACAGCGGCACGATTGCCGGCGGGCTCTCCGGCGACGGCGTCCGCGCCAATGCCATCGAATTCACCTCAGGCACCAACACACTGGAGCTACGATCCGGTTCAACGATCACCGGCAATGTCGTCGCGGGTGGCGGGAGCGACACACTTGTCCTGGGAGGAGATACCAGCCCTGGCGCGAGCTTCGATCTGGGCGATATCGGCACCAAATACACCGGCTTTGAAGCCATGTCGAAGACAGGCAGCTCCACCTGGACCATGACCGGCACAGCCGGTGCCGCGCTCGGAGACCTGACGGTTTCAGGCGGCTCGCTCAACCTCGACGGGGCAACGGCGAGCGTAAGCAATTTTCACGTGGCGGATGGCGAGGCGACGGTCTCGAACGGGTCCGGCATCAACAGCTACCGCATCTACCTGGGCGGCCAGGTGGGAAAGACAGGCACGTTGACCGTTTCGGGAAGCGGAACGTCACTGAACAGCTCCAATAGTGCCTATCTCGGCTATGCGGGCGGTGATGCCGGGAGCCTGACCATCTCGGAGGGCGCCAGCCTGACCACCGGTTACAATGCCTTTCTCGGCGAGGCGGCGAACAGCACAGGCACCGTCAATGTGACGGGGGCGAACTCTTCCTGGTCAATTACGGAGAATCTCAGGGTAGGCTATCTGGGCACCGGTCACCTGTCCATTGCGAACGGTGCGAAAGTGTCGGTGGGGGAAATCACCCGCGTCGGCCACCTCGGCGGTTCAACGGGGACGCTCAACATATCTGGGCCGGGATCGTCCTTCACAGCAAGCGACAACATGTTCATCGGCTCATATGGCAACGGCACGGTCACGATCGACAATGGCGCCGAGCTCAAGACATCAAATTTGCTTATCCTGGGATTTATGACCGACTCAAACGCCACGGTCACGGTCACAGGCCCGGGATCTTCAATCAATGCCGCCAGCGTTGTGACCATCGGCCAGAACGGGCAAAGCGCCACCTTGACCCTGACCGACGGCGGCGCATTGAACTCAGCCTCGACCGTCTATGTGGCGCGCTTCAGTGGCGCGGGCGTCCTGAACATCGGCGCCGCAGCCGGCGAAACCGCAGCAGCGGCCGGCACCATGACCGCCGGTTCGCTCACCTTCGGAAACGGTAACGGTTCTCTGGTCTTCAACCACACCGATGGCGGCTACACTTTCGCCACCGACATACAAGGCCGCGGGACGATCGCCGGCCTCGCCGGCACCACGACCCTGACCGGCAACAACTCCGCTTTCACCGGCACGACAGTGGTGAACGGCGGCACGTTGCGCGCCGGCGGCGCAAACGCCTTCGCCGACAACACCCAATACGAGATCCACGGCGGAACCCTCGACCTGGCGGGCCATGACCTGACGATGTCGAGGCTGTGGGGAACCGGCGGCACGCTGACCAGCACTGGCTCTGAAGCGGACCTGGTCCTGGATCAGGATGACGTCACGCGCTTTTCCGGCGAAATCTCCGGCTTGGGCGACCTCACGAAGACGGGGTTCGGAACCGTGTTTCTGCGCGGCGACACGACCGTCTCCGGCGCGATCAGCGTCGACGAGGGCGTTCTCAGCTTCGGCAGTGGCAAGACCATGTCGAGCGGGCGTGGGTCAATCACCGCGGCCGGCACAAGCGATGCCGAGTTCGAGATTTCCGGTGCGGGAACGCTGTGGACCATCGGCTCGGACCTGACCCTGGGCGAGACCGGCGGCAGCGGAAGCGGCAACCTGTGGATTTGGGATAAGGCCGTGGTCAACGCCGCGAGCCTCGACGTCGGAAGCTCTTCCCGCGCTAAGGTCACTGTCGCGGGGGCCGACAGCCGCTTGTCAATTGCAACCGCTGCGGCGGTGGGAAGCGGCTCCGGCGGGCAGGGAATGCTTGTGTTGTCGGAAGACGGCGTTGCTGAAATCGGCGGCGGAACCGGGACGCTGGAACTCGGCACATCGGCCGACTCAAGCGGCACGCTCGTCTTCGGCTCAGAGGAAGGTGCGACCCCGGTCGGCGCGGGGACGCTGCTGGCCGGCACGGTCGCTTTCGGCGCGGGTGACGGCAGCATCGTCTTCAATCACGGGGATGCGGCCTATGACTTTGCAGCCGACGTCACCGGCGACGGCACGCTCGCCTTCCGGAACGGCGAGACGCTGCTCTCGGGTGACTATTCCGGCTTTACCGGTTCGGCCGAGATCTACCGCACCGGTGCGGCACGGCTTCAATCGAACTTCACCGGCGATGTCGAACTGCACTCGGGTGTCGTCTATGCGCTCGACACCACGCTTGCCGGCAGCTTTACCGTCAACGACGGCGCCCTGCTCCATGGCAACGGCACGATCGGCGGTCTGTCGCTGGCCTCGGGGGGAACGCTTGCGCCCGGCAACTCGATCGGGACCATCAATGTGGCCGGCGACGCCTCCTTCGGCCCGGGAAGCATTTACGCCGTCGAGGTGGACGATACCGGCGCGAGCGATCTGACGACGGCGACTGGACGCATCGACCTGACGGGCGGAACGGTCAATGTTTCGCTGTTGAGCGGAAGTACGGCTCCCCTTGCCCCGTCGACCAGCTACACGATCATGACCGGCGCTAGCGGCGTCTTCGGGAGTTTCGACAGCGTGACGGAGAGCTTCGCTTTCCTGGATGCAACGCTCGTCTACCAGCCGAATGCGGTGGTGCTTGAGCTGACCCGCAACAGCGCGAATTTCGCCTCGCAGGCACGGACCGCCAACCAGTTGGCCGTCGCCACGAGCCTCGACGGTCCGGCAACCTCCGCCACGCTCTATGGCGCGCTGATCGGCCTCGACGCCGCGTCGGCCCGCGCCGCCTATGACAGTCTGTCCGGCGAAATCCACGCCTCCTTGCCGGCGATGTTCGTGAGCGAAAGTGGCCGTCTGCGCGATGCCGTGACCAACCGCATTGCCAGCGGCTTCGACAGCCTCGCCCAAAACAACGGCGAGGCGGCTCCCTCGACAGCGCAGGAGCCTCTCACGAACCTGCAGATCTGGAGCCAGGCTCAGGGCGCCTACGCGATGTTCAATGGTGACGGCAATGCCGCCCGGCTTTCGAGCAGCACCGGTGGAGGGCTGTTCGGTGTGGAATCCAGCCCGACGCGGGATATCAGGCTCGGCCTCCTGACCGGCTTCGGGCGGTCAACGGCAAGCGTCGACAACCGCGGATCAAATGCTACGGCGGAGAGCTTCACGCTTGGCGCCTATGGCGCGGTTCGCACCGGCGCACTTCGCGTCGACGCCGGTGTCTCCCACAGCTGGCATCAGGTATCGACCAGCCGTCACGTCGCCTTCGGTGGCATCGACGAGACCGTCACCGCCGACTACGGATCGCGCACCGCACAGGCCTTCGCGGACCTCTCCTATCGGGTCGAGACGCCCTGGCTCGGACTTGAGCCCTACGCCGGCCTCGCGGTGGTTCATCACCATGCCGGCGCCATAAAGGAGACCGGATCCGCCGAAGTGGCGCTTTCCGGCAAGGCCTCAGGGCAGTTCTTCGGGACAACGAACCTTGGCATGCGCCTGTCGAAAACCCTGGCGACGCGCGATGGCATGACCACCGAGCTGACCGGACGTCTCGGCTGGCAGCATGCCATCGGCAGCGTCACGGCCGAGAGGCGCCTCGCCATTGCGGGCCTGGACAGCTTCTCCGTTCAGGGAGCGCCCATCGATCGCGACAGCGCACTCCTGCAGGCCGGCGTTCGCTTCAACTTCAGCGACCGCGCGAAGGTCGGGCTCACCTATCAGGGGCGCTTCGGACGCAATGCCGTGGAACAAGGCGCCAACGCGAGACTTGAGGTGCGCTTCTAGCAAGCCTGCGGTCCTGCGCGCTGGATCAGGCCGAGGGACTGCGTCCCGCCGGGCACGATCCGACACTCACGCCGGATCGGCCCGCTTCGCCAGGTGACGTTGCCCCCAAGTTTTATCCAGTTTGACGGAGACTCTGGCGGTGGGTTTGGCCGATATGGCCGGGGCTATTGACGGGGTCTGACGCGGAGTGGTCTGCCCCCAGAAAAGTGGTCCTTCTTGAAGTAGGCTTTCGAGCCAGATGGAGGACGAACGAATGGGACAGAAGAGACACAAGCCGGAAGAGATCGTCGCGAAGCTTCGGCAGGTCGACGTGCTGG